>JAYVFS010000298.1:0-25268 GCA_043772905.1 Saprospiraceae bacterium | reverse complement strand
GTGCCGCTTTGAGTTACTTTTCGTAACAAGTTGTCATAATCAGTTGAACCGCCTTGTTCGAAATAGTACAAATTACCATTTACATCAACCGTAAGTTCACTGATATTTGATGAATTACCTGCGTTGAAGAGCGTAGAGCGTGTGCCACTTTGAGTTACTTTTCGTAACAATTTGTCATAATCAGTTGAACCGCCTTGTTCGAAATAGTACAAATTGCCATTTGCATCTACTGTAAGCTCATTGATATTTGATGAATTACCTGCGTTAAAGAGCGTGGAGAGTGTGCCACATTGAGTTACTTTTCGTAATCATTTGTCATCACCAGTCGGACTGCCTTGTTCGAAATAGAACAAATTGCCATTTGCATCTACTGTAAGTCCATTGATATTTGATGAATTTTGTGCGTTGAAGAGTGTCGCAACAGAGCCACTTTGTGCATAACTATTAGTTACATAAAGGAATGTTAAGCAAATTGTTAATGTTCTAATTAAAGCATGTTTAATTTTTCTCATGTAGATTGTTTCAATTAAGTAATTTGATTAAAATAATTTGTTAGATACCTTAGAAAGGTCGTATTTCAAATACTGTACCGCGAAAATTATATATACTTTTATTTGGTTGGGATAAGCCGTAGGAACGGTATGCAGTACCTTTCGAAGGATATGACAGTAAAATCTCATGTATATTCACAAGGGTCTGATATGAAGAGAAATAGACTTGGCTTATTATCAATATTTACCTACTCCGTAGAATGGCGGTAGCTCAAGGAGAAATGAAAAGAAATAAAAACCTTTTGAAGCAGTACATTTTTCTGCATCTTATGTGTTACTCCGTTTTCTATCCTGACATAAACGAAAAATACAGTTTGGTCATAACAACTCACCCTCTTACATAACAAAAGGGTCTCTTTCGTCGGAAAGAGACCCTTTTGTTATGTAAGAGTTTTGTAATGGATATGATTATCCTCCATTAAGGCACAACAATCTTACCCGTTGTGTTGGTCTGAAAAGTTTTACATTCATAGAAATACAGTCCGCTTGTCAAGTCAAAATGTTCCAATTCTAAGCTGCCTTTGCACGCGCGGCTGTATATCAGTTTACCAATCACATCATACAAGTTGAAGGTGTAGTTTTCTGTCCAATTGGTCTGAATACTGAGGGGGGTATATTTGTCTTTTGGATTTGGATAAACGGTAAATGTGAAGGTGTCTTCATCTAAAATAACGGAGCGAACGGGAGAATAGGACTCCTTTCCGCTAAAAGCCACTTCGTGAATGCGGTAAAAAGAAACACCTCTCCAGGGTTTAGTATCAACAACATGGTAATAGTTTTTGCTGTTGTTGTTATTGGCAGCCACCAAATTACCTACTTTTTCAAAGGTTTTACCATCGCGGCTGCGTTCAACGATGAAATGTTGAATGTTTTGCTCTGATGCCGTTACCCATTCTAAATGAACCGCTTTTAATCCCTTTTCTGTGGTGGTACGGGCTTGAAAATAGAGCCATTCAAGTGGCAAAACCACATCTAAACTAGGACAACCACTCCCGATATTTAAAGCCGTAATCGCATCTTTGTAAAGAACGCTATAATTGGCATTAACTGAAATGCCTGTTGTCTGATTGGCGTTGGTGATATTGAATCGAATTTGAGCGATTTCTGTGGCTGTAGTGGCTATGGCAACACCTTGTCCTGCTGAACCGTTAAAATCTAAGTTCAAAGAAGCCATGCCAGCAGCTGGATTGGTGACGTTTGTGGCTTGATAATAGACATTGCCCAAAGTATTGGAGACCAAAGTGGGCGATGATAAAGCATTGGCATTAAAGTTCATGACCACGTTGGCATCACCCAAATTAAAAGCAGATGAACCCATAAGACTGACCTTTACGGTCACTTGTGTGGCTGTTAATGAGACAATACTGTAACTGGTACAGTAAGTTTGAGCAAATAAGGGTTGGCTCAATGCCAACGTTAGGAGGAATATGATAGATAATTGTTTCATGTCAGTAGATTTTAAATTGTTAATCTAATTGTTGTAAAATTGAATTGTTAAGCAACCAGAAATCATTTTTATCTAATGTATTGACCGTACCATTGAGGTCAAAGTCAGCACTTTGATAATTGGATGAACCGTTTTGAAGCCGCCAATAATTGTTTTTATCTACTGAATTGATGATGCCATTGTGGTTCGCATCCCCGGCATACATACCATAAACACCTGTGGCTATTTGCTTGAGCGCAGGTCGTGAGCCATACAATAAAATGCTGTTGTTCGTAAAATCTAAACTGGTAGATGATGCGCTAAGCGAAATGGTACGGAGGGGTCTAAATCCTAAATGATTGCGGTGTTTAATGGCAATATAATAATCGTCGCTGGGCGCACCTGTAAAAGTGACGGCTGAAATACCGTCTACATCTACAATATCCCCATCACGTTGAATGAGCGCAGAACGCGTATAAAAAACCAATGTTGGATCGAGTTTGTATCTTAATTCAAGAAAGACCCAATCAACAATGGCATTATTACCCGTTACGGCTAAAACAGCATTTGTTGTGGTTTCACCACCGCCGCCATGATTGACAAAGCCTAAGCTGGTATAAGGTTCTGTTAGTGGCAGGGCATTACTTGTTCTTAAACCGTCGAGCATCAAGTTATTGGAAGATTGATATGCCCCTTCAAGGAAAACTTTGAGTTGTACTTTCACACCATTGGAAACATTATCATAAGCAGGACAGTTGCCCGTCGTTTCGATGATTTGTGGGTCATTGGGGTCATCGTTGTAAACAACTGTTCCCGCAGAACCGTTATCGTAAGGGCGCAGGTTGGGAGATAAGTTGGCGTTGACTATTTGAAAACGAATAACCGCCACGTTAGTACCCGACAATTCAATGGGTAAACCTGTACCTAAAATGCCCGTAAAATTAAAGTTGAAAGAAGCCAATCCATCACCTGTACCTGCAAAACTGGGTGGTGCGAAATTGGTCACTGTAATACCATTGTAACGCCCCGTGGACGCTAAGGCATTAGAGATGAGGATGGGTGTAGAAATGGCAGCTGTCTTGTATTTGAATTGCAAATTACCTGCACCGAGTCGAAAAGCAGAGCCACTGGCTATCACGCCCAAGGTCACATCTAAGGTCGTACCATTGTTGGTGACAGCATAAGTTAAGCAATAAGTTTGTGCATTTAATCCTTTACCAAACAAGGCAAAGGCAACTAAAAGCCCTAAAAACTTAAAGGGTAAAGCGATTGATTGTATTTTCATTATTAAAGAATTTAAAGTTGAGACAAAGGATTTTTTAATCAAATTGAAAAGAGGTTATACTTAGTTGATAATGGATAGTTGATAGTTGATAATGGATAGTTGATAATGGATAATTCAAAGAGTTGAAAATCTGTTTGTTGCTACAATATTTTTAGCCAAACCATTTTCAAATGAATATAAATTACCTAAAATACTGAGGGGGCAATTAAAGCATATATCGAGCAATGGGAAGTTGTTCTTAAATTTAGCTCTATACCCTTGCAATGTTTGTAACATTCCTTGCTATGTTAGCTCTATACCCCTGCAATATTTGTAACATTCCTCGCTATGTTAGCTCTATACCCCTGCAATATTTGTAACATTCCTTGATATGTTAGCTCTATACCCTTGCAATGTTTGTAACATTCCTTGATATGTTAGCACCATTCACCATTCCCAAAAAGGGTTTAAATACTGAGGGGGTGCTTAAAACCAAACAGAAGCCCCGCTCCCAGTAAATAAAACCTTTGTCATTATAGAAATGAAATCTACTGTTTGACAAATTTCACTTGTTCTTCACCGACTTTAACTAAATAAGTACCACTCACGAGGTGTGATACATTGATATCTATACGTTGTGCCGTTTTGCCAGTCATAACTTCTGTACCCAAAGCATTGAGGATGTGGAAGTTTTGTTGTTTTACATCTGTATTTTCAGGTACATCGAGTGTTATAAAGTCATTGTAATTGGTTAAAAGGCTTGGATAAACGTTTATTTTAGACCCTTTTTCCAATAATACATCTACCACGTTCGATACGCTTTCTGGACCACCAACGTCTATTTGTCGTATACGGTAGCGATTCAAGGCTTTTAAGGGATTGATGTCCACAAAGCTGTATCTATTCGCTTTGGTCGCAAATATGTATCCACCGATAGCCGTAAAGGGGCGACCATTGATGCTGCGTTCAATCATAAAATAGTTGTTGTCTTTTTCGTAAGTTGTTGTCCAATCAATGGTTACGGTTTGTTTATCAGATGCCCCTGTTGAATAGGCTTTTACGCTTAAAGTTGGAATCAGCGTATTATAAATGGCGCAATTGCCTGTTGATGTCAAAAGCACTGGATTGGAAGCATTGTCATTATAAACAATCGTCCCTGCCGAACCATTTTCATAAGGACGCAAATTGGGTGATTGGCTGCCGTCAACTATTTGGAAACGCAGCACGGCAATGTCTGTCCCGATTATACTAATGGGGATACCTGTGCCAGTTGTGCCTGTAAAATCAAAATTAAAAGACACCATAGCATCGCTTGTATGAGCCAAACTGGGCAGTTTGGGTTGTGTCAAAGTGATGCCGTTGTAAACACCGGCTTCATTCAAGGTATGACTGACAAGTGTGGGATTGGCTAAAGCGGCACTGTTGAATAGGAATTGCAAATTACTGGCACCCAATCTGAATGATGAACCACTTGCCCTCAAGCTGACAGTAAATTCTGCCGTATTGCTGCTTTTGATGAGTGTGTATTTCAAACAATAGGTTTGTCCTATTAAGGTGAATCCTAAGATTGTTAATACACCTATCAAGATTAAGGTTTTATATTTTATTATCATGACCATTTTTATTTTAATTATTTCAAAATCAAGGCTTTATCAAAAGATTGACTTCAATCTTAGGAAGATTCTAAATCTTCCTAAGATTTGTCAAGCGACGATTAATCCAATTGCTGAATCCGAGAGTTATTACCCAGCCATTGACCATTGAGGTCAGCGGCATTGACGACACCATTCATATCATAATCGCCTCTTAGGTAGGTAAACTGTCCGTTTTGAATCAGCCATACGCTGTTTTTGTCAACAGCATTCACAACACCATTACTGTCGCCGTTGCCACTGTACATGACATAGACACTACCGACGGCTTTCAAAGCACCTGAACCAAAAAGGGTATTAGAACCATCTGACAAATTAAGACTTAATGGGCTGGTTGTTAAGGTTTGTAAAGCAGCGGTACGGAAACCTAAGTGATTGCGGTGACGAACAGCGATATAATAATCTCCTGCAATGACATCATTGAATGTGAGAGCTGATGTGCCGTCCGTTTCTACAATATCGCCATCTCGTTGTATCAATGCAGAGCGTGTTGCAATGACTGTTGAAGGCGTTGTTTTATCTCGTAATTCGATAAATACCCAATCAACAATGGCATTATTGCCAGTAATGGTCAAGACATTGGCATTGTCAAGCATTTCACCACCGCCATTGCCTTTGTGTGTAAAATTGCTCATTCCTGTATAAGGTTCAATAGTCGGAATATAGCCGCCACTCCGCAAACCATCAGCCATAAGACCTGTACTTGAACTATAAGGGCCTTGCATAAAAGCTTTTGCACTCACTTGAACTGTATTGCGTATGACCGTAACATCTTTAGTGACTGTCGTCATACCACAAGCATTGGTCACTGTATAACTGATGGTCGCTGAACCAAAATGAATGCCCGTTACCACACCTGTTGAAGCATTGACCGTTGCAATGGCTGTATTGCTACTGCTCCAAGTACCGCCTGTGATGGTGTTTGATAAAGTCGTTGTGAAAGTGGCATTTACTGAGGGGGTGCCTGAGATGTCCGATGGCAATTGATGAATAACCAAAACAGCATTCCCCGAAGTAACGCTTGGTGAACAAGTGCCGCTAACGACAACGGTATAAGTAGCCGCATCGCTCGCAAGTGTTGAAGCGATAGCATAACTCGATGAATTTGCACCTGAAATATCTACACCACCTTTTTGCCATTGATAGGTCAATGCTGTACCTGTGGCAACAACACTTAAATTGATAGGCACACCTTCGCAAGCTGTGGTTGACGTGACGGGTTGTGTCGAAATACTTGGTAAAGCATTGACAACGACAACCGCATTGCCCGAAAGAACGGTGGGCGCACAAGTGCCACTGACTAAAACACTGTAAGTACCTGCATCACCAACAACAGATGTTGAAAGGACATAAGTGGATGCAGTTGCCGAACCAATGTCCACACCGCCTTTTTTCCATTGATAAGTCAAACCTGTACCTGTAGCTGCAACGCTTAAACTAATGGTCGCACCCGCACAAAGGGTTGTTGAAGTGACGGGTTGAGTTGTAATACTGGGTAAAGCATTGATGATAACAACTGCATTGCCAGAAGTAACGGCAGGCGAACAAGTACCCGTTACGACAACAGTATAAGTTGATGTACTTGCCGCATCTGCTGTGGTTGAACTAACAGAATATGAGGATGAAGTTGCTGTTGAGATATCAACGCCATCTTTTTTCCATTGGTAAGTCAAACCTGTACCCGTAGCTGCAACGCTTAAACTAATCGCCGCACCTGCACAAATGGTTGTAGAAGCAGTTGGCTGAGTTGAAATACTTGGTAAAGCATTAACGACAACAACAGCATTGCTGGAGGTGACCGTTGCGGCACATGAATTAGCTATTGAAACGGTGTATGTTGCGGCATCGCCAACAACAGAAGTAGAAATAGCAAAGGTAGAAGAAGTTGCGCCAGTAATATCCACACCGCCTTTTTTCCATTGGTATGTCAAAGGTCTGCCTGTGGCAACGATGCTTAGATTAATCGCTGCACCCGCACAAATCGTTGTTGAAGCAACAGGTTGCGTGGTGATATTGGTTGCAGAATTGACCGTAACGACAGAACTGCTTGACAATGTGGTTGGAGAACAAGCACCACTCACGGCAACTGTATAGGTAGCTTGGTCACTTTCGACTGAAGTTGGGATAGAATAAGTCGCAGATGTTGCACCGCTAATATCATTACCGTCTTTCTTCCATTGATAAGTCAATAATGCACCAGTAACAGTAACACTTAAATTGATAGCTGCGCCCGCACAAACAGTCTTTGTGGCAACAGGTTGCGTTGTTATACTGAGGGGGCTATTGACCACGAGAATCGAATTACTTGAAGTAACAGGAGATGGACAAGTGCCACTGATAACGACACTGTACGTTCCAGCATTACCTGAAACCGCAGAAGGTATTGGATAAGAAGCAGACGTAGCTCCTAAGATGTTTGAACCGCCTTTAATCTACTGATACGTCAAAGCTGTACCTGTGGCAACAACACTGATACTGGTGGCAGCACCGACACAAACTGAGGATGTCGTTGCGGGTTGTGTTGTAATAACGGGTGGTGTATTGACCACAAGTACAGCATCTGTTGACGTGACCGTGGGTGTACAAGTACCGCCTACTGCAACTGTATAAGTAGCGCCATCATTGGCTACGGGTGAGGCAATCGCAAAAGTTGAAGCCGTTGCGCCACTGATATTCACGCCGCCTTTTTTCCATTGATACGTCAAGCCTGTGCCGGTGGCAGTGACACTCAAACTGATAGGCGTGCCTGCACAAACCGTTGTAGAAGCCGTTGGTTCTACGGTGATTTTTGGCAACTCATTGACAACGACAACGGCATTTCCAGATGTTACTGAGGGGGTACATGTACCACTGACAACAACAGTATAAGTAGATGTGTTTGCTATATCTGTTGTTGCAGAAGTGACAGTATAACTGGAAGCAGTCGCTCCGCTAATATCCACATTGTCTTTTTTCCATTGATAAGTTAAACCTGTACCTGTGGCGGTCACACTTAAAGTTGTGCCTGCCCCTGCGCAAAGGGTTGTTGAAGCCGTTGGTTCTACGGTGATTTTTGGTAAAGCATTGATAATCACAACAGCATTTCCAGATGTTACTGAGGGAGTGCATGTACCACTGACGACAACGGTATAGGTAGATGTGCTGGCAACATCTGTGGTTGTTGAAGTCACAGCGTAAGTTGAAGCCGTTGCACCGCTAATATCTACACCGTCTTTTTGCCATTGATAAGTCAAGCCTGTACCTGTTGCTGTCACACTTAATGTCGTGCCTAAACCAGCACAAAGCGTTGTTGAAGCGGTCGGTTCTACGGTGATTTTTGGTAACTCATTGACAATGACAACGGCATTGCCAGAAGTTACGGCTGGTGTACATGTACCACTGACGACAACAGTGTAAGTAGAGGTACTGGCTACGTCTGTCGTAGATGAGGTCACATCATAAGTTGCAGCAGTCGCTCCGCCAATATTTACATTGTCCTTTTGCCATTGATACGTTAAACCTGTACCGGTGGCAGTAACGCTTAGATTGACCGTTGCACCTGCACAAACCGTTGTTGAAGCGGTTGGTTCTACGGTAATCTTTGGCAAAGCATTGATAATCACAACGGCATTACCAGAAGTTACTGAGGGGGTACAAGTGCCACTGACGACAACAGTGTAGGTAGATGTACTGGCTATATCTGTTGTTGTTGAAGTCACAGCGTAAGTTGAAGCCGTCGCTCCGCCAATATCAACATTGTCCTTTTTCCATTGATAAGTTAAGCCTGTACCTGTGGCTGTCACGCTTAATGTCGTGCCAAAACCCGCACAAAGCGTCGTTGAAGCGACGGGTTGCGTTGAGATGGCGGGTATTGCATGAATTATAACGGTTTGTGTCGTTGTTGCAGAACAACTATTGGCATCGGTATAACTGTAAGTCACTGTATGTGAACCTGCTGATAAAGCGGCTGGGTCTAAACTTGTCGCTGATACGGCATCTAAAGTAAAAGAACCACCAACTGGCGTACCTGTTAAAGTAATAGGTGACACACTCGGACAATAGGTTGCCGCTAAACCCGTAATAACGGGCGTTGGCAAAGCATTAATTGTCACAACAGTGGAGGCTTGTCCGCCACCTGCTGATGGAATGTTGTAATAAACAGTGTATGTGCCTGGGGCACTTGTTGAAGCCGTGATAACACTGCCGTGGTGGATTTTAAATATATCGGATTGCCACCCGTACCACCGCTGATGTTTAAGGCAGTGTTAATAGTTATTGTTTTATTAGCCGCAAACTGATGCGTAATGTTGCTGCCCGCTGCCGTTAAATTGAGTGTACCGAAGGTCGTTGTACCTGAAGCCCGACCTGTAAAAGCACCACCGATATTAGCTGTCGTAAATGTACCACCATCAATCAAAGCACTACCTGGTAGTGTAATCGTTGTGTAGGTATTATTATTCCCACCTGATAATTGGCAGTTCGTTGACGTTGTACCCGAAACCGTTAATGTGCCATAGGTACTTGCATAACTATTATCGTAAAAGCCGCCACTACCTGCTACCGTAATAGTTGGAACGTTATTAGTGCCATTGAGAAAAACAGCGTTGCTGCTGCTTCCAAAGGCAACAGAGGTCGCCGTGACATTTTGAATATTACCACAGCTCGCAAAAGTGACTGCCGCAGCCGTCGCATTTAATAAAGTTGCAGCGTTTTGTGCTCCAGAACTACTTGTATTGGTAAACGAAACATTGTTGAAATGGCCGTTCTCTATTTTTATGCCATTACCTGAACTGGTGGCATTGCCAAAAGTATAATTACCGCCATTGATGTTGCCCGAAGAAGTATTTAATGTGAGTGTTGCTGTCCCCGTTACCGTAAGTCCTGTACCGCTTAAATCTATGGCATAACCAGATAAATCCACAGCCCTGGTCGTGTTCAAAATGTTATTAGTCCCAAATGCCAAACTCCGCCCTGTATTGCTGCCCGCAACCAAAAAAGCATCAGCATTTATCGTTATATTATTGGCGGTACTAATTGAACCATTAGTGAGAAATAAGGCGGTCGCACCACTCCAAGAGTCTGTCAAGAACCAACTGCCGCCTACGCCGTTGAATTTGGTCGTCCCTCCCAATGATTTACCTGCCACCGTTATGGTCTTGCCTGATGTCGTCGCCCCCAAATTGAGGGTATTCATATTGGTAATCGTCATTCCCGAAACAAAAGTCAGAGAACCATTCAGGTTGATGGTTTTACTATTCCAATTGAGGGTCGGGTTGTTGGTTACGCCCGTCCAATCCATATCCACAATGGTAACACTAGTAACGTCTATCGTGACCGTTTGTCCTGTTGCCGTAAATGAATTGGCATCGAAATAGACGTTGTCCAATAAAGAAGGTCCACAACCTATGGCACTACCGCCACTTGTTGTTGACCAATGGCTGCCATCGCTCCAATTGCCCGTGCCGCCTATCCAGTACAAGTTGAGGGCAGCCCGTCCATTAATGACCCAACCGGTATTATTGCCCAAATTGTTGGCATTGTTTATTGTATAAACTTTAGTACCCACCACTTTTAAATCGCTCACATTGAAATAATTGAGCGTTATATCACCTACTGCATCTGATAGGCTTAGTGTCGCTTGTGTACCTGCTGTATTAGAACCCAAAACAGAAGGTGTACTGCACCTACCATCGTTTATAGTCAATGCTGTTGTAATCGTTATTGTTTTATTGGGTGCAAACTTATGCGTTGTGCCCGCTGGAGCTGTTAGGTTTAGGGTACCGAAGGTCGTTGTACCTGAAGCCCGACCTGTAAAAGCACCACCGATATTAGCTGTCGTAAATGTACCACCATCAATCAAAGCACTGCCTGGTAGTGTTATCGTTGTGTAGGTATTATTATTGCCACCTGAAAATTGGCAGTTCGTTGACGTCGTACCCGAAACCGTTAATGTACCATAGGTACTCCCATTACTATTATCATAGATGCCCGCATTACCGGCTACTGTAATAGTCGGTACGTTATTGGTGCCATTGAGGAAAACAGTGGAGCCGTTGCTGCTACCAAAGGCTACCGAGGTCGCCGTGACATTTTGAATATTACCACAGGTGGCAAAAGTGACTGCCGCAGCCGTTGCATCATTCAATGTCGCATCGGTTTGTCCCTGATTATCAAGGGTATTGGTAAATGAAACATTGTTAAAACGTCCGTTCTTAATAACCCGTCCATTGCCCGCATGTGAGACATTGTAAAACGTATAATTACCGCCATTGATGTCGCCAGTGCCCGAAGAAGTAACATTTAATGTGAGTGTTGACGTACCTGTTACCGTAAGTCCTGTACCGCTGAAATCTATGGCATAACCAGATAAATCTACAGCTCTGGTCGTGTTCAAAATGTTATTAGCCCCAAATGCCAAACTCCGCCCTGTATTGCTGCCAGCAGCTAAAAAAGCATCAACATTCATCGTTATATTATTGGCGGTACTAATTGAACCATTAGTGAGAAATAAGGCGGTCGTGCCGCTCCATGAGTCTGTCAATAACCAACTGCCACCTATGCCGTTGAAAACGGTCGAACCTCCACTTATTGACTTACCGCCCATTGTTATAGTCTTGCCAGTCGTCGTCGCCCCAAAAGTCAGCGCACCGCCAGAGTTGGTAAGTGCCATACCTGAAACAAACGTTAGGGAGCCATTCAGGTTGATGGCTTTATTATTCCGATTGAACGTTGGATTGTTCGTCACACCCGTCCAGCCCATGTCCACAATGGTCACGGTCGGTACGTCTATCGTCACCGCTTGTCCCGGCGCCGTAAACGAATTGGCATCAAAAAAGACGTTGTCTGTTGACCTGGGTATTTCAGTGTAAAAGGTAGAACCACCTGAAGTAGTTGCCCAATGGGTCGCAAAAGCAGACCAGTTACCAGTACCACCTACCCAATAATAATCACTGGCTTGGGCTGTAAAAGTGGTAAAGATGAAAAGCATCAAAAATAAATGTTTGTTCATTGTAAATTGTTTTTTTAAATTCGATGATAAAGGTGAAAATACTGACGGGGTCGCTTTACAACCCTTAGGGCAATAGAGTACTATGTCTCGTGCCTGTCAGGACACGGAACCGTAAAAAGTGAAGCGATTTGTTAGAATCCCTCCACCAAATGACTTCATTCAGTGGAGGGGAGAATTAGCAGTTGTGCATCAGCTCATAGGTTTTAAGTTTAATAAATTGTTTTCCAAAAATGTGTTTGGGCTTAAATGATGCCACAAGTTAGTATCATTCAAAAGTGGTATATTGAGATATGTGACTGAAAGAGCTAAATGGCGGCTTGAATCAACTTAAACGGGCGGTAAATCTCATAACCATTATGATGTTTAATAGGAAGTTATGCATTACATCACAGATTCATTTTTGCAGGGAAAAGACTAAAATACTGAGGGGGGGGGAACTTATTTTTGTCGTCTTCCCTTGCAACCAATGTAATCATCGGTGCAAGGAAAGGCGACATGAGTGGCAAGCGTAGGGATTAGTTAAACGCCTTTAAAGTTCGACTATTTAAACTTTGCACAGGGCGATTGTTTTCACCTTCGACGTTTTTGAAGGCTTGTATTTGAGCAATTGAAGCCGTGATAGGGGTTTTCATGACCAACCAAGTGACGGTTTCAGAGCAAGGCGGTGTTGTCAATGAGCCGGTATAGGTGTAATAGCCTGTTGGGGCGGGTAATAAACTGGATGCATTGTAAGTCGAAGAAGCGTTGTAAGTGCTGTCTTTCTTTACGGGCAAATACGGCACAAACTTTTGAAGCGTCGCATTTTCTGCGCCTTCTGAAACCAGGAGACCAACAACTGCGAGTTTGCCCGTTGCCGCATTTTGATGCACCAAATGAATTTCCATAGGATACGCTGCACCGCTCACTCGGTGTTCACTTTGCGTATGTGTATGGAATTGAAGCAAGGTGTATGTCATACCGCCATAAGTTATGGTACTCGGACTAAGGGTGTCATAAGCAAAATACTCTGTGTGTCCATTGAACAGAATGTGCGTTGCAGAAGGCTTGTAAGTCATTTGAATCGCCGTTAAAGTCGCATCTGCCGTGGCATTTTGAATATTAATAGGTGATTGTGCCGTACTTCCACAAGTACTGTACCCTGTACACAACTGACTCCAATGGATTGGACCATCAATGCCATCGTATTCCCAATGAATACCTGTGCAATCGGTGGGGATTTCTTCATCATTTTTACATGACGTTGTAAGGGTAACGAGTGCAATAAGCGCAAGGAATAATGGATTGTTTTTCATTTTTAACTGATTTTAAGGCACGGCTCTAAAGTGTGCTTTTTATGATAAAAAATGGTTGATAATGCGTGTTGTATGACGCTTTAAAATAGGCTTGAATCTGCTAAAAGTAATGTTGAATAGTGCATTTTACTGAGGGGGGTAATTCGTTCGTTCATATTTGCTATTCATCTTTTTTCAATCCGAATTAAAATGAGCTTTGAGTAGCTCTATTTTAAGAATAGCGTGTTCAATGTCTTTTTTATTAAAAGGTTTTAAAATATAGTCAATACCGTGGTTTTTAGGAGATTTCAAGGTAGAACTATGGATAGAAGCACAATAGACAACGGGTAACGAGACGACTATTTTATCAAATATTTCAAAACATTGCCCATCTGACAATTGAATATCCATAAAAATGACATCTAAATTTTGCTGATTGAGGCGTAAATAATTGACGGTCGCTTCAATGCTGTCGCAAATATTCAATACATGACAAGTTGGGTTTAGTTCTATTAATTCTTTCAATAATAAAGCTGATTTATGTTCATTTTCAACAATCAGAATTTCCATTGTATTTGATTTTAAGGACATGACTTTGAAATAACTCTGTTTACAAACCACAGAAATACCGATGCGTTTTAACGGTTTAGTTTGACAATTTAGAAATACGCATAGGTTTAGATAGATGCTACAAGATAACATCATCAAAGGGTGAGTGATTGATATATGTGGTTGAAACGACTAAGTTGAGGGCTAAATCAACTATATCGAGCTGCGAGTGAACGAAGGTGAAAAATAACAAATTTTACTGAGGGGGTAAACTATCCACTTACCATTATCCCTTTTCAACCCAACTTAAAAAAGAAGTGACTTTATTGCGTGGCACAATGGCTCTTTCAGGTGTAGGAAGGGTTAAATGCACGACAATTCGTTGATTTAAGTAGTTTTCAATGTCTTTAATCGCTTTTCTATTGACAATCATTTGGCGATTGATGCGATAAAACTGTTGTGGCGAAATGACATTTTCAATCTCATCGAGTGTTTTAAAAAGCGTATGCTTTTCACCTTTAAAATTGTACAAATAAACAACTTCATTTTCTAAATAAACGAAAGCAATATCTGATACTAAAAAAGGATATATCTTTTCGCGGAAGCGAATGAGGAAACTGGTTTGGTAAGTCTTTTCTTTTGCCACTAATTCCTTGAGGTTCAAATTATGAATGGCGTGGGTCGTAAAACTACCTTTGAGTTGTTCGACTTTAAGAATCGCTTGATGAATATCACTTTGATTGAACGGTTTTAAGATGTAGTCAATACCATTGTTTTTGAAGGCTTTTAAAGTAAATTCATCATAAGAAGTACAAAAAACGACGGGCAATGTGACCGCAATCTTGTCAAATATTTCAAAACTTTGTCCATCAGACAATTGAATATCCATAAATATCACATCTAATGCCTGTTGATGTGTCTGTAAAAAGGTAACGGTCGCCTCTATTGTATCACAAATACCGACAACGTTATAAGTTGGGTGCAATTCAATCAATTCTTTAAGCAAAAGAGCCGTTTTTTGCTCGTCTTCTACGATGAGTATTTTCATTTTTTAAAATAATTTTATGGTTGTTTCGTAAATTGTTTCGTCTTGTTTTATACTGACACCGTCCTCAATACCCGCTAAAGCATAACGCTTTTTTAGGTTGTTAATACCAATGCCAAATGATTCACTTTTCAGGGCTTTAGGCTGATAATTGTTGGAAATAGTGATGCTTTTAGCATCTTTTTGGTACAAACGAATATACAAAGGTTGCGCCTTAGAAACAATATTGTGCTTGATGCAATTTTCAGCCAGTAATTGTAATGAAAAAACAGGCAAATGATAAGCCAATGATGCGTCCAATACATGAACCTCTAAAAAAATGGCTTCTTCTTGTCGCAATCGCATCAAATACATGTAAGAATTAAAGAAATCTAATTCTTCTTTCAGTGTGACGGTTCTTTTTTCAGCCTTTAATGTTTGACGATAAACATCCCCTAATTTTACAATAAAATCTTTTGTCCGTACATCCTTTGACCGCACCATCGCTTGTAAAGTCGTTAGGCTATTGAATAAAAAATGTGGGTTTACTTGTTGCAGCAATAGGTTGAATTGTGCTTTGACATTTTCGGTTTGAAGGGAAATGTTGTCAGAATTAAATTTAGCACGCTCTTTAATTGATTTAATACTCCCAATGAGTGTTATCAGAATGAAGATATGCATCAAATTCCTTAGAAAAGTAATGAGAAAAAGAGGCGAAATGACCCCTTGAGCTAAATGAAAAACATGAAACTCTAAAGAAAGGTAAAAAAAAGATACAGACAACTCGATAAAAAAGCTAGGATCCATTTGATGGGTGGACGATAAGTCATTTCATACAATATCCTTTTAACGATATACCAAATACCCAATTGAATCCCTGAGGCATAAATCCAATATTTCAATAAAATAAGTGGATGATTTATAGATAATCCTAAGACCAAAATGTTGAATGGCGGCATCGCAATGATATAGATTAGAGGTAGGTATTTCTCTAAATCCAATGGAAGACTGTTGCGGTAACCTGTTAAGGACATTGTTAATATAGTTTTATAGTCGTTGCGTAAGTTGTTTCGTTTTGTTCAATCTCAACTGCATTCTCTACACCAGCCAAAGCATAACGCATTATCAAGTTGTCAATACCAACGCCAAACGATTCTCTTTTTGTTTCTTTGGGTTGATAATTACTGGAAACAGTGATGCTTTTAGTATCTTTTTGGTAAAGCGTAATGTACAAAGGATGATTTACAGAAAAGGTATTGTGTTTAATAGCGTTTTCACCCAGCATTTGCAATGAAAAGACGGGGAGTTGATAAACTAAAGATTCATCCGATACTTTCATCTCAAAAAAAATGGCTTCTTCCTGTCCGTACAACATCAAAAACATAAATGACTTTAGAAAGTGCAATTCATCGTCGAGGGTTACATCGCTGCGCTCTTTTTTCAAAGTCTGTCGATACACATCTGCCAATCTCAAAATATAATCCTCTGAGTGTGGATCCTCTGCATCAACCATTGTTTCTAATGTCATTAGACAATGGAATAAAAAGTCAGGATTGACTTGTTGTATCAACAAATTGAATTGTGTTTCTACGTTTTCAGTCTGCAGCGTTAAATTTTCTATTTTAGATTGCTCTCGAGCCTTTGTCCACCTAATGTTTTCCAAGAAAGCCACATAGAGCGTTGCAACAAAAAATATTTTCACGCTTAAATTCCATGTAGAAGATGGAATAACACGAAGCGTTATGTCAAAGTAATAATAATCCAAAATTAAAAAAACAACAATATACAAACTGATGCCCAAAATAGCTCTTACCCATTTCAAAAGTGGATTGCCTGATAAGCTTGCCATCTTTTCTATCAAACGACACATCCCAAAAACAAGTAAGACCCCATAAAAATATATTAATATCACATCAGACTCAGCTGTCAATTCATTTTGGATGATGAAATAGACTGGAAAGAGCACTGAAATGATATAAGGCAGAGACCTTTTTGTATTTGTCATTTTACTTTTTTATATGGGATAAATTTAGAAATAATTCTTGAACATCCATTTTTTTCCTTAAAAGTTGTGATACTATTGCCTCAATAAATGACAAAACGCGGTCAACGTAACGTATCCAAAGCGGCCTCAATTTTTGATACCGACATGGAAAAATTGTTATGCCATTTTATTACGCACTCATTTCCATTCTCATTATCATACCACAAACAGGAAATAGAAGTCTTTAAGCCTTTTATCTCATCGTCTTTATTTTTTTTCGTACATTTGCGGCGCAAATTCTAAATTTAACGTTTATAGTTATATAAAGGAAGCCGCAACGCCGTTTTTTCAGCGTTTTTTGAAGAAAATCACTCATCAATACTGAGGGGGGCAAAAATAAATAGCGCCTTATTCAGGATAGACAAATCAAAAAATGATTTCAGTTTCTAATGTCAGTGTTCACTTTGGTGAACGTACTTTGTTGGACAGTGTTAATTTCGTCATCGGACCACGTGACCGTATGGGTCTCGTCGGGCGTAATGGTGCGGGCAAGTCAACTCTTTTGAAAATTATTGCCAATTATCAAACACCTAATGGCGGCGGCACGATTTCGAAAGCCAGCGATGCGACGATTGGTTTTTTGCATCAAGATATGACCTTGCCGATGGGCAGAACGGTCATTGACGAAGCATTGTCTGCTTTTGATGAAGTCAAATCATTAGAAAGAAAAATTGAAGAATTGAATCATCAATTGACGATTCGCACGGATTATGATACAGATTCTTACATGGATTTGATTCATGACGTGTCAGAAGCGACTGAAAGACACCATATTTTGGGTGGCGATACCGCACAAGCTGATGCCGAGCGTATTTTGAAGGGTCTTGGTTTCAAGTCAACAGATATGAATCGTTTGACCGATGAGTTCTCTGGTGGTTGGCAAATGCGTGTGGAATTGGCGAAAATGCTCTTGCAACGTCCCGATTTCCTTTTGCTCGATGAGCCGACCAATCACTTGGACATTGAATCCATCATTTGGTTAGAAAAGTTTTTGGAAGACTATCCTGGCGCTGTTGTGTTGATTTCCCATGATAAGCAGTTCTTGGACAATGTGACCAAACGGACGGTTGAGATTGAGATGGGCAAAATTTATGATTACAAAGCGAACTACACTAAATACGTAGAAATGCGTGCAGAACGCCGTGAATTACTCATAAATGCTTATACCAATCAACAAAAAATGATTGCGGACAGGGAAAAGACCATCAACCGATTCATGGCTAAAGCGACCAAAACAAGTATGGCGCAATCCATGCAAAAGCAATTGGACAAAATGGACCGGATTGAGATTGATGAAGCAGATATCAAGTCCATGAATATCCGTTTTTCGCCTGCGCCACGCAGTGGTCAAGTCGTTGTAGAAGCAAAAGGGTTGTCAAAAAGTTATGGCAGTTTAGATGTTTTGAGCAAAGTGGATTTGAAATTAGATAGAGGTGAAAGAGTGGCTTTTGTCGGTCAAAACGGACAAGGTAAAACGACTTTGGCTAAAATTCTGATTGGTGAATTGACAAATACTGAGGGGGAGGTTATTTTAGGACACAACGTTCAAGTAGGTTATTATGCTCAAAATCAAGCTGAAACACTTTATAAAGATAATACATTGCTTGAAACAATGGAAATGCACTCGCCGCCTGAAATGCGTACACGATTGCGGGCAATCCTTGGTGCATTCATGTTTACAGGCGATGATGCGGGTAAAAAAGTATCGGTACTGAGTGGGGGAGAGCGTGCACGTTTGGCATTGGCTTGTTTGCTTTTGAAGCCGTTCAATTTGCTACTCCTGGATGAGCCGACGAATCACTTGGACATGATTTCAAAGGAAGTTTTGAAGGATGCTTTGATGCAATACGATGGCACATTGATTATTGTGAGCCACGACCGTGAATTTTTAGCAGGTTTGACAGAGACAACTATTGAATTTAGAGATAAAAAACTGTACGAACACTTAGGCGATGTCAATTATTTCCTTGAAAGACGTGAACTTGATAATATGCGCGATGTGGAGATGAGTACAAAAGCAGCAGCTACAACTTCTTCAAACGGTGCAAGTAAAAATGGTGATGATAAAGACCGCAAAAAAGCAGAACGCACTGTCCAAACGGCTGAAAAACGCATTGCGGATTTAGAAAAACAGGTGGCTAATTTTGAAAAAGATATGGCAAATCCGAGTTTTTACAATCGTTCTGATGCGCAAAAGGTGTTGGATAAATATAAATCAGTCCAAAAAGAACTGGCTACCGAAATGCAAAAATGGGAGTCGGCTTTGGTGGAGTTGGAGGGTTGATTTTTTTGACCACTGATTGGGCTGATGCGACTGGTCGCTGAAGGTATCGGATACAGAAATCTGAATAGTTTTTGTTTTTTTTTGCAAAAAATAAAAAACTATTCAGATTTCTGTATCCGATACCTATTGCTTCAACTTGATTCAGTCATTTACAACCTCAATATCGCCGCTACCCGCACATCATGCAACGCCCGTCCCAAAAACTTCTTCCGACTTACTGCTTCTACTGTTTTGCTATCCACCTTCGATTCAAGCCATGAAATGATGTCGAGATAGACAAAAGACCGCCGCTCAAAAGGGTTTTGAGCCAATTCTTCCAAACGTCTTTTGAGTTCTGCAAATTCGTTTTTCAAGTCTTTTTGCTTCATAAACAAGGCGCGTTTTAGGAATTTTAGGACTTCTTGCATTACGCCCGACATGTCGCCATTCTTTGATAAAAAGCGATAAACCGACTTGATGAGGTATTCTAACAAAGCAAAATGCCCTTTTTCGTAATGACAAATCAAGTGTAACATACGCGCAAAACATTGAATATCAGTACGTAAGTTGCCCGTTTTTAGGTTGATGATTTTATTCAAATAATCAATTGCTTTGTCAAAATTGCCGCTGCCGAAGTACAAACAAGCAATTTTATAATAAAAAATCAAAATTCGGTGCTCGTCTAAGGTTTTTGAAAACTCCTTGAGTTGCGCCTCAATTTTTGGTATCAATTGCACCCCCTCAGTAAAAGAGCCTTCGAGAAAGTGTTTATTAATTTTTGCTGAATACAAATGATGAAAAGCCAATGTCCTTGTGTTCTCATCTAAGACATGCGCGTGACGTGTTAAATATTTTTCTGTGTTATCTAAAATCTGTGACAGACGCGTGTGGTCGAGCGCCATGTACAACGCATTGAGTAAATTATGCACACCTTTGAGGTATAAAGACGTGTCATTAATTTTCATAATTGGTTCATTTTCAAACAGTTCTACCCATTTGTAGGCGTACCGATAATAGTTTTTCCAATTCTGTGCGATATAACTTTGCCAAACATGGCATTGATAAAAGTAAACTTTTTCAAAAAAGCCCATCGTACTGAGGGGGGGCAAATCAGCCGTATTGGTCATTAAAAAGTCATTGACCCGTTGCCAATCTGCTTCATTTTTAGCATGACCCATTTGCAAATACATGCCATAAAGTTGTAATGATAAATTGGACAAATGGCTGGTATTCATCAAGCGTTTCATTGTTTGTGCGGACTCAATGGCGAGTTCATTTGCACGCCCTTCATGCGCACGAGTGATGTGCCGGCTTTCTATCAATTTCTCAAATTCAACGATTTCTAACTTTAAAAAATATTGATGGTTAACATTAGCCATTTCTTTGGCTTTGTTCAAAATACGTAGTGACTGAATGTATAAGCCTTTGTTATACAACACCTTAGCATAATCAAGGTGTTCACGTATGTCAATATCTGCGTTTTTATTTTTATGCAAAAGCCGCAAAGATGTGAGCAGCTGTTTGTACAGATGCGCTTTTAAATTCGACAATTGCTCTTTTCGGATGTCAGGGACTTTTTTAAATATCGTTGCTTCATCATATTCTTTCGATTTGTCGAGTACATCAAAGAGGTGCAAAAATTTGAGGTCTTCACTCGACTGATTACGGGTGACGTAGAGCCGAAAATTGCGCTTTTCGGCTTTCTCCAACGTCTTGATGAGTTGAAACAAGTTATCTTGTATGGGAGTAGGCATCGTATTATATTAAGTAATAAGTAGTTGATTATCAATGTTTTGCAAAGTGCAAAATTGCATTTGAATACGTAGTGATTATCCAAACTTGCTTATGTTGCAGCGAACGTTCGCCGTAAATTTATGTTCTTAAAGTCACAGTTATAGACATCGAATCATAAAAATAGCAAATAATGGCAGATAAAGTTAAAATTTTTGACACAACATTACGCGACGGCGAACAAGTACCAGGTTGCAAATTGAACCTTCCAGAGAAATTAGAAATCGCACATGCGCTTGAAGAATTGGGCGTAGATGTTATCGAAGCGGGTTTTCCGATTTCAAGTCCAGGCGATTTCGATTCGGTTACGCAGATTTCTAAAATCATAAAACATGCGACTGTTTGTGCATTGAGCCGTTCGGTTCAAAAAGATATTGATGCTGCTGCAGGAGCGTTGAAATATGCCAAATACCCTCGTATTCATACGGGTATCGGTTCGAGTGATTTTCACATCATTCACAAATTCAATTCAACACGCGAAGAAATTATCGAACGGGCTATTTGGGCGACTAAATATGCTAAAAAATCTGTTGAAGATATTGAGTTTTTCTGTGAAGATGCAGGACGTTCTGACCCTGAATTTTTGGCTAAATTGGTCGAAGCGGTCATCAAAGCAGGTGCAACAGTTGTGAATATTCCTGACACAACAGGCTATTGTTTACCTGAACAATACGGTCGTTTGATTAAATATTTGGTTGATAATGTGCCAAATATCCACAAAGCAACGATTTCAGCGCATTGCCACAACGACTTGGGTTTGGCTACGGCTAACTCGATTGCGGCGGTTTCGAATGGTGCGCGCCAGATAGAATGTACCATCAACGGCATCGGCGAACGGGCGGGAAATACGAGCCTTGAAGAAGTCGTTATGGTCATGCGTCAGCATACTGAATTGGGTTTATATACAGATATTCAAACGCAACAATTGTATCCTTTGAGCCGCTTAGTCAGCGAAAAAATGCGTATGATGGTGCAACCGAATAAAGCGATTGTTGGCTCAAATGCCTTCGCTCATTCATCGGGTATTCATCAAGACGGTGTGATAAAATGTCGTGAAAACTATGAAATAATCAACCCGCTTGATGTCGGTGTTTCAGAATCGAGCATCGTTTTGACAGCACGGAGTGGTCGTGCAGCCTTGCGTTATCGCTTGCAATTATTGGGTTTTCCAGTTGAAAACTACAATTTGAACGACTTATATGATCAATTTATCGAAATTGCAGACCGTGAAAAAGAAGTGAAAAACGTGCATTTGGAGCAAATGATGTCGAACATAACGATGTCGGCTGTGGCTTAGGAATTTCTCTTTTTTATGAATGCAAAATGCCAAGCGGGGTTTGTCCGTCTTGGCATTTTGTGGTTTTTACTGAGGGAGTAGAAAAGTTGTACTTTTTCTTTTGCCGCACTTTAGTTTAGCACTATTAAGTTTAATCATACCACTTACGTCAAATTAATATTTTTGAAAGATAATCCTTGAAAGGTATCAAAATGGCATCATCGAAAGTGAAAATATCTTCTCCTTTGTTTTCCATTACATAAGGAAATTTTAGCTTTATTTCTGCATCACTTTTCTCTTTAGAACTTGCTGTGTCAAAGCGAATATAATAATCCACCCAAAGTTTGATTAGATAGCCTTCCTTAATTTCTTTGTTATTAATTTTTAGACAATCTTGCCAAGCAAATAGACAATTTGCATGATGGGCTTCTTTCTTTTTTGAAGCTAAATCCATTAGTAAATAATCTAAATTGCCTTGATTATTAGTATTTTTAGTTAAGAAACAAGAAAAAAAGAAGTTATCAATGACAGTATCTTCATCTAAACTAATTGTAGATTTAATAATATTTCCTTCTCCTGATTCCTCAAAATTTAATTTCGTACCAAAAACTGTATTTATTGCCTTACTAACTTGATATAAACGGTTCTCTTTTCCACCATCTTGCTCTTTATTAGGTTTTTTATCAGAAGGAAAATCAACGTCTACAATTACGGCGATATGATTGACATGTTGATATGTAGGTTTATCTAATTGCCTTTTGATGTTTTCTAATTTTGCAGTCAAACATTTTAAACTATATCCTCTTTGAATTGTACCGTTGTAATCAAAATTATGTAAATCTTCAAACTCCACAATATCAACAAGATTATCATTTTCTTCATTTTCTTTAATTGCTAAAGAATATAATTTATTATAAAAAGCAACATCGTTATGACTTTCTACGATTAATATAGTTTTTTTCATATTTATAAAGTTTCACCTCGTAAAGGTTCATTTTGAGATAGGGCATATTCTAATTTTTTTCTATCAAATACATTTGATTTTATATCGTTAGTTCTTGAACTTTTGAATACTTCAATATATTTGGCTTCTACTGTATTGTTATTAATAGCAACCCTGTCAAAACTTGACATCATTTCCTTACTATGTGTAGTAGCAAATATTTGGACTTTAAAACGGTCAGCTAATGTAAAAATGAGTGCCCAAATTGCTTCATGTTTTGTATAATGTACGCCGTTTTCAATTTCATCTATCAAAACAATACCATTCTCATTATTCACAATTCTCAAAACAAGGTCAACCATTCTATTCATGGCATCTCCAAATGAAGAAAGCAACATAAATGGTTCGTTTTTACGCCGAATATTAAGTAATGGTTTTCCAGTATTATTAAATACCCTGACGCTTTCTATTTCGGCGTCAAATGCCTGTAACAAATCTATTACAGGCTGATGCTGACCTTTTAATTCTGTCTGACTGTATATTTTGGCTAACCCTTCACCCTCTATACGACCAGCTGAGGGTATTAAAGCTACTTTCTGAATGGCAGTTGTGTTTAATCCACGTCCTACCAAACCATTTTTACTTGCTACTAAAACAGAAGATGCATAATCTTGCGAATTTTTTTGACTTTCAATATGTAATGCTGATTTTGAATTTTCTTGATTAGACAGAGATTTAGTAATCTCTAACACTTCACTTTCAATATCACTATCATCTTTTAAGAATTTTATAAAATCATCTATTTCGCTGTCACAAGTTATTTTTAATCTGTAAAAGTCATTTTGTTCAGTCGTTAAATCAATGGTAATAGGACTATTCTTGTCATGCAAATAAAATAAATTATCCCAAATAGTGTCAAATGTTTCTTCAATCATTTTCTTATCAATCGCTTCACGTCGTAATCCTTTTATACTTAATATAGCTTTATTAGAAGGCGATATTGCTAAATATAATGCTTCAAGTAATGTCGTCTTACCGCCATTGTTTAAGCCGCCCAATAGATTTACTTGTCCGAAGTCAGCAAATTTAGCTTTCTTGAAAATCTTAAAATTTTGTATATTTATTGATTTTACCATAATTTTTTAATATTTGTATATATACTGAAATGCAAAGGTTTCTAAATCTTATATTAATAATGTCTTATTGTTTTTCACTGCAAATTTAAGTTTTTTTATGTAAAATGGTATTTTTTATCTACTTTTTGAATGTGATTTTAGATACCACAAAATTAGAAAACAGACGGGCTATTCTGCACTAGTGTCTAAACGGAGTATTACACTAAGGCATTTGACTCGCCCTCACTTAGCTTGCCAATCCAGTTTATCAAATTGGCGTTCTAACCAAATTTCAAAATCTATTAATTCTCGCGGTGCGTCGAAATTGTCAGAAACCTGTTTGCCTTCTTCGCCGATGCGGATAAAGGTCGTTGTGGTCGGTAAATCGGCGATGACAACGGGTGCAATTGGGTATTTGTTTTCAAAAGATAAGTAGTTGATAGATAAGGCTTTGGATTGAATCTTAGCCATAAATTCAGAATTGGCAGTTGCTATAAACGCCCCTTTTTTATCCACAAAAGCAATGCCGTTGTATTTCACCATACCATTATCATACAATTCAATCGTAAAAACAGGGCATTTGCCATAACAAGATGTTCGATTAATTTTGGCTATTAATTTCACTTCTTTTTCAATAGGTAATGCTATCTCTTTTTTAGGTTCTACAACACTTTTTGAAGGGTTGTTTATAGATTCTTTTTCGATTTTAGTTGCTGTGATTTTGCCCACTTTCTTTTTGGAACAAGCCATAGTGGTTGTTGAAAGAAGGAGTAGTATTAAAATAGTCTTTTTCATTTTGTTATAAAGTTTATGTCATTGATTGGCGGACACTTATGTCACAAATTTTTTTGTCTTGATACTTAAACGGTTTGTCGCCATGAAGATATACTTTTGCACTTCCCGAAGTTACCAAAGCACGCCTTTTGTGCCATTTATTGAAATAACTTTCCATTATTCATTATCATCTATCAACTACTTATGTTGGCTATTAAGACTAAAATTCCAAACATCGTCACGATTCTCGCCATCGAGTCTTCTTGCGACGACACGTCGGCTGCTATACTGAGGGGGACGTTTTCAGAAGAAAATCAAGCGTTTTTAAGCGAAAATA
>JAYVFS010000297.1:0-7765 GCA_043772905.1 Saprospiraceae bacterium | reverse complement strand
TGTTGGCATTGACACTGGCATTCGCAGGAATCGTCGGATTTGAACCCAATATACCACCATACAAACGTGTGCCGAAGACAAATGATGGATATCCCGCCCCGTGGTCAGTACCTATTGAACCATTGGACTTGATGCGCCGACCAAATTCAGAGAAAGTCATACCCAAAACACGGTCTTGAATGCGCATAGCTTCACAATCGCGTTGGAAAGAAGTAATAGCATCGGATAATTGAGCCATCAAATTGGCATAGCTACCTTTTGTATGGTCTATGGCATCAACTTGATTGGAATGTGTATCGAAACCACCGATTGTCACCATATAAACCCGCGTTTTCAAGCCGCCTTTGATGAGGCGTGAGACAATTTTAAGTTGATTTGCCAAGCCTGTGTTGGGGTAAGTCACCAAATTTGTCGCTTTGTCATAAGCCGTTTTGATGATAGCGCCGTATTTATCAGCTTGTTGGGCAATGGTGCGGAGATAAATCAACTCTTTACCCATTTTACCCGTCGGTGTATTGCCATTGTCGTCAAGGAAATCATACGGCTTAGTTGGGTCACTCACGGTTATACCCATTGTTTGCGCAGGTCCTTGTAATGCCAAAGTCATTTCATTGATTTGAATTGCCAATGGGTCAGGCATTTGCGTATTCGGGAAACCTACTGGGTAATTGGCGTATTCGTTGGCAAGGTAACGCCCTGCCCAACCTGTTGAGATATTCTCATTGTAATTCGAAGCAGACATATAAATATCAGTCGAACGGAAATGTGAAAAATTCTGATTGGGATAGCCTACCCCTTGAATAATTTTCACTTTCCCTTCATTGAACAACGACTGCATACCCGTCATAGAAGGGTGTAAACCAGTCTCTGTGATGCCGTTGAGCTTCAACACTTGGTTCTCGTTGATGAGAATATTCGAGCGCGCTGTCGAAAGATTGGTGTATTGGTCAATCGGAATAACCATTTGTAAGCCATCATTACCGCCATTTAGGCGGATGATGACGAGTACATGGTCGGTTTCCGTAGCAGAATTCGTCAATGCGGCTAACCAAGGGGACAATCCAGTGGCTTCAACATTGTACTGACCAAAAAGCGACGGGAGAACAACGCCCGCAGCAGCATTTTTTATAAAATTTCTTCTTTGCATTTTCGGATTTGTTTTATTTGGTTTTGAGTTTTGGGTTTTAAGTTGCTTTAAACTCAAAACCTTAAACTCAAAACTCAAAACTTGATGTTGTTAAGCCAATTGATATTCTGGATTGCGGACAATGAACGTATAGAATTTCTGCAAACGAATGTTGACGATATTAAAATTCGCAGTTGTTGGGCTGGCTTTGTAAGCATCCCAAGCATCTGACCAATAATGATCGCTCGCTTGACCGTCTAAAAGAATATTCGTTTTCAAATATGCCAACATCGCATTTGTCGGCGGTACACGGTACAGAACCTCCAAAGCACTAGAAATCAACATGTTAGGATCAGATGCATCCGCTCCAAAAGAATCGGTAAATTTGACAAAATCAACGATTAATTTTTTGCCACCCCCTATGTTATAGCCTGCACTCGACATCAACGTATCGCTGTAACGCAGGCGTTTTGGAAACGTATCTGTGTTAATCCAAGCCTCATGAAAATCTGGGACTTGATAGTACGCAGACCAACCCGATACATTTGGTGGGTCGCCCAAGTTTTGTGCTTGCGTAGAGGGTCCATTGAGGCGGTCTCCAATAGTGATATTGTACCACGCATTATACAATATCGGTATGTCTGTTGTCACCGTTGTTATTGTTGTCGGTATATCCATATTGAATTCGCGACAAAGACCGATGGCGAATTCAAGCGGGCTTTTGATTAAGCAGGCTTTAATACCGACTTCAAAGAAGTGTTCACTTGAAAATAACGCCTTCAAAACAGGTTTAATATCATAATTCGCTTGACGGAAAATGTCAGCCATTGGTGTAATGACCTCTGCTTCAATAGTCGCATCAATTTCGTAATAAACAAAAAAGCGATAAAGGCGACGGCATACGTACATACCGACTTCGTTTGTCGCAAATATCATAGTGAGCATATCGTCCAATTCTTTGATCGCACCTGCTTCGGTATTAGCTGTATTTGAAATAACCGTATTGCCATAAAAAGCGGAAAAGGTCTTTGCTGTCGTATCGTGACTGCTCGTTAACATATAGGAAACCCACTCATATTTGCCTGAACCAACAGGGTTTTCTACTTCTTTAAATTTCCAACCTGTCAGAACACGTGCCGCTGCTTTTACATCAGCTTCTGTATAACCTGAATTAGGCCCTTTACCAGCCGTAAATAATTCTTGAAGTTCGCGTCCGTAGTTCTCATCGGGTGCCGTTTTGGTGTTCAAATAGCCATTGAGGTAGCGCAACATATTCGGGTCGAGCGTAATAGCTTTGGTAAAATCCTTAAAATTGCCCATAGCATACTGGCGCAGCGTCATGAGATGTTTGTACGACAAATGAGACGTTGATTGATCCATTTCAGTAGCAAAATGATTGTGCCAAAACAAAACCATTTTTTCAAAAATACTGCGCGGCTGATGTATCATTTTGCCACCCCACCAAGATTTGAGTGATGTTACACGCTGACCGTTATAGTTGTTATTGTAGATGGCATGAGTCCAGGTGGTGCCAATGGGCATAATGTCGTCAAGGACACCCGATTGGGTACTGGCAGCATAATTACGGAGTGGCAAATCGGCATCTGTCAATGCTGGCGGCTCTGTAAGCAGTGTGTTAATGACTTCGGTTAAGGTTTTACCTGTAAAAAAATCTACATCCGATTTTTTTGCGCCGAACATGGTTCGTTTCAGCAAATGGGTAATTTGCTCTTTGTCAAACGTCCCTGTGTATGGAGTGAGACCTGCTACAACTCGTGGACGGCGCGTTTTTTCTTTTATTGTCGTCGTGCTCATTGACGTTCTTAATTTAAAAAACTGGTTAAGAGAATAAGGTTTTTCCGTTGAATGAGGTAAATGAAGGCTTAAATCTAAAACTAATATGGGAATTGGTTGGGAAAATGGGGCAAAATGACAAAAAATACTGAGGGGGGGTAAACCTAAAAACTTAGACAAAAGGTGTTCCCAAAGGTTTAATAAGATGTTAAAGAATGTTAAAGTTTTGAACAGATTATTCATTATGTTTACGTGTGAAAGAATAATGACAATGAAATGACTGTTTCAAAAAAATCCAACAAAAAAAATGGTTTTAGCCATCTCGTCGTGTATTTTCTAAAATTAGTCGAAATAAGCAAACATTTTATCGTCAACTGGAATTAAATAAAAGATAATTCTGTTAATAATTAAAATCATAAAATTATGTTTTGGGAAGGATTAACTCATATTGAACAAATATTTTTCATCATTGGCGGCATTTCCAATGTGCTGTTTCTGATATATATCGGCTATCAATTTATCGGTGGCGATGAAATGCACATCGAGGGTGATTGGGGTTTCGCCTTTTTCAGTTTTCGAGGCATCACTGCTTTTGGTATGTTCTTAGGCTGGACGGGTTTTTTAACTTTGCGTAGCGGGAACAGTCTGTTTTTAGCCTTGATTGCAGGTGTTATTGCGGGTTCGATAGCCGTTTGGTTAGCCTATCATCTCATACAATTTCTGTTGAAATTTCAGTCCTCTGGCACACTTGACATCCACAGAGCTATTGGCAAAAGAGGCACTGTCTATCTCGTTATTCCTGCCAAAGAAGAAGGCATCGGCAAAGTTAATATCGTCATACAAGGTGCTTTACGTGAATTAGATGCGGTGACAGATGAAGCCGCTATCCCAACAGGCGAAACCATACTCGTTTACGGTATTACTGAGGGGGGGCAACTTTTAGTCAAACCTTTTTAATATGTCAGCAACATGGAGATAACAACGTCCCTTTTGTCATTCTGAACGCAGTGAAAGAATTTGAACAAACTGTTTATTCAGATTCTTTCACTGCGTTCAGAATGACAAACAAGAACAAAACAAACAATCATAAACCATTGATTATCAAAATATTGTCCATTATAAATTATCAACTATCCATTATCAACTATCCATTATCAACTATCAACTTACTTAATCATTAAACAATTTCAATTATGTCATCCATTTTCGTTTTATTGGCATTGTTAGTCGTCTTTCTACTCATCACTGCCGCCTTTTTTGTATCGCGCTACAAGCGTTGCCCGTCCGATAAAATCCTTGTGATTTATGGTAAAACGGGTGTTGGGCAGTCGGCAAAATGTATTCATGGTGGTGCGGCGTTTATTTGGCCCATCATTCAGGATTTTGCTTTTTTAGACCTAATCCCGATTTCTATTGACGTGGATTTGCGCAATGCCTTGAGCCGTCAAAACATTCGCGTTGACGTGCCTTCACGTTTTACGGTCGGTATTTCCACCGAACCTTCTGTGATGACCAATGCCGCAGAACGGATTTTGGGCTTAAACCGCGAAGAAATACGCACCGTTTCTCACGATATTATTGTGGGTCAAATGCGTTTGGTTATCGCCACGATGGATATTGAGGAAATCAATACCGACCGCGACAAGTTTTACAGCAGCGTTTCGCACCACGTTGAAACGGAATTGAAAAAAATTGGCTTACGCCTCATCAACGTCAACGTAACCGATATTCACGACGAATCGGGCTATATCGAAGCATTAGGCAAGGAAGCTGCCGCAAAAGCGGTGAACGATGCCCGTATTTCAGTGGCTCAAAAACTCCGTGATGGTTCGATTGGTGAAGCCGAAGCACAACGTCAGATGCGGATTCAAGTCTCTGAAACCAAAGCCTTATCCATCGTCGGTGAAGCCGAAGCACAACAAATGCAACGCTCAAAAGTCGCCAATGCCGAAGCCATTGCCGCATCAGGTGAAGCAGAAGCGAGACAATTGCAACGTATTAAAATAGCAAATGCCGAAGCCGTAGCCGCATCAGGTGAAGCAGAAGCGCGGCAATTGCAACGTATTAAAATAGCCGATGCCGATGCAAGAGCCGTTGAAGGCGAAAACTTAGCGCGTATTCAAGTTGTTAAATCAGAGGCGGAACGTCGTCAAGCAGAAGCTGAATCCCTGCGTTTGGCAACAACATCTGAAAAAGTGCAAGCCGCAAAAGCCCTTGAAGATGCCTATAAAGCAGAGGAATCGGCTGAAAAAGCCCGTGCATCCCGTGAAAAAGCCAGCCGTGAAGCCGATGAAGTTGTTCGTGCCGAAATTGAAAAACGCAAAACAGAAATCAATGCCGAAGCACAAGCCGAGCAAATTCGCCGCATCGCCAAAGGTGAAGCCGATGCAACTTTTTTGAGACTAGATGCAGAAGCCCGTGGTTTACTTGAAGTGCTGAGCAAACAAGCCGAAGGTTTTCAAAAAATCGTGGATTCGGCAGGTGGCAATACCCGCGATGCCGTTCTCTTGATGATTGCAGACCAATTACCAGAATTGGTGAAAACACAAGTAGAAGCCATCAAAGGTATCAAAATTGATAAAGTAACCGTCTGGGAAGGCGGCAATGGCAACGGTGGCGAAGGCAATTCTACCTCTAATTTTATTTCAGGACTTTATCGTTCTATTCCACCTATGAGCGATTTGCTCAATATGGCAGGTATGGAATTGCCTGAATATTTGGGTAAAAAACAAGCCGAAAAACAAGATAAAAAACCTGCGCCAGAAGATAAAACGGAATAGGGTTTTATTGGTTTTCATGTAAACGGCGCAACGGAACATTTGAATTTATACTTTAAATTTAAGTAGAAAATCATGTGTATTTCGTTGTGCCGTTTGTGTTTAGATAAGATTCAGTTATTCTAAAAAATAGGAATTATACTGAGGGGGGGCTTTTTTCAATGCCTTTTTATCTACGTAATAAACACCTCACTTTTAGCACATTTAACTAAATTTCAAAACCAAATCCCCTAACCAAACGTTAGCTTTACATTTTAAACAAAACATTATTTGGTATGAATACCCGATTTTTACAACTCACCTACATATTGAGCATTTTTACCATAAGTGCTGTTTTTTCACAAAATTTTACATTGTCTGGTTATGTCAAAGATGAACGCTCTGGCGAAACGCTCATTGGGGTCAATGTTTTTAACATAGACAATCGGCAGCAAGGGGCGGCGACGAATACCTACGGTTTTTATTCATTGACATTGCCCAAAGGTGTTTATGTGATAAAAGTCAGCTATGTCGGTTTTCAAGACAAAGAAATTAAAGTGGATTTAGCGGCAAATCAGACGTTGAATGTCGGCATTACTGAGGGGGTCGAATTGCAAGAAGTGGTTGTGACCGCACAAGAGAAAGATAAAAACGTCACCCGTACCGAAATGGGAACAGTGATGCTGCCGATTGAAAACATCAAAAGAACACCTGTTTTGTTTGGCGAAGCCGATGTTTTGAAAGTCATACAACTTCTGCCAGGAGTAAAAGCGATGGAAGGTAGTTCAGGTTTTTATGTGCGAGGTGGTGGCATTGACCAAAATTTAGTGCTTTTGGACGAAGCAGTGGTCTATAATCCAGGACATTTGCTTGGTTTTTTCTCTGTTTTTAATGCAGATGCGATAAAAAATACGACTTTGATAAAAGGCGGTATGCCAGCACAATACGGCGGTCGGTTGTCGTCTGTGTTGGATATTCAGATGAAAGAAGGCAATAATAAATCGTATGAAGCAGAAGGCGGCATTGGACTCATTGCAAGCCGTTTGACGGTTGAAGGGCCGATTCAAAAAGAAAAATCGTCGTTTATTGTTTCCGCAAGGCGGACTTATGCCCTCGATTTGGCGCAACCTTATATTGATAAAACAAATTTGGCAGGTACGAATTATTATTTTTATGACCTCAATGCCAAAGCGAATTATACGTTTTCGGACAAAGACCGCTTGTACTTATCGGGCTACTTCGGGCGTGATGTTTTTACTTTTAACTCAAAAGATAGAGGTTTTAACTTCCGTTTGCCTTATGGCAATGCCACGACAACGCTGCGTTGGAATCACGTTTTTAAACCCACTTTGTTTATGAATGTGAGTGGTGTTTACAACGATTACGATTTTGCAGCAGGTGGCGGACAGGATGTCTTTCAATTCAATGTCTTTTCAGGTGTGCGCGATTGGAACGGCAAAGTGGACTTCGATTACTACCCCTCAGTAAATCATACCTTGAAATTTGGTGTGAACTATACATATCATCGCCTTACCCCTAATGTCGCAACAGGAACAAATGGCGAACAGGTCTTTACAAATAGTGATTTAATTAAACCAAAATACGCCCATGAATACGCCGCTTACATCAGCGACGATTGGAAAGCGACTCCTCGATTGACGCTCAATTTAGGCACACGGCTATCGGCTTTTCAACAAATTGGCCCTTATACATCTGTGAAAACAGGTGAAATCTTTGCAAAAGGTAAAGTTGCGAAGACATATTCGGGCTTTGAACCCCGTTTCACTGGTACTTACAAAATGAATGACAATGTCAGTTCCTTGAAATTTGGCGTGACAATGACCACTCAGTATTTGCATTTGGTGTCTAATTCGACGAGTTCATTTCCGTCCGATGTGTGGGTAGCGAGTTCGGAATTGGTGAAACCGCAGCGAGGTATTCAATACGCAATGGGTTATTTCCGCAATTTTGATGACAATATGTGGGAAACGTCGGTTGAAGTATATTACAAAAACCTACGCAATCAGATTGACTATCCTGAAAACTATGTGCCAAAGCAAGCAGAAGACGTTGAACAATCATTCGTTTT
>JAYVFS010000296.1:0-2753 GCA_043772905.1 Saprospiraceae bacterium | reverse complement strand
TAGTAGACAGAAAGTTTAGTAGGTTTTTCTTTTTTTGCAAAAAAAGAAAAACCTACTAAACTTTCTGTCTACTATACCTTGTCTGCATACCCCTCAGTATCTAAGCCTCTATTTCTTCTAAAACCTCTTTTTTAACATCTTTAAAAGGTGCACGTGGCGTTAAACCCAACGTTTCAAACATCATCATATCCTCATCGAAACTTGGATTCGGTGTTGTCAACAGTTTTTCACCTGCAAAAATTGAGTTTGCACCTGCCATAAAACACATCGCTTGCTCAGAAAGACTCATCTCGTTACGACCCGCGGACAAACGTACAACGCTTTTCGGCATAATGATACGTGCTGTGGCAATCATGCGCAACATTTCGTCGATACCCACCCGCTTTTGGTTTTCGAGTGGCGTTCCTTTCACAGCGACTAAGGCATTAATCGGCACTGAATCGGGATGTGTTGGCAACGTTGACAACGTATGCAACATCTTAATGCGGTCTTCATTCGTCTCGCCTAAGCCGATGATACCACCGCTACAAACCGTTAGTTGTGCTTTTCGAGCGTTGTCCAATGTGTTCAAACGGTCATCATAAGTCCGTGTCGTGATGACTTTATCGTAGTATTCAGCCGATGTATCGAGGTTGTGGTTGTAAGCAAAACAGCCTGCTTCTTTCAGTTTTTGAGCTTGTTCGTAAGTCAACATGCCCAAAGTACAGCAAACTTCCATACCCAAATTATTGACCGCTTCGACCATACTCAACACGCGGTCAAAGTCACGGTTGTCTCGCACTTCGCGCCATGATGCGCCCATACAAACGCGTGAAGCACCATGCGCTTTGGCATTTTCGGCAAGGAAAACGACCTTTTCCAAAGGCATTAAAGCATGAACATCTACTTCCGTACTGTATCGTGCCGCTTGTGGGCAATACGAACAGTCTTCAGGGCAACCGCCCGTTTTGATGGAAATGAGATTGCTGATTTGTACCTCGCTGTAAGCTGCGTTTGCGCGATGAACGGTCGCCGCATCATACACTAAGTTGAGGAGAGGACGGTAATAGATTTCCGTGATTTCTTCGATTGTCCAATTGTTCTTTATCTTCATAAACTTATCAGGTGTAATGATTTTGCGGCGAAATTATTACTTTTGCGGACTTTTTTAAAATTATCAAGCAATTTAATTAAACACAAAGCCAAATAACACACATAGAAAATTGTTTTTCATGATTATAAGGTGTTAGGAGACAAAGTGTTTAAGTTTTTTTAAATCAAACAAAAATGTCAAGACAAAAAATCGTTGCCGGTAACTGGAAAATGAACAAAACACACGCTGATGCCGTGAGTTTAGCGCAAGCCTTAACCGAAAAATCGCTGCCTTCGGACGTGAAAGTTATCGTTTGCACCCCCTCAGTATTTTGTGCTGAAGTGGGCAAAATCGTCGCAAATCACCCAACATTGAACGTAGGCGCACAAAACTGTCACCACGAAGAAAGCGGTGCTTACACAGGTGAAGTTTCCGCTTCCATGTTGCAAAGCATTGGTGTTCAATATGTTATCGTTGGTCACTCTGAACGTCGGGAGTTTCAAAAAGAAACGAGCGAAGTATTGGTGAAAAAAGTTGACCTTTTATTATCGAAAGGCATGACACCGATTTATTGCTGTGGTGAACCGCTTGATATTCGTCAAAACGGTACGCACGTGGCACATGTTTCGCAACAAATCAAAGATGAATTATTTCACTTGGATGCTGCTACAATTCAAAAAATCGTTATTGCTTACGAACCTATTTGGGCAATTGGTACAGGCTTAACGGCTTCGCCAGAACAAGCGCAAGAAATGCACTTCGATATTCGTTCTGCGCTCGCTGCACAATACGGTGCAGAAGTTGCAGCTTCGATTTCGATTCTCTACGGCGGCAGTGCCAATGCAGCAAATGCTAAAACATTGTTCTCACAACCGGATGTAGACGGTGGCTTAATTGGTGGTGCTTCGTTGAAGGCTGATGATTTTTCGACTATTTGTAACAGTTATTAAGTCTATACAGTAAGATATTGTAAACAGAAAACATTCATCATATTTGCTTTCACATTTCAAATGGAATAAATCAATTTTTTCAATATTTAAATCTTCTAACAAATGAAAGTTTTCTCAACCATCATGCTCACGCTCTTCCTTTTCTGCACGCAAAACACCGCTTTTGCAATCGTTGTACACAGCAATGACCCAGTCCAAATGACAAATCAAACGGCTAATATGCCTGTCGCTAAACAGAAGAAGCCCAATTTTGCCGAAAGATTTGTCGCTAAAAAAATGGCTAAAATGTTTGCTGATGACAAAAGTGGTCTTTCGCAAGGCGATAAATTGGCAACTTTCGGGTTTTGGGGCGTTATAGGCAGTGTCATTCTAAGTACAATTGGCTCACTTGCTGCGGGCGCAAGCGGTGTACCTGCTGTATTTAGTACAATCATTGGACTGGCTTTATTAGCAGGTTTGATAATCTGTATCGTCGCATTGACACGTGATGACTTATCTCCAAAAGGTAAAAAAATGGCAAAATGGGGCGTTGGTATTTTCCTTACGTTACTCCTTATTGCACTTATATTGATAGTTGCCGTATTAGCTGCTTGGGGTTAAAAAGTTATAAGTGAAAAGTTGTAAATTATAACTTCTGGTAACTTCGGAGAAGTAGAAAAAAAGTAACTTTAGCGAAAAAAAAATGATAGAAGAATACGTTAGTGATTTGTTATTATATTTTGGAGATATCC
>JAYVFS010000295.1:0-7778 GCA_043772905.1 Saprospiraceae bacterium | reverse complement strand
AGGCTGCATTGTTAAATTTGTTTTGTTCTTTAATCACAAATTTAGCAGCCTTTTTTATTCTTCTCCAATAACAACAATCTTGTGAAATAACCATGACTAAGGGGTAGTTTCATCATTCATATTTCATCATTATATTTCATCATTATTAAATGCCTTATACCCTTTCTAAAACGGATTATCAATATTATCGGGCTTGCCCCGAAGAGTTGTGGTTGATGAAACATCAGCGTCACTTGTTCCCACCGATGAACGAGGAACGGCGGTTTTCGATTAATCAAGGTAATTTGGTAGATGCCTTTGTGGAAAAACTGTTTGCTGATAAGTCTTTTTTGAAGTCGTTTAAAATTGGAAAACGCCCTGTTTTCTTTCAAAAACGTGTCGATACTGAGGGGTATGTTGCGATTGCAGACGTTGTGGTTTTTGATGAAAACGACCCAAACTGTATTGACCTTTTTGAGGTTAAAGGCTCAAAAGAGGTCAAAGAGGATTATTTACACGATTTGACTTTTCAGAAATTTGTATTTGAAAAAAAGGGCTTTCAAGTTCGGAAAACCTATCTCGTACACATCAATCCAACTTATGTTTGTGATGGTGAATTAGAGCCTGCCAAATTTTTCCGCTTGCCAAATGTGAGCGATAAAGTAGATAAACTCCTTGAAATTACGGCAAAAACGGCTGCCGAAGCCCTTTCTTACATCAATATTGAGACCGAACCCGAAGCGCATTTTAAGCTATGCGGCAATAAATTAGACTGTGTTTTTTTGAAAAAGCATTTTCCAAATTTGCCACCTTATACTGTTTTTGATATTCGAAACATACGTGAAAAAAAACTCAATGAGTTTTTAGGACAAAATATCCTTGACATAAGCGATATCCCAACCGATTTTCCTTTGTCAGATAACCAAAGGCGGCAAGTCAATATCGCACAATCGCAAGAAGTGGTGATTGACAAAGAGGAAATGCTCAAAATTACTGAGGGGTGGCAAGCACCGTTCTATTTCCTTGATTATGAGACGATTAACTTAGTTTTTCCGATTCATGCAGGGCTTGCGCCGTATCAACAAATGGTTTTTCAATACTCTTTACATGTTGTTGATAAAGAAACAAACTCATCTCATTATGAGTATTTGATTTTTGATAAAAAAGAAACGCCTGTCGCCCTTTTGACGCAAATGCAAAAGGATTTGAAAGCGGATGGCGGAACGGTGTTTGTTTGGAATAAAAGTTTTGAAAAAACACGAAACACTGAAATGGCGCGTATGTACCCCGAATTTGCCGATTTTTTGAACGATGTCAATGACCGCATGTACGACCTTGAAGTGCCTTTCAAAAGTGGTTTGTATATTCATCCTAATTTTAAAGGTAAGTCTTCGATTAAAAAAGTGCTGCCTGTTTTAGCACCTGAATTAAGCTATGAGACGCTGAATGTCCAAAATGGCTCAATGGCTTTTACACAATGGTCACGCATGATTTTTGATGATTTGAGTGATGCCGAACGTTTAAAAATTAAGCAAGATTTACTCGATTATTGCAAAATGGATACTTATGCAATGGTTAGGGTTTGGGAAATTTTGAACCAAATTTGAAGAAAATGGAAGAGGATTTATACAAAACAGCCTTATTGGGGACGGACAGAATGACCCCCTCAGTATCAACGCTCGAAAAACTACGAGGCATGGGTATTGAAACCGATGACGCAACAGAAGCCGTTCTCACAGGAGTCGGAATACTTTCCTTAGCGAGAAAAGGAGGGTATCCGCTTTTAAATTTTGAAGGAGAATTACCTGTGGTTTGTCCGAAAGAAACCCAAAGTTATATGTCCGCAAGGGCTGCGAAGTATATTCAAGACGTTTTGGATAAAAAAATACCAATTTACAACTATTTATATGCACCTCTTTTCCAATTAGTCGCTGAATGTGCTGCGCAAAACAATAAAATTGTGCCTATTGGATTATTACCCACTTTACTAAACGGGGAATGGCAAGCGGGCATGGAACAATTGATTGGTGAACGTGGCAAGTGGTTAGCAGCGCAAAACCCGAAATGGGCAAGCGTTTTTACTGAACAGAAAAAGCTGACTAAATTATCGGCTTCTGAAACCGCAGCCGTTAATTTACTGAGGGGTATGCCTTTGAAAGCAACAACCAATCTTTACAATCAAGCCTTTGATATTATGAAAAAGATAGGCTTAATTGATGAAAATGCCGCTCGTGTCGCACTCTTTTGGTGTACAATTGTAGAAGAAATGGAAAAGTAAAACAATTACATACAAGCAATTTTCCCCACCCTTGTCGCATGGCGACCGCCTTCAAATGCTGTTTCGAGGAAAACATCAACAATATTCAAAGCCGTTTCTAAGGTAATGAAACGTGCGGGCATTGCTAACATATTTGCATCGTTGTGCTGACGCACAAGTGAAGCCACTTCTAAATTCCACGCCAAACCACAACGGATATTTTGATGTTTATTAGCCGTAATCGCTACACCGTTGCCACTGCCGCAGATGAGAAAACCGCATTGTGCTTTGCCAGATTCAACTGCTTCGGCAGTCGGATGTGCAAAATCGGGATAATCTACTGTGGGGATGCCATTTGTCCCAAAATCAAGTACTTCGTAGCCTTTACTTTCAAGATGAGCTATAATCGGGTTCTTAAAAGGGAAACCAGCATGGTCGCAGCCGATAGAAATGGTGGAGATTTTCATGATGAGAAGGATTTTTGTCTAGTAAAATTAAAAAAGGCTGACAAATCTGCCAGCCTTTTCGTAGCCCGTACGGGAGTCGAACCCGTCTGCCAAGAATGAAAATCTTGAATCCTAACCGATAGATGAACGGGCCAAAATTCTCTTTCTTCGTTTAAAGCGATGCAAAGATAGAAGGCTTGTGTGAATTCTCAAACTTTTTTTTAAATTTTTTTAAATTTTACTTTTTCGACAATAAGTAAATGAGATAATAATCCCATATAAAAGAGATGCTTTTGTCTTTTTGGAAATGAGAAAAACGGTCGTAACGGTGGGTTAATAGAACTATTTTGTTAATTTTAGTAGCAAATTGAATTTTTTTTCAACAGAAAAGAAGATACATTCAAAACTATGTGTAATTTTACACTAAGTTTTAGTTTGGATTTAAAACTAAGCTAATTTTAGAGAGAAAAATTAATTATTAAATCAAAAATATAGACTGACTCAATCATGGGAAAAATCAAAATTGCCATCAATGGCTTCGGACGTATCGGACGTATCACTTTCCGCAATCTCGCAAAAATGGACAACGTTGAAGTTGTTGCTATTAACGATTTAACAGACAACAAAACTCTTGCTCATCTTTTGAAATATGATTCGCTTCACGGTCGTTTCGACGGAGAGGTGAGTGCGGATGATGAATTTTTGTACGTTAATGGTTCAAAAATTCAAGCACTTGCAGAAAGAAACCCTGCAGCTTTGCCTTGGAAAGCTCTCGAGATTGATGTTGTTCTCGAATGTACAGGACGTTTTACGGACTATGAAACAGCTAATCAGCATATCACTGCAGGTGCACGTAAAGTTGTGATTTCAGCTCCTGCAACAGGTGATGTGAAAACAATCGTTTTGGGCGTAAACGACGACCAAATTACACCTGATGCGAATATCTATTCTAATGCGTCTTGCACAACAAACTGCTTGGCTCCGATGGTTAAGGTTTTAGACGAAAACTTTGGTATCGAAAGTGGTTTCATGCAAACAATCCACGCTTATACAGCTGACCAGAACTTGCAAGATGCGCCGCACAAAGATTTACGTCGCGCTCGTGCTGCGGCTTACAGCATCGTTCCTACGTCAACAGGTGCTGCAAAAGCAGTTGGTTTGGTATTGCCACATTTGAAAGGTAAATTGAACGGTAGCTCAATGCGTGTGCCGATTCCAACGGGTTCTATTACAGACTTTACAGTTGTTTTGAAAACGGCTGCAACAGCAGAGCAAATCAACGCAGCCTTCGAAAAAGCAGCTGCAAACGAGTTAAAAGGCATTTTGCAATTTGAAACTGACCCTATCGTTTCGATTGACATTGTTGGTAACAAGCACTCTTGTATCTTTGATTCTGACTTGACTTTGACGATTGGCAACACTTGTAAAGTTTTAGGTTGGTATGACAACGAATCTGGCTACTCTGCTCGTTTGGCTGATTTGGCGGTTCGTATCGCTGTTCTAGAAGAAGTTGCGGCTTAATATATGCTTATACTTTTTATGTAAAATATAAAAATCTGCACCGTGTATCACGAGTGCAGATTTTTTTTTGCCTGACCCATTTAACCCTTTTTAGCTATCAAAACCATCCCTTCACACCATAAATACGGCACTTCGGCAAGTTGATTTTGTCATCCGAACCACCTCTTCCTATCTTTGTACCTCATCCGCATAGGGGCAGCAGACACTTAAAATGTCCTATCATAAATTATCTCTGACTGTTCGTCTGGAAAAAATTTGCACCTAAATTTTTCTTCATCAGCAATTAAAATCACTTTATCCATGAAAAAGCTATGTCTAAGCATCGCTGCCTTACTTTTTTTTGCCTCCACTATTCACGCTCAAATTACCGTTTCAGGTAAAATCATCAATGAAAAACAAGAGCCTTTGCTCTATGCCAGCGTCGCTTTGTTGGCTGCCAAAGACTCGCAGTTGATAAAAGGGGCTTTGACCGACGAGACAGGTGCGTACAGCATCCCCTCAGTATCGGCGGGTTTTTATCGCATTTTGACGACTACGGTGGGCTACGATAAAACCTATTCAGATGCTTTTACCATTAAAGAGGATTCTAAAAATGCGACGGTTGATATGACTTTACAAGCCGCTACAATGGTCTTGAAAGAAGCTGTTGTCACAGCAACACGCCCTCTTTTTGAACAAAAAGCGGATAGATTAGTCATGAATGTGGCGAACAGTCCTGTTGCGACAGGTGGTACGGTCATGGAAATTTTGCAAAAAATGCCAGGCGTTATTGTCGCACAAGAGCGTATTACGTTGGCAGGTAATCAAAATGTGCAAATTTGGATTGATGGCAAGCCTTCGCAATACACGGATGTCAATATGGTACTGAGGGATATGCCAGACGACCAAATTGACCGCATAGAACTGATTCGGCAGCCAGGCGCACAATTTGATGCGGCGGGTGGACCGATTTTAAATATTATCCTAAAACGCAATGCCGAATTGGGTTTCACAGGCACGGCGAGCCTAACGGTAGGTGGCAGCAGTTATGACCAAAGCGATGTCGGTTTTGGTCATAAAAACTATTATCGGGTTGCGCCGTCACTCAATTTGAATTATCGGAGTGGGCAATGGAATGTCTTTGGCTCGTATAGTTATCTCAATCGGGAATCGTTTAGTATTCAACAAGTTGAGCGATTCATCGGCAGCGAAACGTATAAGTCTTATAACTACAATGACCAAGCGGTTGATTTTAACAATTATCGGTTTGGTGCAGATTTTTATGCCACAAAAAAGACAACAATCGGCGTTTTACTGAGGGGGTGGTATCGTCCTTCTGAAAGTGCGGCGCGCAATGTAACCGATGTTTTTACATCAGATTTAAGTCAAAAATTAAACTCATTTGTCACTGAAAACAACGATGTCTCGAATCGCTCAAACTTGGCGGGCAACTTCAATGTCAAACATGATTTCAATGAAAAAACAGGACATTCGCTCAATTTTGATGTGGATTACACGGAGTTTCAAACAAAAAACAATACGTCTTTGAATATTTTTAAAAATGAAATAGGCAGTACACAATCCCGTTCTCAACAAAATTTGAATCAGCCTGTGGATATTTTTGTAATAAAATTAGATTATTCATTGCCCATTGACTCAACGTTTAAAGCAGATGTTGGAACAAAATTGAGCTTTGCAACCATCAATAACGACCTCAAATTTTACCGTGCAGGTGAAATTCAAACGGGACAATCCAATGACTTTTTATACAAAGAAAATGTCAATGCGGGTTATGTCAATTTGTCTAAAAAATTCGGCAAAAAGATAGAGCTCAACGGCGGTTTACGCGCCGAACAAACGGTTGTAACGGGTACATCTATGTCGAAAGCGGTGCTTGACCGCAACTATTTGCAGTGGTTTCCAAGCGCAAGCCTTATGTACAGGCTCAATGACCATATCGCTATACAAGGCTCGTACAGCAAGCGGGTCAATCGTCCGGGCTTTCAACAACAAAATCCGTTTGCGTTTTTCATTGATTCGCTCACTTATACACAGGGTAATCCACAATTGCGTCCTGAAATCAGTCATACGGGGCAGTTGGCGGTAGTTTATGATGGTCAACCGTTTGCGAGCGTGGCTTATACCAAAACCGATGATGTGATTATCGAAAACGCACCGAGGCTCGAAGGCACTAAAACCTTTACAACGGCAGCCAATTTAGCAAACAGCGAAAACTGGACTTTTCAACTCAATTTCCCTATAAAATTAGGCAAATGGTTGGAAGGTTATGGTGGCAATCAAGCCATTTACAATGCGTATGATGCTGATTATCAAGGGTCAACGTATAAGGCTTCCCGTTGGCATTGGCTGGCTTACACAGGTTTGACGATGAAATTGCCAAAAGACATTAAAGTAGAAATCAATGGTTGGTATTTGACAAAATTCTTAGAAGAGTTTTTAACGATTGGCAATTTAGGCGGCGTTTCCATCGGCGCATCTAAAACGTTTTGGGACAAACGCGGGCGGCTTTCTTTGAATGTGAATGACATTTTGTATTCTCAAAACTCGACGGCAGTGATTGATTTTTCAAATGTGCGCGTCAATTTCACGCAGCGCAACGATACCCGCAATGCGCGGTTGACGTTCAGTTATACATTTGGCAATACCAAAGTGAAAAATGCGCGGCGGCGTTCAACGGCTTCTGAATCGGAGTCTTCAAGGATAAAAGTGGAGTAAAGCACGTGGATTTGCCTCGAAAATTTTATTTTTCGAGGCAAATACTGAGGGGGGTGTTTTTTTGTTTAAATTTGTTCTTAAAAATAAAATGAACATGAATCTATCAAGAGTTATTTTTTGGGATACACATTATGAGACCATAAATTGGCTAAATAAAGCCCGTTTTGTCATTGAACGCGTCGTCATGTATGGCACGGTTGAAGATTGGCACGCTATCAAAGATTTTTATGGTATTAATCGGATTAAAGAAGAAATGCTACAATCGCGTGATTTAGATGCCAAATCTTTAAGTTTTTTAAGTTGCGTTTTAAACATACCAAAAGAACAATTCAGATGCTACATAGAAAAACAATCGCAGCCCCAACATTGGGTATCTTAAAAAATATCACTGCCATTTCCGAATTGTCGGGTTTCAATTTAGCAGGAGGTACTTCACTTGCCTTGCAAATAGGGCATCGTATTTCTGTTGATTTGGATTTCTTTGGAAACAGACCTTTTGAAACCCAAGAAATACTCGACCTTTTACAGCCTGTTGGGCAAGTGCGTATCTTATCCCAAAGCAAAAATATTCTTGTGCTCAATGTAGAAGGTGTAAAAGTAGATTTTGTGAATTATCGCTATCCGCTCATCAGAGAAGTTCTGCAAATTGAAAGCTTGCGCCTACTTGATTTGCCCGATATTGCTGCTATGAAATTAGCCGCTATTGCAGGTAGAGGGCGTAAAAAAGACTTTATTGACATTTATTTTTTGCTCAAAAAGTATTCTCTTGCTCAACTTTTTGAGTTCTATAATGCAAAATATGAAGATGGCTCTATTTTCATGGTTTCCAGAAGCATCACTTATTTTGATGATGCCGACAA
>JAYVFS010000294.1:0-7798 GCA_043772905.1 Saprospiraceae bacterium | reverse complement strand
CTATTTTCACTTTCTTTGTCTTTCGTTCTCATCTATTTTCTTACCTTTTATGGTTTGCCAACTTTAAAGATATGGAAAATAGGGGGAACTTTTTTTTACCTTAACACGCCAGTCCCAAACCCATAATTTGACAGACTTTGTTCATCGTAATACTGCCCACGCATATCACATTTTTTGTTTTCAGAATCACAAAACTGCATATCCCACAAGCAGAAACTGGCTTTTCGAGACACGCCAACGACTTGCCATAGTGATGTATCAGGTTGATTTTCAATAGGTTTCAGTAATGTAAAGCGAGCATAGTAATCCGCATGATAGTGGTCATGCCCAGGATGCCCATCATAAGCCATTGTACCCGCTGAACGAGTGGTCTTTCCGAGCTGCCCATTTTTGAGCGTATAAATATTCTGCTGGAAAATCTGTCTCGGATAGATGGAGTCATTGGTTTCGTCGCCTTCTTTGCAGCGCACATTACGGTCGGCAACCGTATCAAAACCACACAACCACACATTCGTACCCGTCAATTCCAAAGGACCTTCGCCTAAGTTCATCACCCGCACCTCGAACATCAACATGCCGTATCCTTTGGTCGAATCGTAAGCAATTTCCCACATATTCGCTGCTGTGCCTTGTTCAGAAACGACTAAATCGGGTAACATTCTGCCATCGGTTCTGGAACATTTACAAGCTTTGGGGTTGGTAAAAGAACAAGGCGAAGCATTCATATGAGCTGGGTTGCCGCTAAAAGTCAAACTGATTTTTTCAAAGACCCCCTCAGTATCAGCACCTAAATCATGTACTTTCAGCGTCCAATCGCCATTACCATTTTGCCCATTATTGACATTCGACAAATTGCCATCTGGCTGATATTCGCCTGAAAAAGGGGCTTCCGCAGAGGAAATCGGTCCATCAAAGCCGCGTTGTGAAAACCCTGCATTGCGGTAGTCTTGTCCATCTTTACCATTGCGATTAGTTATCCACACAACCGTTCCATCGGGACTGAATAACTCCACTTTGATATCGGAAATACGTTTGTGTTTGATAGTCAAATTAACTTTTTCAAGACCAAAAGTCGTATCTATTTGATTCGGCAAGCTACTTACTGGAATAAAAAGGGTCAGTGGATCATACGTTGTGTTGTGAGCATGGTCATTTTCGGTCTCTCTATCGTCGTGATAGGTCGGATGGTCTGGAATAGGTATTTGTCCTTCAACAGATATGATTGTTTGTGCCTCCAAATTATAAAATGACAACAAGTAAAAAGCAAAACTTAACACGACTTTGAAAGAGAATAGGTTTGTTTCTTTCATTCAAATAAAACTTAGATAGAATATAAAATGGACTCTATGCCTATGGTTTTCAACGCCATACAGAGAAATTATTTTCAAAATGTTTTTAGAAATTCAACTAAAAACGTAGAACAAAGGAAAGAAAAAGGATAAAACTAATGTTAAAATACTTTATAATAATTTTTTGTTATTGCCTTATTTATTCTCTGATTTAAAAAAAAGCATAAAAAAAACGGGTGTCAAAAGACACCCGTTAATCCAAGGATATGTTCAATTTATACAAAATTGCGTAATTAAAGTTCCAAAAACCGTATTTTTTTTAAGATTTATACCCATTTATAATGCTTTGAAAATCTGCGTTATCTGCTAATGCAGGTTGCCAACTGAACAATGTTGTATGCTTATCAAAGTTTTCAACTAAGGCTTCACTTAAACGATACAAGGCTTCACCGCGACGACCTAAAGACATCAAACAAGCGATTTGGCAATACTCGATTTCAGCACCAAAGACATAATTTTGAGCATCTTGAAGCACCGACAAAGCCTTTTTTTCTTGTCCAACACTGTATAAAAATCCAGCATAGCGTAACCAATAATGAACATCTTCTGGCGCTGTAAAAGCTGCTTTACGGAAACTTGATAGGGCTTTACCGTACTCCTCGGTTTGCCAATAGACCTCAGCTATGGCTAAATGATATTCTTCTTTTCGACTATCCATAGCAACAGCACGGAGATAAGCATCTATGGCTTTTTGTCGTTTACCCAAACCTTTATAACATTCACCGAGATGAAAATAGGTCTGTGCATCATCGGGGTCGAGTTCCAATGAGCGCAAGTAAAACTGCAAAGCTGTATGCAAATTACCTGTTTTTTCAGAGCAAAAACCTAATTTTTGAAGCAAAAGCGCATCTTCATTGGTATTGAAAATAGCACTTTCAAAAACGTACTGTGCCCGAGCATAGTCCCCGAGCTGTATGTGTAATTCGCCCGCTTCCATATAGGCAGCGCGGCATTTTTCGTCAATGGCAAAAGCATATTCGAAAGCATCAATAGCCTCTTCGAAGTTTTCCAAAGCTTCTTGTGCAAAGCCCAAATTGAGCCAAGCCCGCCAGTTGTAAGCATTACGGTCAAGCAAGCGATTATGAAAAGCGACGCTTTCTGCATAACGCTGCGAATATTCTGTAGCCCAAATCATTTTTTCATACCCCTCAGTATTTGAGCAGTTTAGCGTAAGGCAACGACGCAGCGAATCGAACATTTTAGCGTATTTGCCCAAATCCTCGAATAAACCAGCCTCAACCAAATAGATTTCAGAGCGTTCTTCGGTAGAAGAGTCTTCTTTCAAATCTGCCAAAATGTCTAAGGCTTCGGCATGTCTGCCATGTAATGAGAGCAGTTCAGCGTGCAGTAGTCCGACATTAATGTGCCTCGGCGCAAAGATTCCTGCCCGCTCAATTGTGACAAGGCTTTCAGCTATCTTATGCTGATTTAGTAACAAATGAGCCTTGCGCAGGAACAAATTGACACTAAAAGGATGTTGCGCAATGGCATCTTCGACAATGCGCAAGGCGATGCGGTATTTGCCTTCTGTATCACAGAAGTCAATCATCTGTAAAAAAACCGTTTCCTCTGTAAAAGATACCGTTCCTTTTTGTGACATCGCCTCATACCGAGACACGACTTGTTTAACGTGCATTTCTTGATTCGAATTTGAGTGTTCCATGTGTGGATAGGTGTTTTAGTTTCTATAAAGATAGTTCAAACAAGGGAGTGATGTGCAAATGTTTTATTCGTTTTTTTTAGCAAAAAGTTCTGTTTAATTAAATAAATTTTCTATTTTTTGGTACAAAAAATTAACTGACAACCATTTGAACATCTTTTCTTTATTAAATTAAGAAAAAATAATTTTATTTTTATTTTCTATACGTTTTAAATAGACGAAAAACCGCTGAAATGCTTAGGGCAATATTTTTATCTTAAAATATTGCCACTTGTGACATTGTATCGTTTGAAACACCCGTTTTTGTCTTTCTTTCAACGGCAACACATGTTTTAAGAAAAGGTGAAATTTTGAACGCTAAAATGGCAGATAACTCATGACAAGTTGCGAACTTGCGCTCTATTTGATGGAATAGCCCCTCAGTATGCTGTATTTTTTCTCAATGAAAATTAGATTATCAGTGATTTAGTCATAAAATAGATTTTGATTGATATATGATTATGAAACAGTTGTTTAACCATATCCTTATACTCGTTCTATTTCCTTTTGCACTTGCAGCACAAGTCCAATTCACTGCTTCTGTGGACAGTAAGCAAGTGCCCGTCGGTGACGTTTTTGAAATAAAATTCACCTTAGAAAATGGGCAAGGCTCGAATTTTCGCCCACCCGCTTTTGGCGAATTCAATGTGGTGAGTGGACCCAATCGCATGAACTCGATGACGATTGTCAACGGTAGTTCACGCAGCAGTGAGACTTTTAGCTATGTCTTGCAAGCTAAACGGGAAGGCAGCTTTACAATCGGTACAGCCAGTATTGATATCAAGGGGAAAACCTACACAACTACCCCCCTCAGTATTTCAGTCGAAAAAGGACGGCGACAAACGCCAAACGATGTCAAAAGTGGCAAAGAAGAGATTTTCATACGTGCCGAAATTTCATCGCATACGGCTTATATTGGGCAACAGCTGATTTTGGACTATAAACTCTATACCCGCGCCAATATCAGTGGTGTCAGTCGCGTCAATGAATCAAAATATGATGGTTTTTATAAACTTGAAGTCAATGACTTTCCACACAATGACAATAGAGTAACGTTGGGCGGCAAACCCTATATAACACGAATTTTGCAACGAATCGCGCTGTTTCCGCAACGCGAAGGCACATTTAAAATAGAGCCTTTTTCCCTACAAATGGGCATTGTTAAAGGCAATAAGAATGACAACGACGACCCTTTTGGCAGCTTTTTTTCTGCGCCACTTGTTGAAACCCACATCATAGCGGCTAATGAAGTTCAGATAGAGGTCAAACCCTTACCTACAAATGCCCCTACAAGTTTTAGCGGTGGTATTGGGGATTTCAAAGTAGATTTTTCTATTTCTAAATATGATGCCACAACAGATGATGTTATCTCATTGAAAATGAACATCTTAGGCAATGGCGATGCCAAACGCTGGTTAGCACCCAAACTCCCTAAAATAGAAGGTCTCGATATTTACGAAGCTAAAATTCTGAGAGAAGAAAGCGTTGAACGCAATGGCGAATGGCAAACGACAAAAGAGATTGAATACTTAATCGTACCTAAGCAAACTGGTCGTTTTTCAATAAAACCTGAATTTTCATACTTTAATACTGAGGGGGGGACTTTTCAGATTTTATCACAAGATTTTAACCTACAAGTCGAACAAGGTTCTAACAAATCAGCAACAATATTGCAAGACAGAGTTAAAGACATACTGGGCATCAAAAAATCCACGGCTTTTATCAATCAAGTCACCCGTTTTTGGCGGTCGTCTTTGTTTTGGGTTTTATTGATTTTACCGTTTATATTTATTGGGGGTGTTATTGCTTTAAAGGAATGGCAGAAACGGCAAAGTCGTAGAGATATGACCCTTTTGAAACGCGCCAATGCGCCAAAAATCGCTGAAAGCCGCTTGGCTGTGGCACAAGAGTTTTTGAAAAAAGGCAATGAAAGACTGTTTTATAATGAAGTGTCTAAGGCTTTGTTCAATTATGTGAGCGACAAATTTGGAATTCCATTGGCTGAATTTACGAAATACAATGTGCGTGAAAAACTAACTTCTTTAGATGTCAAACAAGAACTTATTCAAGATTTTGATAAAGTATTGAGAGATTGTGAAATCGCCTTGTTTGGAGGTCGAAATACTGAGGGGTCGGCTGAAGCGATTTATGAACGCGCCGCAAGTGTCATCGTTGCAATTGAAGAAGACTTGAAATAATTTAAACTTAAAGCATAAAGATTTTTTATTGTATATTTGTTAAAACGCTTTTTTATCGTTGACAAAGGAACATTAGTCGAAAACCAGACGTTATTCATACTAGAATTAAGCATAGAGAACTAAATCACAGCAATATGTCCCACACTGCAGAACCTATCGTAGAAATGTACACCGAAGATGACCGCTTAGAGATTCAGCGCGCCTACCGCCGCCTGCTCAAAAGCATCAAAACGCCACTTTCGGAAGAGGATAAACACGATATCCGCCGAGCTTACGAAATCGCCGTAGAAGCCCATGGACCACAACGCCGCAAATCTGGTGAAGCCTATATCTTACACCCTATCGAGGTGGCACGAATCTGCGCTGAAGAAATTGGCTTGGGCGGAACCGCTATTGTTGCCGCTTTGCTACATGATGTTGTAGAAGATACGACTGTTACACTTTCTTATATTAAAGACGAATTTGGTGATAAGGTCGAAGAAATCGTTAATGGTTTGACCAAACTGGAAAAAACATACGATAGCGAAAGCCCGCAAGCCGAAAATATCAAAAAGATACTTGGCACACTCATCATAGATGTCCGCATTGTCTTAATAAAAATGGCTGATCGCCTGCACAACATGCGAACGCTCGGCTCGATGCCGCAGCACAAACAACTGAAAATAGCTGCCGAAACGGAGTTTATTTATGCACCACTTGCCCACCGTTTAGGTCTTTACAATGTCCGTTCAGAGTTTTTGGATTTGTGCCTAAAAATTACACACCGCGAGGAGTACAACGATATTGCTGAAAAACTAAGCGAAACGAGAAAAGACCGCGCAAGCTATATCCACAACTTTATCAGCCCAATTGAAGAACACCTCGACGAAGAGGGTATCAAATACCGCATTTCAGGTCGTCCAAAATCTATTTATTCGATTTGGAACAAAATGAAGCAGAAGAGCTGCCGTTTTGAAGACATTTATGACCTTTTTGCTGTTCGTATCATCATTGATGTACCCATCGAACGCGAACGAGCAGATTGTTGGGCAGCATATTCTATTGTTACAAGTGTTCATAAACCGATGCCCGACCGTTTAAAAGATTGGGTAACGATACCTAAATCGAATGGTTATGAGTCGTTGCATACGACTGTTATAGGGCCAGAAGGGCGTTTTGTAGAAGTGCAAATCAGAAGTGAACGCATGGACGAAATCGCTGAACGTGGCTATGCAGCGCATTGGAAATACAAAAATGTGCGGAAACAAGAAGACGTTTTTGAACGGTGGTTCGACCAAGTTCGCAAGTCGCTTGAAGAAGCAGGTGAGGGCAATTCGATAGATTTTGTCAATGATTTCAAGACGACAAACCTTTTTGCCGAAGAGGTTTATGTTTATACGCCCAAAGGCGATATGAAAATATTGCCCAAAGGGGCAACCGCTTTAGATTTTGCTTTTTATATCCATACCGATATTGGGGCGCGTTGCCAAGCGGTGAAAGTAAGCAACCGCCTTGTGCCACTCGGATACAAATTACAAAATGGCGACCAAATCAGCGTCGAAACCAATGCCAAACGCAAACCAACGGAAGATTGGTTGAAATGGGTCGTTACAGGTAAGGCACGTGAGAAAATCCGTCAATCACTTCGTGAAGATGCCAAAAAATTTGCGGATTTTGGTAAAGAAGCCTTGCAGCGCAAGTTCGACCACATGAAAGTGGATTTTGAACCCAGTATAGAGGTTGTGATGAAATATTTTGGTTTCAAAACAAGACATGAGTTCTATTTGGCAGTAGCCAATGAAGCCATTGATTTGCAAGACGATTTGAAAATTTTTAAAATTGAAAAAAACCGCCTTCAACCTGTCGAAGGTGAGGAAAAAACCAATATTCCTACCGAGCCGCGCAAATCAAACAAACCCAGCATCAAAACGGAGTTGTTCATCAACGGTCAACCCGCCAAAGAATACCTTTATGAGTTGGCGGACTGTTGCCGACCCGTGCAAGGCGATGATGTTTTTGCTTATATCACAAGCAATAATATTTACAAAATTCACCGCACAGTTTGTAATAATGCACCCAATATCATGTCTCATTATGGACATCGGATGGCGAAAGCGGAATGGGGTTCAACCTCCGAAGTCAGTTTTGTCGTCGAATTACTCATCATTGGTGTGGACACTGGACCGGGCGTAATTGAACGGTTGTCTAACCGTATTTCAAGCGATTTGGGTCTCAATATTCGTTCATTCAGCATCGAAGGCAACGAAGGCTTTTTTGAAGGACGGGTCAAATTGATGGTCAGTCATACCGACCAACTTGTTTTAGCTATCCGAGCCTTGAAAACGTTGGAAGGGGTGAATAATGTTGTTAGAGTTGACTGATACACCCTTTTGTAGAAGATTTTGATAAGAAAGAGCCATTGAATACCCCATCAGTATTTAATGGCTCTTTCACTTTTTAACTATCCATATCAATTTAGACTTTGGACAAAACGGTTACCGAAAAGCCTTTTTGTGAACTGAAAAGTGAATTACGTCCAATCAGTTACGCACCATGTTTTAGTCCTTTTGATT
>JAYVFS010000293.1:0-25697 GCA_043772905.1 Saprospiraceae bacterium | reverse complement strand
CTACAGATTAAGGGTACATCATCTATTCGTTCTACTTGCATACGCAAGGTTACGATATTTCTTTTTTTCCGTTTGTAAAATCAACGAAACGTGAGTACTTCCATCAACATGTTCAAAATCAAGCAAATAATTAATAAGTTTTTCCTTTGGAACAAGAGCCTGCTCATAGTTAGGTACTTTCATTTCCTCACAAAATTAGGATGTTTGTATGTTAAAATTAATTTTCAATAAATATCTCGAAAGAAAAATAATAATTGTTACTAAATTCAAATCCACTCTAATACTGAGGGGGTCTTTATTTCTCGTCATTCATACGATGGTACAATCTTTTTAGAGGCAAAGGACAATCGTGTAAATTATGAACAATTGCAATAGCATCATCGCCTTCATAATCCGTTAAAAGCCATGTGTTATTGGCTTGTTTTGTATAAATCGCTACCCTTTTGCGGTCTTGATAAATCAAAACATATTCTTTAAAACTGGGTAATGTTCTGTACATATCAAATTTTAAAGTTCTATCATGGCTGTTTGTTTTTTTAGAAAGTACCTCGACTATCACTCTCGGATTGGTGATCGTATCTTCACGTCCTTCAAAAAAGTCGGGTTTTTCGCAAATCACAACTGCATCAGGATAGACAACTTTGTTGTAGTCTTCAATCCGAATTTTTGTATCGCTGTTACTGACGATATAATCAAAGTCATTGTCATAGACAAAGTTGTTGAATAAAGTCACTGTTTGACTTGCCAATCGGTTGTGTGGTAATTTTGCTCCTGCCATTTTTAGTATGATTCCATCGTGGTATTCGTTTTTGAATAAAGATTTTTCTTCCGCCCGAAAGTATTCTTCGAGAGTCATAAAGCGTGGTTTTGTCGCTTTTTTCTTAGTGGGTGAAGGACTTATGGCTGCAGTCATATTTTTCTTATTTTTCTACAAATTTAGGCTATTTGGAGAATAAAGCCAAGACTTTTAGATTTTTAAGTTGTTATACTCACTAACTTAGCCCCAAAAATAATCGCTTATGCACTTAGCTATTGACATCGGCAATTCCGACATTGTATTTGGCATCGGACAAAATGAGGAATGGACACATATTTTTCGCACACGCTCGCTGCCTGACGAACCGCCTTTTTATTATGAAAAACAGTTGCGTTTGCAGTTTTTAGAAGCCAATTTGGGTATTCACGAAATAGATTCGCTGGTTTTGAGCAGTGTCGTGCCACATTTGACTGATACGATTTCGACGATGGTTTCAGAGCTTTTTGGCAAAACACCTATCCTTGTTTCACCGACTGTTTTTCCAGAATTAACGGTTGCGATTGACCAAGTAAATGAAATTGGTGCCGACTTGTTTGCCAACGCAGTGGCTGCCTATACGAAGTATAAAAGGAATGTTGTTGTTGTTGATTTTGGAACGGCTCTCACGTTCACAACTGTTTCAGGTGAAGGAATTATTTTAGGTGTTGCCATTGCGCCAGGGCTAAAAACGGCTGTTAAATCATTATTTTCAGAAACAGCTCAATTGCCAGAAGTGCCGCTTGTTGTGCCGCAATCTGTGTTTGGTAAAAATACAGTTCATGCAATTCAATCAGGCATTTTGTTGGGTTATGAAAGCCTTGTTCGAGGTATGATTTCACGTATTCGCCTTGAGTTAGATGGTGATTGTTTGGCTGTGGCAACAGGCGGGCTGTCTTCAATTATTGAAACTTTAAATGGTGAATTTATTGACATAAATCGCAATTTGACATTGGACGGTTTACGAATTATTGGGGAAAGAAATAAAAATTGAGGTAAAAATGAGCCAAAGAAATACAACTACTTTCTCAAAAGGCTGTTTAGTATTCAAATGTTTCAATAGTGCCTGAAACTTAAATATCAAAAACTATGTCAAAAATCAATGTTTCGGCTGTTAGCTACTTAAATACGAAGCCTTTTTTGTACGGTATTTTTCAACATGATGTACAAAATGACATCAATATGTCGCTCGATATCCCCTCAGTATGCGCCGCAAAATTGGTGTCTGGTGAAGCCGATTTAGGGCTTGTGCCTGTCGCTGTTATCCCGCAATTGTCTTCGCCACATATTATTTCTGATTATTGTATTGGTGCCGTCGGTGCCGTCAAAACGGTTTGTATTTATTCCGAAGTGCCGATTGAAGAAGTTAAAGCTTTGTACCTCGATTATCACTCCAAAACCTCTGTCGCTTTGGCAAAAGTTTTATTGGAAAAATATTGGCACTTCAACCCTATTTTATTGGATTCGCAAGAAGGTTATATCGAACTCATAGAAGGAACTACGGCCGGTTTGGTCATAGGCGACCGCACAATTGGTTTGTCAGAGCGTTTTAAATACGTTTATGATTTAGGGCAAAAATGGGCGGATTATACTGAGGGGTTGCCTTTTGTCTTTGCCGCTTGGGTATCGAATAAAAAGCTGCCTGATGATTTTATTAAAAAATTCAATGAAGCGTTAAGTATTGGTTTAGAGCAAATTCCACAATTGATTTACATCTTACCGACTCAATATTTTGCTTTCGATTTAAAAGAATATTTTACCAAAAACATTTCTTACACACTTGATGCGCCTAAAAAAATAGCCTTAAAACGTTTTTTAAGCGAAATAGAAAACCCTGTTTCGATTGATTATTGTTGATTGATTATTGATTAATAGAAATTGTTGATTGATTATTGTTTTATTTGCAATGACTATAATCAATCAGCTATAAACAATAATCAATCATAAAATGCCTGAACAATTTAAGCGACAAATTTCGCTCTACACACTCACCATGATAGCCATTGGGTCGAGCATCGGCTCAGGCATATTCAAAACACCTTCCGAAATTGCTGGATATTTGCCCGTCGAAGGATGGATGTTTGCTGTTTGGATTGTCGGCGGCATCATTGCCTTGTGCGGTGCTTTGACATTTGCAGAAATTGCTTCACTTTATCCAAAAGCAGGCGGTTTTTACGTGTTTTTGAAAGAAGCTTTCGGCGAACTACCTGCTTTTTTGTACGGTTGGACGATGCTTGTGGTAGTCAACACCGGTTCTTTGGCGGCTTTAAGCTTAGTTTTTGCTTCGTATCTCAATTTTTTAATACCAATTTCAGAAACGATGCAAGTCTTTGTCGCCATTTCTGCCATTGTGGTTTTGACGATTATGAATGTTTTAGGCGTGCGTTTGGGCGGCCTTTTTGCCAGTGTATTCACGACGGCCAAACTGTTGGGCATATTTATAGTGGTGGTAATTGGTGTTTTACTAGGTCATACCCCTGTAAATTATACTGATTTGACGTGGACAGGACAAGCTCAAAACCTGCCGCTCATTTCTGCTTTTGGTTTGGCTTTGATTGGAACAACCTTTTCTTATGGTGGCTATCAACATGCCACTTTCATAGCTGCAGAAGTCAAAGATGCACAACGCATTGTTCCTCGGGCGATGCTTATAGGCATTTCGGTTGTGTGTTTGGCTTATTTGACCATCAATATGGCGTATTTACGTCTTTTACCGATTGCTCAAATCACGACTTCAGGCAGTGTCGCTTCTGATGCGGTTTCAGTGGTTTGGTCTGCGGGAGCGACATTTATAGCCTTCTTGATTGTCCTTTCAGTTTTAGGCACAATTGGCATTTACATCCTTACAGCACCCCGTATTTATTTTGCTATGGCTGATGACGGCTTGTTTTTCAAGCAATTTGCAACGATTCATCCACGTTACCAGACCCCTCAGTATGCCATCATTTTTCAATCCTTGTGGACGATTGTTTTGCTCCTTTTTTGGAAAACCTTTTCTGACCTCATCACTTATGTAGTGTTTATTGACACCGCTTTTTTCTTTTTAACCGCTGCAACAATCTTTGTTTTTAGAAAAAAAATAAAGGACACAAAAGCATCTTATCGCACCATTGGCTACCCTTTTACGCCTTTGATTTTTATGGGCATGAGTGCTTTTATCGTTATTAATACATTGATTGAAAAACCTGTACAAGCCTTTGCGGGTATTGTCTTTTTAGGGATTGGCGTTGTATTTTTTTACTTTTTTAAAAAAATGAGGTCAAATAAAGGCAGTTAAACTGACCACAATTCATAGAATGTCGTTAAAAAATGCGTTGAAAATGTGTATCCAAATGCGCGCGCATCGCTACACGAAAGGTATCAGCATTACCATTTTTAATAATTTCTACTAAATCTCGATGTGATACCCAGTGTTTAGAAATAATAGATTTATTTAAAATCCCGCTTTCATGGACATATTTAAAAACAGGTAAAAGGATGTGTTGAAAGCGTTTGAGCGTATCATTCCCTGTAATTTCATAGAGTTTACCGTGAAAACTGATTTCTTGTTTGGTGTCAAAGAGCAACCCATCCGTATTTTCGGGTTCAGATGCCACAATTTTTTCTAAGGCTTCAATGTCTTCTTTTTTAATTCTTAAAAAAATCAAATCAGCCATGCCGATTTCCAAAGCCATTCGCAATTCAAATATATCTTTCAGTTTTTCTTTCTCCATCAAGGTCGGAAAAATGGTGCGTTCAAATACAGATAACACATCGGGATGCGTGACGACCATGCCTTTTTTCTTGCGCGACTCAATCAGACCCATCATCCGCAAACGCAGTAAAGCCTCTCTGATAACGGTGCGGCTCACGCCGAGCATTTCAGTCAATTCCAATTCCGTTGGCAACGAGTCGCCGACGCTGAATTTATTTTCAAGCAAATAATCAATCAGTTGTTTTTCAACTCTATCTGCCAACGATGTTGTATCAATGGGCATTAATTTCTTCTCCATCAAGTTCAATTTGGCGTAAAAGTATAAATTTTAATCTTTCAACACGTCTTTTAAAGGGATTCTAACAAAATACAACTCCTTAGAACCTTCGTATAACAAACCAATAGTGTCTTTATCAATCATCGTCATACACGAATAACCGTAACATTTGCGCTCGTCAATCAGTAATGAATTTTTTTCTAACCAAGTGTTGCCTTCATCCAAACTCAATTTTATGGTCATGTTTTTACGCTCTTTAACATCATTGGGGTTTGAAAAAGCTAAAATATCCTTTGCATCACCATTTTTTGTAAAAGCCACACGAATGATACTCGCCATACACACAGGCTCTGTCAAAGCCGAGCGCGAGGTGGCGTGTTCCGTCCACGTTTGACCCAAATCTTTTGTTGTCGCCACGCTACGTGAGCCGCCGCGATTGTCGCGCATATTGAGCATCAAACTGCCGTCGTTCAATTCCACAATTTGGGCTTCGGTGGTATTGGACTTTGCGCCCGTACCTGATTGCCACGTTTGACCATGATTTTTACTATAAATCAAGGTTGAAAACGGCATCGCATCGGCATCTTTATATTGGGCTGGAAAAACGAGCGTTCCGTCGTGTATCGAAATACCCATGCCTGGTCCTTGAAAAAACAACCGCCAAGACGGGTTTTTTACTGAGGGGGTGATGTTAATCGGTTGTGACCATGTCACACCATCGTCTTCGCTTTTGACCAAGATAAATTGACCTGTTTCGTCGGGCATTATACCTGCACCCGAGCCACTCCAACCTCTGTTACCATGACTCCACAAGGCGGCTACCCAAATTGTACCCGTTTGTTTGTCCACCAATACTGAGGGGTCGCCGATGCCATCATTTACTCCTGTACCCATGTCCATGATGACTTTCATGGGTTGCCACGTTACGCCGCCGTCGGTGCTTCGGCTCATACCTACGTCAACATTGGCGGGCAAATCACGGTCGTTGTCGTAGCGATTGTCGTAAACAGCTATCAAAGTGCCTTTATTTGTCGTCGCAATGCCAGGAATGCGGTAAGTATTGATATTGTCCTGTCCCTTTTGGCGCAATGCCCAACCGATGTATTTAGGCGTTATGGTGTTAGCTTCTTTGGGCGCAATCCTGCCAAACTTGCTCAATTGCGCTTTTTCACATTGGATATTTATAACGTTTCTAACATCTGCTGTGGGCGATAATTTACAAGACAACCAAAAGAAGTTTTCACCCGCATTCAAGGCATTGTTACACGTCAAAGTCATGTTGTTTTTAATATCGCTCACAGATGCCACAAGCGTTGCCGCCGCCATATCAGGATTAGAACCTGAACCATATAATTCTATTTTTTCAATACCTTTTAAATCCGTTGTATTGCCAATGCTAATATTTAGATTTTCCAACTGTATGCCCCCTTGCCCTTGTGGTAAACGGACAGAAATCTTAGCTAAAGGATTGATATCCAAACCTTTGAGAATAGGATTCACAGCATTAAAAACCCATACATCGCCTTGAAAACCTTGTGGCGTAATGGTGGTTGTACCGTTTTTGCGACAACAAGACAAGACCATGAGTATAATCGGTAAGGTCAAAAGGATGGTTATTTTATTTTTCATTTTATTTATAATTATTTGAATTTGAATGACTTTGTAATACTTAAAATTCCGAAGGAATTGAACGTGAATAATCGTCCCGATAAAATCGGGACGGACTTGCCCAAAGCGGTCTTCCAACTCTGAAAGAGTTGAATGTGTAAAATGACGAATTAAACCCAGTGTAATTAATTGATATTCAACTCTTTCAGAGTTGTGCAACCGTCCTTCGCTTACACCCGTAGATTTCATCTACGGTTATTCATATTCAATTCCTTCGGAATTTTGCTATTTTGAATAATGTAGATTTAGTAAATTTTAAAAATTTACTAAATCTGTGTTACCCCCTCAGTATCAAGCCTCTCCAATGTTTTCCAACATTGATACAAGCCGCGTGGCACATGAAAACAGCCTTTCCATTTGCCACCTTTTAAAGTTAAAAGCGGCTCGCCTTGCCGATTGAGGTAACCAAACCATTCGCCATATTCGGGGTCGGGAAAGTGTTGCCACGTCCACTCATGCACCTTTTCAAACCATGTCCAACATCGTTCATCGCCCGTGAGTTGATAACCTTTTAGCAGCGCAATCAGCGTTTCGATGTGCACCCACCAGAGTTTTTGATCCCATTCCAATTGTTGCGGCGGGTGTCCTTTGATGTCCATGAAATAGAGGATACCGCCGTGTTGTGCATCCCAAGCGTATTCCAAAGTATGCAAAGCGATGTTTTTTGCCCGTTCAATCAAAGCTTTATCGCCTTTGCGTTCGCCCAAATCCATGATAAACCACATGGCTTCAATGGCATGTCCAGGGTTTAAAAGCCGCCCTTCAAAGCTGTCTGAAAACTCCCCGTCAGGTGTGACATTTTCTAAAATCAAACCCGATTGTTTATTATAAAAAACGGTCATTACTTCATGGATGCAATCGTCTATCAACTCGTTTACAAGTGTTTTTGGCAATAAATGCTCGATTTCAAGCGAAAGATTGCATAAAATCATGGGCAAAGCGAAGTTTTTCAAAGGGCGTGTACCTTCAACAGCTTTTGTCCAATGCCGTTTTGGATTGTCGCGACGTTGTAAAATAGCCTCAAAAGTTGTCCTTGCGATGTCCGCATATTCGGCGTTGCCTGTGGCTTTGTACAATTGTCCAAAAGCCATCGTGGCAAAACAATCGGAGAAAATATTGTAGGGTTGAATCAAGGGTTTTCCCTCGCGGGTCGTTGAAAAATACCAAGTGCCGTCGTCTGCACGTCCGTATTTTTGTAAAAAAGCGGCACCATGTTCTGCGAAATCCAACCATTCGGGTTTATGTACCACGTTATTATACAGCATTGAAAACAACCACGTTTCGCGTCCTTGCAGCCAGATGAATTTATCCGTATCGAATACTTTGCCCTCGCGGGTGAGGCAAGTGATATAACCGCCCCCCTCAGTATCTTTTGAGTTTTTTATCCAAAATGGCAAGACGTTTTCAAGTAATTCGTCTTTGTATTGATGGAGATATGTATTGATATTTTTTGACATGAAATTTTGACATTTATATTTTAATAAACGCAATGGGTAAAATCGGGTCATACCCAATAGTCATACCCAATAGTTACCCGATCGGTGCATACCCAATAGGGCGTTACCCTATTCTAATGAATTACGCCCTTTCAGGGCTTGATGATTCATAATTTTTAAGCCCTGAAAGGTCGTTGTTTGTTAAGATAGGGCAATGTCCTAATAAAACAGCATCATCTACTCTTACTTTCAACATCTACAAAATCATTCACTTTTGGACGTAAAAATGCAATTTGAATAATCAAAGCAACCAACACAACACCCGCTAAAAGTGCGAAATCACTGCCTAAATTGCCTTTATCGGTTGATTTTCCAAGCAAATCCGTGATAAATGCGCCTGCAAATACGCCAACCATGTTCATCAAGCCATAAGCCGTTGCCCGATGTTTAGCAGAAACAAACTGACAAACGATGGGCATATTGTTGGTATCAAACATACCGAAACCGAAGCCAAAACAAAACGCAGCACCAATCACATGAAAAAGCGACGTACCAAACCCAATGAACATGAGCGCCGGAATCATCAGCGATAAGCCAATCGCACCCGTATAAACTCGACCACGTATATTTTTTTGAACCCATCTATCCGATAAAATGCCACCGATGATGACACCTAAAAGCGATGAAATAGACGTTGTAATGGTGGACAAAGGTCCCGCTTGCGCCATGTCAATATTCAAATTTTGAGCAAAAAGCGTTGGCAACCAGTTTTTGACCGCCCAACCTGGAAAGCTGGGTATGGCGAAGTAAAAAAGTATGAGCCAAAAGGAAATATTGCTCAAAAGCAGCCTTATTCCCTTGAAAAGAGGTGGTTTTACTGATGGCACATCCCGAGACAATCGGGAGGGGGTCCCTGTGGCGGAGACAGAGATTTTTGCATCTCTCAAAAACAGAATCAATACCAAAGAATACACCATGCCGATGCTGCCGAAAAACTGAAATGCTGTGTTCCACGAAAAAGTATCGGCAATCGTCGCCCCAAATCCGCCCAAGGCTTGACCCATATATATACCCGTCATGTGGATACCAATTGCCAACGACCGTGTTTTGGAAGTATGAAAATTAGCAACTAAGGCTAAACCTGCGGGCATATACAAGGCTTCGCTCACGCCCATCAAAGCCCTCAAAGCGTATAATTGGTCGAAAGTGGTGGCATAACCCATTGAGAAAGTCACGCCTGACCAGACGAATAAACTACCAACAATGAGCCATTTTTTACTCACTTTATCGGCAATTATACCTGCCACAGGACTCATAAAACCATAAATCCAAAGGAAAATAGCCATCAGACGACCAAAATTGGCTGCCATTTGAAGTTCAGCAATGTCAATTTGCATGGAAGGTCTCATGGTGGCGAGCATTTGCCTGTCCATATAATTGAGCAAAGCCACGACCCATAAAAGCCCGACTAAAATCCACGGATAGTTTTTTGAATCCTTCATTTTTCGTTTTGTAGAATGTCAACCGCTAAAATATGAGGCGTGCGAACACCCGCCTTAATTTCACCGCTTGGTATGATAACACGATTTTTCCACTTGAAAACAGTTGTCGTAACGGGTGCATCGAAAGGCATATCGCCTATTTTTGTCCATTCATCTGTTTGAGTATTGTACGAAATTATATCTTTTGTAAAGCCTGGATGCGTTGTCAATAATTGATTCTTCTGCGCAATCAATGCTTGTTTTTTAACCTCGTCATTTTCCGCATTAATCGCTGCTAAAAGCGTCTCAACTTGATGAAACGTCTCACCTTTATCACCGCCAAACATTAAAAGAGTATTTGAACCCACTGCGATACCTGTTCCTGCGGACAAAGCGTAAGGCATTGGCTTCTTCTCTGTCCATCTGTTTGTCGCCACATCAAATTCAAAGAGTGTGGCAAAGATGTCGCTGATGCCGTTTGCCTTTTTTTGCCGCCCACCTGCTACGTATATGCATGTTTTTTTTCCATGCTTTTGAAAAGCTAAAACACTGTGTGACAAAGGCTTAGGCAGCGCGGGCAATTCTTTCCATTCTAATATTTTATTGTTTAAGTCAAGGCTGTAAAACTTATCGGAAACGGCATTTGTCGTTTCCCCACCCGCCATAAAAACTGTATTACCATCAGCCGTTGCCGATGCATTGGTCAAGGGAATCGGCAAATCTGTTAGGTTTTGGCATTCGATTACTTGTATTTTCTTGTTCCACAGCATCAAAAAGGCTTGTTTCGATAAACCTTTTTCATTTTCTCCACCCAAACAAACAATGCCTTTAGGTGTCGAAACAGACGCGCCATAAGCCATACTGTTTGGCAAATGAAAGATTTGATTAAGCCTTTTTAAACTACCGTTTTTATTTTTTGTAAAAACATAAACGGTGTCGCTGTAATTCTTTTTGCCACCTTCCCACGGCAAGCCTTTGGGAAAATTAGCACCGCCTGCTACGAGCATCGCTCCATTATGCACACCTGAATATGCACCCGCAACCCCGATATTTGGCGCGGGCAATGAGTCTACTATTTGCCAATTCATAGTAAAAGAATTGATTTTTTGAGCATTTGTATTTTCTAATTTTGAAAAAACCAACGTCAAAATCATCAAAATACTGAGGGGGTATAAGGGTTTTGAGTTTTGAGTTTTGGGTTTTGAGTTTTGTGAGCGTTGCCCAAAAATTAAAACCCAAAAATCAAAACTTGCTATGCGATTTGAAATTCTGGCTTTATCCATTCATAAAAACCGATTTGATTGAGTTCATTTAAAAAGGCTTGATATTCTGCGTCGCTCATGCGGGCGATGGGCAAACGGAAATGTCCGCAATCAATGCCAATGGCTTTCATAAAGGCTTTTCCGACGCGAATGCCACCGTATTTGCCCAATAAACGGACGATTTCGATGGATTTTTGCTGATATTCTAAGGCTTTTGCCATATTGCCGTTTTCAAAATGTGCCATCAGGGTGTGGTAAAGCGGTGCTGCATAATTATAGGTACTGCCGATACCGCCTTTTGCGCCCAACGCCATAGCTGCAACCAACACTTCATCGCGCCCCCAAAAGAAATTAAATTTGTGGTTTTGAAATTGAAGACATTGGGCAAAATCCATGAGATTTTCGTCAGTGTATTTGATGCCAACGAAATTAGGGATGCGCTCGTTTACCGCTTCCAACAAAGGCAACATTGGGAATCCGCTACCCGCCAAAACGGGAATGTGGTAATAATAAAAAGGCAAATCAGGTGCTGCCGCCGCGACTTCTGCACAGCAATCTGCCAACACAGAAATATTAGCGGGTTTGAAATAGAACGGCGGCACAAATGCCATCGCATCGAAACCCATGGCTGCCGATTGTTTGGCTAAGAATTTACATTCTTCAAGCGATGTGCCACCGACCAACATCACTTTGAACAAAGGCTTATCAGCCCAAGCCGCCATGACTTTCAGCTTTTCATCCAGCGTCATTGATACGCCTTCGCCTGTTGAGCCACAAATAAATACGCCTTTTACACCATCTTTTATCAAAGAATCGGCATAACGCGGAATGATGTCGAGGTTCAAGCTGCCATCATCGTGCATAGGTGTGAAGGGAGCGGCTATAAGCCCTTCGATTTTTTGGACTTTCATAATATGAATGATGAAATATGAATGATGAAATATGAATGATAAAACACGAATGATGAAATCCTAATTTATATTTCATCATTCATATTTTATCATTAATACCCTGGCGTTTGCGTCAGTTTGGGGTCAGAGTTGAGCATACCAACTGTTATCGGTAGCAAAAACTTATATTCCTGACCAGCGGCTAACAACGAGGGTTTGATATTGGCAAACACATAACTGTTGCCAGCGCGACGCAGAGCCCACCACCGTTTGCCTTCGCCAATGAATTCTCTTAGGTATTCGTCCAAAATGGCGTTCATATTGTCCGTTACTGTACCTTTTGTGAAAACAGCGGGCGTGGTGTAGGCTCTTTGGCGAATCGCATTGATTTCAGCCGCAGGGTCTTCGTTAAGTTTGGTTTTCGCTTCTGCCAATAACAAAAGTACATCGGCAAAACGATAAATCGGAAAATCATTGTCATAAAGCTGTGCGCCAGCATCCACACGTCCGATGAATTTTGTCAACATCACACCAGCAATGGCATACGGCGCAGCATTGCGGTACATCACGCGGAAGGTCGCCGCTGCCCGTTTGTCGTTGGCATCATTGAGTTTGGCAATGGTGGCAGCCGACATACCGACGCGACTGGCACCGCTAACAAAGGGATAAGCTGTAGCAACAGGCACAGACGTTGCAGGTGGTGGATTAAAAATCAATGTACTCGCTTGAGTGGTATTGACCAAGTAACTGCCATAAGTACCCATGGTTGCTTGGTCTTTTTCATAACTGATGGCGAAAAGGATTTCCTTGTTATTTGTCTTCTTCGTTGGGTCAAAAGTGTCGGCATAATTGGCATTTAAACCCAATGTTGAAAGGGCTTTTACTTCTTCCAAAGCAGCTTTAGCTTTTGAAAAATCGGCATTGCCGCCGCCCATATTTGTACCTGACCAGATTAAAACATCACCTTGTAAGGTCAATGTCGCTGGGCGAGTCCAATAAACCCGTTTCGCAGAAAAAGCATTGTTTCCTGCAAAAAACTCTAATGATTTGTCAATATCGGCTTTGATTTGGGCTAAAATGGCTTCAGGTGTTGACCGTTCTTTGTACAAATCTGCCAATTTGTCTATGCTTGTCACAGGCTCGGTTGTGAGTGGCACACCGCCCCAAGTTTTCAGCATTGTGTAATAGACATAGGCACGGATGCCGTACATTTCTCCCAATATCCGCTTGCGTTGTGCATCGTCAAGCGGTGCTTTTGGGAATAGGCTAATGATGGTATTGACTCTGTCTAACAAGCTGTAAAAACTTGCCCAATTACCTGCAGGCGCATTGGAAGCCAAGAAGTTATGCGTGTAATATTGCTTTGCTCCGGCGTCTTCTGATTCCGTAAAAAGACCGTCCACCCAAATATCGGAGCGCATTTCGCCGAATGTAAATAGGGTGCTGTGAAACCCGCGAAAGGTACTGTACACACCATTGTAAAGCGTCAAAGCCGCGTTTGGGTCTGTCAAAATCAAGGTTTGATTTAAAGACGTTTGCGGTATGACTTCTTCTAATTGGTCTTTACAAGCCGTGATGCTTAGGAAAAAGAGCATCGTGAGCATGATTTTATATATTGGAAATGATTTCATTTTTTATCTTTTTTTGAAAAATACTTGAATTTTGATAAAAATACTGAGGGGGTCTTCATAGTCTTAGGAAGCCTTCAAGGCTTCCTAAGACTTAAGTTACAGCGTAACATTCAAACCAAAAGTCATCGTTCTCGGCAAAGGGAAACGACCGACATCATTGCCGCCGACATCGGGGAAGTTGCCACTGTATTTCGTGAAATACGCCAAATTTGACCCTGAAAGATAGATTCTCAAGCCTTGAACCTTGTTTTTCAAATACTTCTGAAACAATTCGCTTGGCATATCATAGCTGAGAGTGATTTCACGCAAAGCGAGATAATCGCCTTTTTCGTAGAAATTGGCAGGTGCTGGTGATGTTTGAGAAGTGCCGCCACCCGCATCCATGAAGTAATTTCTGCCATAGTTTGCCCAATAATAGCGTGGCAAAGTGCCGGTTGGATTGTCAGGATGCCATGTATTGGTCACGTCAACTGGTCCATTTTGAGAGCCTTGTACTTGTGATAGACCGCGTAAATAAGACTGATTGAGTATTTTGAAGCCCATCGCATACTCGAATTGGGCGAACAAACTGAAACCTTTCCAAGCGACCAAACCGTTGAAACCGCCTTGAATCGTCGGCGTTGAGCGACCCACAGAAATGAAATCTCTAAAATCCAAAGTATCGTTGTTGTCTATATCGCGCCAACGAGCATCGCCTAATTGTTTAGCCCGTTTGTTAGGAGACGGTAAGAATGAGTTGAAAAAATTAGCACGTGCATCCAAATCGCCTTGTGATGTGTAAATGCCATCGTAAATCGGTGACCAAATTTCGTCTAAACCGACGCGTAAACCTTCTTGCAGACCTGCCACTTGGATGATTTGATTGGTGGCGGGGTCAAAAACGCGGATAGTGCCTTGGCGATTGCGTTCCAATCCGTTGTCAGGAAGTTTGACTACATAGTTTTTGACATGGTAAAAATTAGCACCAACTTGAACGTTTAAGCCGCCTTTTGTTTTAGGGCGAAGGACATCGGCTTTGAGTTCCAATTCAATACCTTTGTTTTGCAATTGACCTAAATTGGTGGTGAACGAACTGAAACCTGTCCATGCAGGAATGCTTAAACCAGCGATTTTATCAAAAACATTGCGGATAAAATAATCGCCGATTACAGTGATTCGGTTGTCAAACAAGCCCATATCCAAACCGAAATTCAAAGTTTGCGCCCGTTCCCATCTCAAATTGGTATTAAAAATGCTTCCCGCAGCAAAGCCAGGACTGCCATTATAAGTACCAACATTGCCATAAACGGCAACAGTTGCAAAATCACTGAGGGGGTCAATGCTGCCGTTTTCACCCCAACTGATGCGCGGTTTCAAGGCACTGATATACTTATTTAAGCCTGAATTAGCATAAAATTTCTCACCTTGTACATTCCAACCTACCGAAACGCCTGGAAAAAAGCCATAGCGATTTGTGGTAAGTTTTGATGTACCATCATAACGCATATTGAATGTTGCTAAAAAGCGCGAATCAAAATTATAATTGATACGCCCAATACCCGAAGCCAAACGTTGCCAAGAGTTGAAAGCCGATGATGGCACGCCAACGGCTGCCGTTGCAGCACTCAAATAAGGGATAAAATCGGTCGCTGCGCCATTGGCAGAGGCACTGCTTGCAAAATTTTTGTAGTCAAAAAACTCACCACCACCTAATACGGAGATAGAATGTTGTCCAATATATTTTGAATATTGCAAAAAAGCGTTGTAAGTATATTGTGTTGTTCTATTGTTCGAGATAGACGAGTTACGTGTAGCCACTGTCGCGCCACCTGTGCCATTTATGTAGAGTTTATTAAAACTTTCACCCAATGTGTAGCGCATAAAACCAGAAGCAGAAGCTAAAAACTTCAACTGAGGTAGTATCGTATATTCCAAATTCAAGCCACCTGTGAAACGTTGTTCGCTGGTTTTATTGATGAATTTGTCTTGAAAATAATCAGGATTGCCCAATGTGCCACCGTCCACGCCGGGCAAAATCTCTCCAGTTACGTCTCTTGTATAACGGACAGTTGGCGCTACACCGACAAGACGCTGAATCAAACCGCCGCCTAAACCACCATTATTATCAGCCGTGAGGTAAGAAGGTGTCGCTTTATCGCTGTAAACACTGGTATTAAGCGTGATTTTCAAGTCTTTATTGATATTTAACCCGCCGTTGAAGTTCATACTCAAACGATTGAGTTGTGAACCGAGGACCATACCCACATCTTCCAAAGCACCCATGCCTAAGGCGAAACTGCCCATATCATTAGCACCGGAGAAATTGATATAGTGTTCATTGACATGGCTTTGTTGCAAAATCATGTCTTCCAACTCCCTTTGACCCGTAGAACGAAACAAAATACTGTCGGATACTGAGGGGTTAAAGGGGTTTTTGTCCACCAATAAGTTCCAATTCGGGTCAGTAATCAAACCACGATTATTGTTTGAGACCAATTGTGTAGAGTATTTGCCATCGGCAGCTGTCCAAGCAGAGTTATTCGCCCAACCCCATGCGCCTGTCACCTGATTTTTTGTGCTTGTTGTGTCGCCGTCATTGCCCAATTTACCCAATGAAAAACGGCTACCAATGCCGCGCCTGTTCCAACGGATATAATCTTCTGCACTCATATAATCAACCGGATTGCGGCGTACTTTATTTGTACCGTTGCGGTAGGTATAAGAGACTTGCGTTTTGCCTTTTTTACCTTTTTTAGTGGTGATTAAAACAACACCGTTTGAAGCCCTTGCGCCATAAATAGCCGTAGAAGCGGCATCTTTCAACAAATCTATGCTTTCCACATCCGACATATTGATGCCATACAATGACGGCACAATGATGCCATCTAAAATAATCAAAGGTGAGCCATTGCCATTAAAATCCGTTCCGCCGCGAAAACTCAAAGTAGGAGTTGCGCCTGGTTGACCAGTGTTTTGTTGAACCCGAAGACCTGTCACCGTGCCTTGAAGAGCGGTACCGACATTGGTACGCGGTACGGATTTCAAAACATTGTCATTGGCACTCGATACAGCACCCGTCAATGTGCGCCTTGATTGCTCGCCGTAGCCGATGACGACAATTTCATCTAATTCACCCGCAGATTTCATTTTGATACTGAGGGGTGATGTGGTAATATTGACCTCTAAAGGAGCGTAACCGACAAAGCTACACACCAAAGTTGTGGCTTCTTGTGGTATTTTTAAACTAAAACTGCCATCAGTAGCCGTGATAGTGCCATTGCCTGTGCCTTTGACAACAACGGAAACAAACTCCATAGGTTTGCCTGTTTCGTCTATAATCGTACCACTGATGTTTTTATCTTGGGCATAAACCTGTTGTGTGAGCAAAGTCAACACAAACAGGATAAGCCCATAAAGTACCTTTTTCATCATAATTCGGTGAATTTAATTTTTTGAAAAAATATTTATTATGTCATACATAATGCAAAACTAAATCACTTATTTTGTGCCACCAAATATTTTAAGAATTATTTTCAAAAAAGAAGTGTTTAAGATTTTTGCTTTGCATGTAAGCATTTGGGCGATTGTGCATGTTAAATTGACTAGCAGAAAGCACGTTGTCCCCAAAAACTGACTTTTGCCCATAAGCACATAATGAAAAACGCCCAACTACAGAAGCAGTTGAGCGTTTTTTTATTGCGAAATCTTTAATTTCTTACGTATGACGAATACCTAATTTCTCGCAGATTGTACGATAACGAGCGATGTCTTTGTCGTGCAAATACGCCAAAGTACGCTTGCGTTGACCAACCAAAGCCAACAATGCACGGCGGCAAGAGTGGTCTTGTTTGTTGATTTGAAGATGCTTTGATAACTCCGCAATACGGAATGTGAATAAAGCCACTTGTCCCTCTGTTGAGCCTGAGTCTTTTTCACTTTTTCCGTGTGTACGGAAAATTTCTTCTTTCTTTTCTTTTGACAGATAAATTGCCATTGTCTTAATTTTTTAAAATTTGTTAACCAAATACGATTACGAAAATCTGTTTTAGCTCTTAAAGCGGCGCAAAGATAGTTATTTAATGGATAATGGATAATGGATAATGGATAATTTTTAAAAAAACATTACATTATCAATTATCCATTAAACAAAAAAACCCTCGCGCAATCGTAAGATTGGCGAGGGAACTACGGTTTTTGGAACCCCATTTATTAAACCTCATTTTGTTAACCTTCTGTCATTGGGACTTGGGTTCAAAATAGAAGTAACAACTATTAAAGTTTGATTAACTTTTTATAAAAAATATCTTAACAGTTTAACAATGGTTTATCATTTGCTTATACAAATATAAAACGGATTCTAAAAAAAAATGCTGCTTTCATAAGAAAACAGCATTTTTTGTGTGTTAATGATGTATTGTAATAATACGACAAGGCATTTCTGTGCTACCAGCCATTATTATTAACGATAAGTTCAGACAAATCGAAGACCATAACATCATCTTGTTTGTCTTTTGCTTTCATGCCATCAGACAACATGGTGATACAAAATGGGCAGTTGGCTGCTACGATTGTGGCATCAGTTTCTAAGATTTCGTCTGCCCTTTCAATGTTAATCCGCTTGTCACCTGGCTCGTCTTCTTTGAACATTTGTGCACCGCCAGCACCACAACACAAGCCATTGGTACGACAACGCTTCAACTCCACTAATTCAGCATCTAACTGCGCTAAAACTTCACGCGGTGCTTCATAAATGCCATTGGCTCGACCTATATAACAAGAATCATGGTACGTAATTTTTTTACCTTTGAACGCACCGCCTTCAATTTTCAAGCGTCCGTCGTTGATGAGGCTTTGCAAATATTGCGCATGATGCACGACATCATAATGCCCACCCAACGCAGGATATTCATTTTTCAAAGTATTAAAACAATGTGGGCACGCTGTAACAATCTTTTTTACATCATACATATTCATCGTTGTGATGTTCTGCAAAGCCATCATTTGGAAAATAAATTCGTTGCCCGCTCGACGTGCAGGGTCGCCTGTACACATCTCTTCGTTGCCTAAAATGGCGAAATCAATACCGACTTCGTTCAATATTTTTGAAAAAGCAATCGTCACTTTTTGCGCCCGCGCATCGAAACTACCTGCACACCCAACCCAAAACAATACTTCTGGTTGACGGTCTTCGGCTGCAAGCATTGCCATTGTTGGAATAGTTAATGGTTTCGTCATAATTTATTAATGATGAATGGTAAACAGTGAATGATGAATAGAGGGTTTCACCCCCCCCGCAGTATAAATGGTTGAATGAGCGAAATTTCGCCTTATTTGAAGGTTTAAAAGTAGGACAAGGATACCAAAAAACAAAATGCCGCCGAAGAAAAATCTTCGGCGGCACGTCATTAAGTAATTAAAAGAAAATAAATGAAAATAAATGAATGAATGATCTCTCATAATCGAATGATAATCAAACACTTGTAATGCAATCATTAATCATTCATCGTTTATCATTTTTCAATACAAATATAGTTGTGTAAGTTGTTGACTCAAAATTGCAAAAAACAGGAGGCTTGTTAGTTAGAAGTCTTGTAGTATTGGATGTAGCTTTTACGCTTCGTCGAATTCACTGAACCACCACAGGATTTACTTTCCTCGGTGTTTGAAATCCATCTAACAAGATAATCTAGACGCTCGTTTGCCAATTCAACAAGGGCATTGCAACGGCATGTCGGATACGACGCGCCATAAATCCCCTTCTCAACTGACGGAAAAATCATTTCTATTTGAGCATCTCTTGACGTTTCCCATGCCGATTGTGCTTTCTTGAATTTAGAAATAAAGACGTAGTCTCGCTCATAATCGTCGAGAATCTTCTTAATCACGTCATCAACTTCTTTTTTCAATCTGAGATAATCGCTGCAGCTGTTGCGGGAGTTGTCAACTTTAGTATTTTGAGCATTAACAGCCGTACCCAAAAAAAGGACAAATAAAAAAATACATGTGTTCCTCATGAGGTTTGTCATTTAAATTTAAAAATATGTTTGTTAAAAATCCCAACAAAGATGATATTTTTTTATTGTAAACACAATTATGAATTTGTTAAAGTTATATTTGTATAAGCAAATATTTATATAATTTTCAAGTTATAAAGCCCTAAAAAAAAATCCAAGCAATTGATAATCAACTGCTTGGATTTGAGTTTTATACTGAGGGGGATATATTTTTACATAACAGGCTCAACCGCAGAAGGTTGGTTTTCAGGACGCAAAGAGCGTACTGTTTTACCTGCTTGCCACATTTCAGAATCACGCAATTCAGCCAATTCAACTTCCAATTTCTCGCGGTAATCTACCTTTGAGTTTGAGTCAATTGAACGTTGTGCTTCGTTTCCTGAAGCGACTTCGTCGTACAATTCTTTGAAAACAGGTGCTGTTGCATCCCGGAATTTTTTCCACCAATCCAACGCACCACGTTGTGCAGTAGTTGAACAGTTTGCATACATCCAGTCCATACCGTTTTCAGCAACAAGTGGCATCAAAGATTGTGTCAATTCTTCAACTGTTTCGTTGAATGATTCAGAAGGTGAGTGACCACGTTTGCGTAACTCATCGTATTGAGCTGCGAAAATGCCTTGAACACAACCCATCAACGTACCACGCTCGCCTGTTAAGTCAGAATAAACTTCTTTTTGGAAGTTTGTTTCAAACAAATAACCTGAACCGATACCGATACCCAAAGCAATTGTGCGCTCAAAAGCACGACCTGTTGCATCTTGGAAAATCGCATAAGACGAGTTCAAACCACGACCTTCAACGAACATACGGCGTAAAGACGTACCAGAACCTTTTGGTGCTGTCAAAATAACATCGACATCAGCAGGAGGGATGATACCTGTGCGCTCTTTGTAAGTGATACCGAAACCATGAGAGAAATAAAGCGCTTTACCCGGTGTCAAATAAGATTTGACGAGTGGCCAAGTAGCGATTTGTGCTGCATCAGACAACAAATACATGATAATCGTACCGCGTTTGCACGCTTCTTCGATGCTGAAAAGATTAACGCCCGGCTCGAAACCGTCCGCAATCGCTTTATCCCAAGATTTTGATGGTGAACGCTGACCAATGATGATGTTCAAACCATTATCGCGCATATTCAATGCTTGTCCAGGACCTTGTACGCCATAACCGATGATAGCGATTGTTTCATTTGCTAATACTTCTTGCGCGCGTTCCAATGGGAACTCTTCGCGTGTGACGACGTTTTCAACTGTGCCGCCAAAATTCAATTTTGCCATGATAACTTATTGATTAATAGTTTTTTATAAAAAATCCGTTTTGTAATAATGATGAATTATGAATGATAAATGATGAATTTTTAAACAACATTTCTCTGTTTCATTTTCAATCAATTTTTAAGAAAAAATACTGAGGGGGTCTTATTCAAACAAAAATTCTAATTTTGTGCAAAAGTAAAATTATGTTTAAAATTATTTTTGATAAATATCTTGAAGATTATGATGCTCAAATCAAGTCTTTGAACCTTGATTAATTCAACTGCGAAGCCGCCATCTCTTCCAAATAGGTACTCAATTGCTCCATCGGTTTGGCAATTGCTACCCGACCCGACCGCACAAATTGATAGATACCATATTGACGCAATTCATCAAGCAAGGCTTCTGTTTCAGATTCTAAACCTGTTTTTTCGATAACGACAAACTCTTTTTCAACCGTCAAAATACGTGCTGCGTGTTTGCGCATCAACAAAATCATTTTGCCTGGGTCTTGATAAGCTTCAATCGGCACTTTATATAGCGCAACTTCTTGATTGATAATGTCTTCATCTTCATAATAAAAAGCCTTCATAACATCAACTTGTTTGTCCAATTGCTGAACGAGTTTTTTTACTTGTTCCTCCGTTACATTAACAACAATCGTAAAACGGAAAATACCTTTTATGGACGATTGCGATGTCGTCAAGGATTCAATATTGATGTGGCGGCGGGTGAAAACCATGACGACGCGCATCAAAAGTCCTGTTTTGTTTTCGGTAAAAACCGAAAGGGTATATTGCTTAACCATTTTATTAAACCTTTAAATTGTCAAAATACTGAGGGGGTGGTTAAAGATTTAAGAAATTTTAAAAATTTCCTAAATCTATTACTCCAAAACAATTTCGCTCACGCTCGCTCCCGCTGGCACCATCGGAAACACGTTTTCTTCTTTTTCAACCATAACATGGAGCAAAAAAGGACCTTCGTAAGCCAACATTTCCGCAACAGCCGCTTTCAATTCTGATGTTTTTGTAATTTTTTTAGCTTTTATACCAAAACCTTCAGCTATCATACAGAAATTTGGGTTTTTCAATTCCACAGACGAATAGCGTTTTTCAAAAAACAATTGTTGCCATTGACGCACCATGCCGAGGAATTCATTGTCCAAAATAACAATTTTCGCACGCACATCCCATTGGCTAAAACAACCCAATTCTTGTAAAGTCATTTGAAAACCACCGTCTCCGATGAACGCCACGACTTCTTTTTCAGGAAATGCCAATTTAGTACCCAAAGCGGCTGGCAACGCAAAACCCATCGTTCCTGCACCACCTGAATTGACCCATTGATTGATGTGTTTCCACTCATAATAACGAGCCGTGTACATTTGGTGTTGACCTACATCGGCAACAACCAAAGCCTCGCCATTGGTTTGGCGGCTGACTTCACGGACAACTTGACCCATTCTTATTTCTTCACCCCCCTCAGTATTTAAGGCTGTGGCGATGACTTTATCGTATTCTTTTTGGTCGCAAGCCTTAAATTCAGTCAACCATTCTGGATGCGTTCTTTCATTGACTAAAAGCAGCAACATTTCCAATGCACGCTTGGCATCACTGTTAATGGCTACCGTGGTCGGCACATTTTTATCAATTTCGGCAGGGTCAATCTCAATATGAATAACCTTCGCTTGTGTTGCAAATCGCGATAAATCGCCCGTTACCCGGTCGTCAAAACGCATACCGATGGCAATTAAGACATCACATTCATTGCATTTGATGTTCGCACCATAGTTGCCGTGCATACCGAGCATACCAGCATTCAACAAGTCGTCATTTGCCAAACAACCTAACCCATGAAGCGTATGACCTACAGGAATACCTGTTTTATGCACAAATTCACGGAAAACCTCTTGAGCATCAGCAATTTGGATGCCGTGACCTGCGAGTATGTATGGTTTTTTAGCTGCATTTATCAAGTCCGCAGCGGCTCTGATATCTTCCAATTTCGGTTTTGGATTCGGATAGTAGCTGCGTACTGTGGGATTGCGTTGGTAGCCTTCGTATTCAAATTTTTCAACTTGTGCCGTTCTTGTCACGTCAATCAAAACAGGACCAGGGCGACCTGAATTGGCGATATAAAATGCCTTCGCAAAAGCCGCAGGAATATCAGCCGCTTTTGTAATTTGAATACTCCATTTTGTAACTGGAAAAGTACAGCCCAAAATATCGGTCTCTTGAAAAGCATCTGTTCCTAACAAATTCCCACGTACTTGACCTGTTATACAGACCAAAGGCGTAGAATCGAGCATCGCATCGCCCAAACCTGTAATTAAGTTTGTTGCACCCGGTCCCGATGTTGCAATCGCAATGCCTGTTTTACGTGTCACCCGTGCATAACCTTCGGCAGCATGAATACCGCCTTGTTCGTGGCGTGGCAAAATGTGCCGAATTCTGTCCATATAGCTGTAAAGCGCATCATAAAAAGGCATAATTGCCCCGCCTGGATAACCGAAAACGAGGTCAACACCTTCTTCTAAAAGGCATTTACAAATGGCTTCTGCACCTGAAATCATCTGTTTTGTTTTGGGCGGCTCTTCCATTGTTGCCGTTCCACTATTTGATTGAATTGCTACTGTATCGCTCATGTTTTATACATTTAAAAGTCATTGGTTGAATTTAGTTAGTCCATTTTTTTTAATGATTTCTGTTTTAATTTTCTTTCCGACTTTAAAATACTCAATGGTTTCTAAAGTACCATTATCATCGAAATGTTTTAATTCTCCATTCCCATTTTCAAACGTTCCGAACGCCATTTTTCGACCATCTTTATGATACCGTTCTTGAATATTCCAAAGAAAATCGTTTCGATACTCTTCTTTGCTAAAAAGTTGTCCATTATCCCAGAAAATAGCTTGCAGACCAGAACGTTTTCCATTTTCGTAATTACAAACACAATGTTTTGTTCCATCCGCATAGAATGTTAAACGTTGTCCATTCTCCTTACCATCTTTGAAAAAGCTAACTATTTTTAAATTGCCGTTTGGGAAATAAGCATAAGAAAAACCATCATCTTTAAAAAACGTTTTTCCTTGATGTATTTCCCAAATTGCGCCATTTTTATAATGATATTGCCTTAAAAACAGTCTCTTATCATTGAGCATATACTCTTCATTCAATAATTTCCCCTTACGATTTATGCGACTTTTGATAAGGGTATCTTGAACAATGTCAAAAGGCAATCCTTTTCGATTGGCATCTCGTAAAGTTGTTTCTTTCGTTGTACCACAACTAATTATGAATAAGCATATTGATAATATTAAACCACTTTTCATCATTCAGACATTTAATTCAATAAAAATACTGAGGGGTGTTACAAATATTATATCCGCTAACACGGCATTAAAATTAGCATTCGTCAATGTCATGTTAGGAATACATATTTATAACAACGCTTAAATTTACACTCTCTTGTTTCGTAGAATCAACACCTCGGCTAAAATTCATCAGTCACACAACCCTTACTCGCCGAAGAAACTGTTTTAGCATACTTATATAAAACACCACTTTTAGCAACCAAAGGACGCTGTACATAAGCGGCACGACGTGCTGCCATTTCTTCTTCTGAAATAAGTAAATCTAAGCGATTTGTCACAGCGTCAATACGAATTGTATCACCGTCTTTTACGAGAGCGATATTACCACCGTCTTGTGCTTCGGGCGTAATGTGACCCACCACGAAACCGTGTGTACCACCGCTGAAACGTCCGTCCGTTATCAAAGCAACAGAATTGCCTAAGTTTGCACCCATGATGAGTGAAGTGGGTTTCAACATTTCAGGCATACCCGGACCACCTTTTGGACCGATGTAGCGGATAACAAGGACATCACCCATCACAATTTTATTGGCTCTGATGGCATCGTTTGCTTCTTGTTCAGAGTTGAAAACCTTTGCTTTTCCTTCAAATATCTCACCTTCTTTGCCTGTAATTTTCGCCACTGAACCTTCAAGAGCCAAATTGCCATACAAAATTTGGATATGACCTTGTGGTTTTATCGGATTACTGAGGGGGCGTATAATTTGCTGTCCTTCTGGAAAATCAGGTGCGTCAGCATAGTTTTCAGCGATTGTTTTGCCTGTAACAGTCAGACAATCACCGTGTAACATATTGTTTTTCAATAAAAACTTCATGACAGCAGGAATACCGCCGATGTCAAAAAGGTCTTCCATAACGTATTTTCCAGACGGTTTTAAGTCCGCAAGGAAAGGCGTTTTGTTAGAAATCGCTTGCGAATCGTCAATTGTCCACTCGACACCTGCGGCTTTTGCCATTGCAATTAAGTGCATAACGGCATTTGTTGAACCACCTAAAACGGTTAATACGACAAAAGCATTTTCAAATGCCTTGCGTGTCATAATGTCTCTCGGACAGATATTTTTTTCCAACAAATTGCGAATAGCTGCACCAATGCGGTCACATTCTTCGCGTTTGTTTTTGCTAACGGCTGGATTTGACGCATTGCCAGGTAAAGCCATACCCATTGCCTCGATTGCCGAAGCCATGGTGTTTGCTGTGTACATACCACCACAAGCACCTGCACCAGGGATTGCATTGTGGACAACACCGCTAAAATCTTCATCTGAAATCGTTCCCGCAACTCTTTTGCCTAAGGCTTCAAAAGCAGAAACGATGTCTAATTTTTCACCTTTATAGAAACCTGGCGCAATTGTACCACCATAAACTAAAATAGACGGACGATTCAACCGCGCGATACCCATCATGGCACCTGGCATATTTTTGTCGCAACCGACAACCGCCACAACAGCATCATACCATTGTGCGCCTACTACGGTTTCAATAGAATCTGCAATAATATCACGACTAACAAGAGAGTAACGCATACCATCTGTACCCATCGAAATGCCGTCAGAGACACCGATCGTATGAAAAATCAAACCGACTAAATCAGCTTTATTGACTCCTACTTTGATATCTGCTGCCAATGAATTGAGGTGCATATTGCAAGGATTGCCTTCCCAACCCGTCGAAACAATGCCGACTTGGGCTTTTTTGAAGTCTTCGTCAGTCAAACCAATGGCGTGAAGCATAGCTTGCGCACCAGGTTGAGTTGGGTCTTGGGTAACAGCTTGGCTGTATTTATTTAGTTTTTCCACAAACAATAGAATTTTAGAATTTGATTTCGCAATAAATTATTTCTCAAAAGTAGGAAGATGTCTGGTATTGAAACGGTCATTTAAAAAATCGGTTACGATGGTCAGACGACATTTAATGGATTTAAACATTTGATTGTC
>JAYVFS010000292.1:0-25717 GCA_043772905.1 Saprospiraceae bacterium | reverse complement strand
AATCGTAAACATAAATTTGAATAGTTTTTGTTTTTTTTTGCAAAAAAAAACAAAAACTATTCAAATTTCTGTTTACGATTCCTGTGCTTCAAACCAATAAAGATGAACCGCTTACTAATCGAAATAAAAGCCCGTTGCCACGACCCCCTCAGTATCGAAACGATATTGAAGGCGCAAAACGCGGATTTCAGAGGTATTGACCATCAGATTGATACTTATTTCCGAGTACCCACAGGGCGGCTAAAACTGCGTGAAGGCAATATCGAAAATACCTTGATTCACTACAATCGTCCCAATCAATCAGGACCCAAACAAAGCGATGTCACTTTGTTCAAAACACCTACGGAAGCAGCTTCTTTGAAGAAAATATTAACCGATTCAGTCGGTATTTTGACGGTTGTAGATAAAAAAAGGCAGATTTACTTTATCGAAAATGTCAAATTTCATATTGATGAAGTGCAGGGTTTGGGACATTTTGTAGAAATTGAAGCCATCAATTCTGAAAATACAACACGCGTATTGAGTGCCGAAGTTTTGTACGAACAATGTCGTTTTTATATCGAGCTTTTCAAGATTGAGCAATCTGATTTGCTCATGCATTCGTATAGTGATATGATACTGGGTTTGCAAGAGACCTTGCACTACGACTCAGATTTTGATTTTGACCTATAAAAATAAACGACAATGCTCCGATTAACCATCTTTTTGGCATGTTTTGCTTGGAATTGCACTAAAAAATCAGCCCCCTCAGTACCGGACCCGATAACAATGACAAAAGATTCCACTTTCACTTACCTCGCCCTCGGCGACTCTTACACCATTGGCGAAAGCGTCAAGGAGGCGGAACGTTTTCCGAACCAATTGGCAGACAGTCTAAAAACCGACGGCATCAACATCGGTACAGTCAAAATAGTCGCTCGCACAGGCTGGACGACCGATGAACTCGAAAGCGGCATTACAGCTTTTGGATTGACCGCAACCGATACTTTTGACATGGTTTCGTTGCTGATTGGGGTCAATAACCAATATCGTGGACGTTCCGTTGAGGACTATAAACCGTCGTTTACAACCCTTTTACAGCGTGCTATAAAGTTTGCGGGCGGCAAAAAAGAACGCGTTATAGTGGTTTCCATTCCCGATTATGCCTACACACCTTTCGGCGGCGGGCGACAATCTATCAGCACGGGTATTGACCAATATAATGCAGCAAATGAAGCGATTACACGCTCCATGGGCGTTGCTTATGCTCAAATTACGCCCATTTCAAGGGAAGGACTCAATGACCCAAGCCTTGTGGCTGGCGATGGTCTGCACCCTTCGGGTAAACAATATGGACTTTGGGTGGGCGTGATGAAACCGATTGTAAAGACCTTTTTTAAGTAATGATGAACGATAAATGATAAATACCTTTAGGTTTTGCATTTTAATATTCATCATTTATCATTCATCATTAAATGAATATGACCATCGAACAAGCTCAACAAACCGTTGACGAATGGATAAAGACCATTGGCATCCGTTACTACAACGAATTGACCAATATGGCAATTCTAACAGAAGAAGTTGGTGAAGTCGCAAGGCTGATGTCAAGGCTCTATGGCGAGCAATCATTTAAAACCCCAGAATTGGCAGCAACCGCACAAGACGATTTAGCGGACGAAATGGCAGATGTTTTGTTCGTATTAATTTGTCTGGCTAACCAAACAGGTGTAAATTTGACCGCTGCTTTGGAAAAAAATTTGGACAAAAAGACGAAGAGAGATAAAATACGTCATGCCCAAAATGAGAAACTGAAGTAAAACTGATTCAAAATGTTCAATCAGCACAATCAAAGCAATCCATCAAACTCGTTTAAATCTGCGATATGAATTTGACGCAACGCAACTTCGCCATAGTCTTTTCTCTTATGGTGGCAGGTGCCATTATCTGGTATTTCAGCGATATTGTCGCTTATGTGCTTATCGCTTGGGTGGTTTCGATGCTTGGACAGCCGCTTATGCGTTTTTTGTACCAACGTGTGCGCATTGGCAAGCGGCATTTACCCCCCTCAGTATCTGCGTTGTTGGTACTCGCTTTTTTTATTTTTATTATCTTTTCGTTGGTTTCTATTTTCGTCCCATTGGTTGTTGCACAAGCCAATAATTTATCGAAAATTGACTATGATGCGTTTACAAAAGGGCTTGAACTCCCGCTCAAACAACTCACGAATTGGGGGCACCGGTTTGGTTTGATAAAACCCAAAGAAGATATATTGATGGCATTGGAGCATTCGTTTTCCGCTTGGTATTCGCCTTCCTTGGTCAGCGATTTTTTCAGAAACATCCTCTTGATGGCAAGCAGCTTGGCGATTGGTACTGTTTCAGTGATATTTATTTCATTCTTTTTCCTAAAAGAACGAAATATGTTTACAGAGTTTATGGCGCAACTCGTTCCAGATCAATACGATGCGAACGTTCGTGAGGCGATAAGTGACACCGCGACTATGTTGTCGCGTTATTTCAGTGGATTGCTATTGCAGATGGGTTTTGTTGTTTTCTTTTTGTCCATTTCATTGTGGATTATGGGCATCGAAAATGCCCTTTTGATAGCCATTTTTGCTGCACTTATCAATATTGTGCCATATTTGGGCCCTATGCTAGGCTGTGCATTTGCCTTGTTTATTACGATTTCATCGAGTTTGTCTTTGGACTTTTATGCTCAAACAGTGCCGATGCTTTTCAAAGTTACCTTTTTGTTTGGAATCATGCAGTTCATAAATGATTGGATTATGCAACCGGCTATTTTCTCAAATAGGGTAGCGGCACATCCCTTAGAAATATTCATTGTTACGTTGGTCGGTGCAAAAATTGGTGGTATTGGCGGCATGATTCTCGCCATTCCAACCTATACTGTCATTCGGATTATTGCCAGAGAATTCTTTAACCATATTCGAATTGTTAAAAAAATAACGAGTACGCTCAATGAGGTTGTGCCGAATGATTAAATTTAATTTTTGAATTGTTAAAATGGCTGTACGGATTTTCCTCCATACAGCCATTTTAACAATTCAAAAATACCAACAATACAACTAATCTTTTTTAGAATCCATATTGTATTTCAAGCCTTTATAACTCTTCAAAACAACTTTTACAGAACCGACTGATACAGGCGACTCAATCATCAAAGGCAGTTTATTACTGTCATCGGTTGCCCAAATTTTCATTTGAGAATTTTCTTTAAACACATTACCTGCTACAAGTTGCGGCACAAATCTCATCGTCGAATACTTGCCCAAACCACGTATGTTTTTTTCTTCTTTGCCCATATAGCGATATTGCAGTGGAAAGGTTTCTTCATCCAGCATCACTTTCATCGGGAAGTCTTGACCTTCTTTGGCATGTGCATAATCAAGTGTACGGCTATAATAAATGGCACTCAACAAATCGTGCATGGCATCTGTCAATTTAATTGAGCCGCGTTTTTCAACAGCCTCTTTTGTGTCGCCACGCTCGTATTGAGCTGTGCGGTTCTTCTGGTCATACTGTACTTTATCATATAGTTTATAGCGATTTTCCTTGACCCAACGGATGCTTGTTTGTGGCAAAAGGGTGTTTTTATCTACATAACTATCGAGTTTGTTATAGGCTTTATAAAACCATTCATAGCTCGAATACGTCCGACCTTCTGCCGAAAGATGATAGCGAGAACCTTCGTCGTCCACGCGGAAAACCACTTCGCCCGCAGGAATCCAGACGAAATTGAGATTGTAGTAAATTTTATATACCAATTCCTCGCCGTTTTGAAAAGCATTATTTTCAACCGTTTGCGTCGAAAAAGGTGCTGCGTCTATCCCATACTGGGGGGGGGGGAAATGAGGCATAAAAGCCATCGTTGCGACAAAGGCAAAGAGGAAAAGAGATTGCTTAATTGGATTCAGATGATTCATTAATTTCATTATGTTGTGATTTTTTCTCGTAACCAAGAGATTTTAAAACATTTAACTTTAGTATCAATAATAACCCTATTAACGCTGGAAAAATGAGGTTTATTACCCAAAGTGTGAAGGTTGCCGCTAAGATACTCAATTCGTTGGCACTAAAAATGCCCCAAATCTTCAACGCTATTTCACCCCTTGCTAATAAACCTACGATGGGCGGTAAGGGTATGGATGTTTGCAACAAGTAAATAGTTGCGATGCAAGATGCCCCCCTCAGTATGTCAACGTCAATGCCGAAAAATCGCAATATCAAAAAGTACTGTATCGAATAAATGACATAACGTATGAACGCCCATAAAAGCGTCCGCAACAGTTCGCGGCGGGAATATTGCCTAAGCACATTCACGCTTTTGATGAGGCGAGGAAACTTATATATTAGACGTATTTTTCGGAAAACTGGCACAAAGATTTCGAGGTTTAGGAACATAAATAACAAAATTATAACAAATCCGACCCCTAAAGCGACTACAAGATCAAGGATGATGCGGTCAACATGCCACAAAATGACTAAAAAATAGGTAAAGCCCAAAAAGCCAAACGAAATCAAAATAAGCTGTTGCGCCCAACTACCAACAAAAGTGGAGACAACCACTTTCATTGCATTTTTTGATTTTAAAAATAAAATACGTCCACCAAAATCACCTACGCGATTGGGCAAAAACAAAGATGTGGTGATGCCTGCAAAAACAGCTTTATAAGCCTGCCAAAACGTAACATCTTGTACCCGACGCACCAAAAAGCCCCATTTGATGGTTTCTGCTGCCCAATTCAAAGGCATAAGCACTACGCAAGCGACCAACCAATATACGTTTTCTCCTTTGAGTTCCGTAAAAAAAAGGTGCTTTATCTCTTGAAAGTCCTCACGATCAAAAATATCATACCACAACAATAGACCAAAAAGCAGCGCAATCGCCGACTTGATAAACCAATTGATATATCGAGGTTGCCGTCTGAAGAATAGCAGTATTTTGTAGTAAGTCCGCAATGATTATTTTTTAGGGGGCAAATTTGGCTATTTCTTAGGATTAACTTTCCTCTTTATGTGTAAAAAATTATATCATTTGTTAAGAATTAGGGGTACAGGAACATATCCTCGTCCACCTTTATGTCCTAAAATAGATTATACATCGTCCCCGTCTGTGAAAAACCGCCCACAGCTTGAAAACTAATGAAGCCTTTTGTACGTGAATATATCTTCACAATCGCTTGACCATCAACAACAACGGGTTTGAAATTGTAATCAACCAGCGTTTTATCGTATAAAATATTGTTGATGCGCACATTCAAGGCTCGACCGACCCCCTCAGTAATACCGACATCTTTTGGCAACCACCATCTATTCAATTCCAAAACAGGTTGACCTGTATCTTTAAGAAAATAACTTTTAGGAACGGCGGGAAAAACCATACTATTCAAAAAGCTCATTTGTGGCAAAGGCTTCACAAAGAGGCTGTCGCCTACCACTTTGAAATAGTATTCAAAAGTAGCAATCTTCAAACTTGTATGCGATTCTGATACTTTAAAACCAAATTCGTCTTGTGACTCGATACGCAAAATAAGCGTATCGTTGCCATTTTTATAAGTCGTATCACTCTCTGACCAATATTTTTGAGCCGTTAAAAGAGCGTAACGGCTTTCTTGACCAACTGTTAAATTCGAGAAGTCAATTTTGAGGCTATTTTGAGGTATCACTTCATCGGGGCAACGTGTACAACTGACGAACAAAAGCATGAAAAATGAAATAACAAGCTGTTTCATAATATTTTAAGTTTAAATTTTTAGAAAATGAGCGATTATTCGACAAATTGATATATTTAAAGACATACCTCATCATTCAAAAGGTTGGGTTAAGAATCATAAAAGATACCTTTGCCTCCGAAATAAGTCACCAATTTTAATCGCTTCCGCAACCACATCATGTCCACATTATCACCTTACGTCACTTTACTTTTTCTCGTTTTCTCAATAACGCTTTTTGGGCAACATAGCACCCACAAACCTGCTGAACCGCCAAATATTCACATCAAAAAAGCCCTTGCCAAAATAACGCTCGATGGCAAATTGGACGAATCGGATTGGCAACGTGCCGAACTCAGCAGTCCTTTTTGGGAAAGTGTTCCCTATGACACTTCGTTGGCAATTACTAAAACAGAAGTGCGTATTACTTTTGATGACAACAACTTATATATTGGAGCTAAGTGTTATCAGAAAAAAAGCAGCTATATCGTTCAGTCGCTTAGGCGTGATTTCCCGCCAGGTTCTACCGATTTGTTTGGGCTTATTTTAGACCCATTTAAAGACCAGCAGAATGGTTTTAGTTTTGTTGTCAGTCCTATGGGTGTTCAGCGCGAGGGCTTGATTTCTAATGGTTCTGATTTTACAACTGATTGGGACAATAAATGGTTTTCGGAAGTCCAAAACGAACCCGACTTTTTTACCATTGAAATGGCTATCCCATTCAAAACGCTGCGTTATAAAACTCTTGACGGCGTCACAAACGAATGGCGCGCCAATTTTTTTCGGTATGACCAAAGCCGACCGCAAGCCGAACGCTCCAATTGGGCTCCTTTGCCGCGTTTTGCGAGTGGCAACAACGTCGCTTTTACGGGTAAAATCATTTGGGAGGATGCGCCACCCCAGCCTGCGAGCCGCAATGTCTCGTTCATTCCTTACCTACTCGGTTCGACCTCAAAGGATGTTGTGGCGAAAACACCGCGTCATACAGAGGGAGGTGTTGGTTTCGATGCAAAGGTCGCTATTACCTCTTCTTTGAATTTGGATTTGACAGCAAATCCTGATTTTGCACAGGTCGAAGTGGATAAACAGCAAACCAACTTAAGCCGTTTTGAACTCTTTTTCCCTGAAAGACGGCAATTTTTCCTTGAAAACTCTGATTTATTCGGTGCTTTTGGTTTCGAAAATATCAATCCTTTCTTTTCAAGGCGTATTGGTTTGGCAACGGATTCTGTGGGAAATACAGTCAAAGTACCCATCATCGCAGGCGCCCGTTTGACGGGTAAAATCGATAAAAACTGGCGTGTCGGTGTACTCGATATGCAAACCAATGGGCGCAAAGACTTGAAAATCGAAGCCACCAATTTTTTTGCAACAGCAGTTCAGAGAAAGGTATTCACCCGTTCAACCGTCAATTTCCTTTTTGTTAACAAACAGGATTTCAAAACTGATGCAGACGGTAAAAACCTTTGGCAACAAAACCCAAACGATTTCAACCGCATCGTCGGCTTGGATTATAACCTCGCTTCAAAAGACGGTTTGTGGCAAGGCAAGGCGTTTCTCCATCGTTCACTAACGCCGACACCTAAGGAACAACCTTATGCCGCCGCTGCTGCGATTGGCTATGAAAATAATAATTTTAATTTTTCGTCAAGTATCGAAAGTGTCGGCAGCGGTTATGCGGGAGAGTCAACAGGTTATGTTCCGCGTAAAGATTACTATCGTTCTACCCCAAATTTCAACTTCGTTTTTTATCCAAAATCGCAATACATCAACCGTTGGAGTGCAGGCATGGATAGTGACGTACGTTGGCGACTGTCTGACAACCGCTTGACGGATCGCGATTTTTCGCCTTTGCGTTTCGTGGTTAGTTTTCAAAACAACTCGAGCCTCTCTGTAACGCCTGTTCGATGGGATTACACTTACCTTTTCAAACCTTTTGACCCAACAAATACAAGCGGAAAGACATTGCCGCAAGGATCGGCTTATACCTATCGCAGTACGCGATTCACTTACAGCAGCAATCCGCGTCACCACTTTTCTGTCAAAGTTGAAGGGCGTTTTGGGCAATATTTCAATGGTAATATTCAAGCCATCAGTGCTTTGCTCACTTATCGTTGGCAACCTTATGGTTTGTTCAGTTTGGATGTGAATTACAATAGAATAGCTTTGCCCGAAGGGTTTAATGACCGTCAATTATTGCTCATTGGACCGCGTTTTGATTTCTCATTTACACGCAATATCTATTTCACAACGTTTTTACAATACAACAACCAAATCAATAATGTCAATATGAATGCCCGTTTTCAATGGCGTTTTGCCCCTGTCAGCGATTTATTCATCGTTTATACCAATAATTATTTTGCAGAAGACGACAGGGCATTAGGTTATCGAGCATTTGAGTCGAAAAATCGGGCATTGGTGTTGAAGTGTACTTATTGGTTGAATCTATAATTTTTTGCTGGGGCGGTTCCAAAAGGCTAGTACTAACTTTTTTAGTGTTTTATAGTCTTTTACCTGAAAAACGAGAAGAAATAAGGTATAGTAGACAGAAATTCAATTGGTTTTTGCTTTTTTTTTGCAAAAAAAAATAAAAAACCAATTGAATTTCTGTCTACTATACCTACTGCGAATTAATGCTCTTCCCAAATAGCGCAAAGCTGTACAATCATCTCTACCGACTTTTCCATGTCTTGGATGGACACAAACTCATGCCGTGAGTGAATCGCTTGTTCGCCAGCAAACAAATTTGGACAGGGCAAGCCCATAAATGATAGGCGTGAACCATCCGTTCCACCGCGAATAGAGCCTAATTTGGGTGTTAAACCAGCTCGTTTTGTCGCTTCAATGGCATATTCAGTAACGTGTGGATATTTATCGAGCATTACTTTCATGTTGCGATATTGCTCTTTTACGGTCAATTCGGCTTTTGAAAACGAATAATTTGCCATCACTTTGTCCATGATACCCCTCAGTATTGTCGCCTTTTCAGCCAATAAAACATCATCAAAATCACGTAAAATGAAGGAAATTGAAGCATTTTCCAAGCTGCCCTCGATTTTTACAGGATGAATAAAGCCCTGTTTGCCTTCCGTTGTTTCGGGTGTCAAATGGTCTTTGGGCAAAGCCGCCACGATGTCAGAAGCAATTTTAATTGCATTTTCCATTTTGCCCTTGGCATAACCTGGATGTGCGGACACGCCTTGAATCGTAATTTTTGCACTATCAGCTGAAAATGTTTCGTTTTCGATGTCGCCAATCGGTCCACCGTCGAGGGTGTAACCGAAGTCAGCACCGAGTTTTTGCATATCCACTTTGTCCACACCACGCCCAATTTCTTCATCAGGTGTAAACAAAACGCGAATTTTGCCGTGTTTTACTGAGGGGGTGTTGAGTAATTGGAAAACAGCGTCCATAATTTCAGCCACGCCTGATTTATCGTCTGAACCCAACAACGTCAAGCCGCTTGCCGTAATAATATCGTTACCCATTTGTGTTTTCAAATACGGATAATCCGACAACCGAATAACTTGTGTCGTGTCGTCGGGCAAAACAATGTCTTGTCCTTGATAATTGGGGTGAACAATGGGATTTACACCCGTTCCACTCGCATCTGGAGCCGTATCTACATGGCTACAAAAACAAATCGTCGGCACATTCGGCTTGTCGGTATTGGCTGGAACGGTGGCATAAACGTAGCCATGTTTATCCATTTCGGCATCTTCAATGCCCATCGCTTTGAGTTCTTCGACCAAAAGACGGCTTAGATTTTTTTGTTTTTCGCTCGACGGCGTGGTGTCGCTCATCGGGTCGGCTTGTGTATCTATCTGAACGTAACGAAGAAAACGCTCGGCTACGGTGTGTTGGAATTTTACATTTGACATATTATTTAATGTATTAGATGTTGGTAATATAGGTTTTATGTCGAAGAAGACGTTCGGGGAGCTTCAGAAGCTCCCCGAACGTAGGAAAGCTTACTTCACATAAATATTAATAAAAACAGGGAAATGGTCACTAAAACCACCGCGATAAATCGGTCCTGTATAAGTCCGATTCGGTAAACGATTGCCTGCTTTATCTTTAAAAATGATAAAATCAGGGTTGAAAACGGTCTCTTCATCACTTGTGATTGTTTTTGAACGGGCATCGAGAAACGTACCACTGACAATGATTTGGTCAAGCACATCCCAACCGCGATAGTATTCAGTGCCTTCGCCACGGCGTTTAATAGCTGCACCCAAATTGTAAAGAGCCGCCGACGGCACATCTTTAGCCGTTTCACGTTGCCACTCTGCTGCGCCCAAAGTTTTTGTCAAACTATTATTATTAGGTTCGTCGTTGAAATCACCCATGATGACGATATGTGCATTCGGATTTTTTTGAAACAATGAATCCACTGCTTTGCGCAGCACCGAAGCGACATAAACTCGACTGGGTTCGCTTGCCTCGGCACCACCTCGCCGACTTGGGAAGTGATTGACAAAAACAGTCAATTCAATGCCCCCCCTCAGTATGCCGCTCACTTCGAGTATGTCGCGGGTTTTATCATCGGAATTTGGGAATTTAATGGTGTGCGTTTTTTGTTTTTTAACGTCAAACTCTGATTTTCGATAAATCATCGCTACATCAATGCCGCGTTCATCGGGACTTTCAAAATGAGCAATGCCGTAATTTTTTGATTCAAGAGCAGGTTGAGCGATTAAATCCTCGATAACACGACGATTTTCGACCTCTGCCATACCCATAATCGTCGGAAAGTTCATGGCTTCGACAACACGCGCGATGTTTTTCTCTTTAGCAAAATAACGTTGTGTATTCCATTTCAAGCTGGAATTGGGCATGTATTCCGAGTCAAGTGTATTAGGTGAATCTATCGTATCGAATAGGTTTTCGACATTGTAAAACGCTAAACGGAACGAGTCTTTGGCATCTTGAAAGCTCAAAGGATGGCTAAAATCAATGGGTGTCGTTGCGGATTTCACAACAATTGCCTTTTGTTGTGTATCACAACTTTCCAACAAAAAAAGACACGAAGTCAAGGACAATAAGCAAAAAACAAGGGAAAACAGGCGATTTTTTACACTTTTCATTAGATGTGATTTGATTTAATATTTAAAACAATTTGATTTTAGTGAAACAAAAGTTTTAAAATGAGTGATTACTTTTTAGAAAAAACTTATTTTTGAGCAAAAATAGAATTTATCAACCATAAAGGTAATGATGAATGATGAATGATAAATGATGAATTTGCAAAACGTTGTTTTCCAAGTGCTTTGCAGGTTAAATTTTGGTAATTTATTTTTCATTATTCCTTACAAGGGTTTTATTAGAATACCCTTACTGTACTGGAAAAATTCATCATTCATAACTCATCATTTATCATTAAAAAAATGCCTATATTAAGTCAAGCCTATTTCGATTTTTTTTCTGACCTCGCACTCAATAATGAACGTGAATGGTTTCATGCCAACAAAAAACGCTATGAACGTGACGTAAAAGAGCCTTTTTTGCGCCTTGTTGAAGCTGTCGTTGCTGCATTACACGACTCTGAACCTGACCTTGTACTTGTGCCATCTAAGCAAATGTTGTTTCGTATCAACAGGGATATTCGTTTCGCAAAGGACAAAAGACCTTATAAAGAACACCTGTCGGCGTCCATTTCGCGCTTTGGCACGAAGGATAAACTCTATCCAGGGCATTATTTACAGGTGTCTTCGGGTGAGTCGTTTTTAGCAGGTGGTGCCTATTTTTTTGAAGAAAAAGAGATGTTGTTGCGTGTGCGGCGTTATATTATGGACAATCACGACCGCTTTTTAAGTCTATTAAATGCGCCTGAATTTGTGGAGAAATGGGAAACCATAAAAGGAGAAGCGAACAAGCGATTAACACCCGAATTTGCAGAATTCCTTGAAATACAACCACTTATAGCCAATAAGCAGTTCTATTGGGGCAAAAATATTGAGCCTAAAATGGCTTTGCAAGACGATTTCGTCTCTATACTGAGGGGGCATTTTGAAGCCGCTCAACCAATGAATCAGTTTTTAGTAGAGGCGATGTATTTGTAGTTGGTTATTAGTCAGGCGACTAATAACCAATAACAAAAAAAAAACGACAGGCGCGTCAAACGCCTGTCGTTGCTTTAGTAAATCACTTACACCGCTTTCCTTTCACCTCTTAATCAAATATATTTTTGCCTCCCGAAGGAGGCGACATGGGTTACAATTCGGGACTGGAACAGGTTATAAGTCCATTGCTCTCTCATAATCAGTTGGCATAGAGGGAAATACAGGGGCGCAACCTTTCATTGAAATGTTGCGCTGTTATATATTAAAACGAATTGTTGTGATATTTGAAATGGATAGTACAGTAAGTTTTGATTCCAAAAATAAGCATTGATTAAAGTTTAATAAATTCAGTAAATATATAGTCGGAGAAATGAAGTGATTATGTAAGTTCGGTTGCAAAAAATAGTTAATTTATGTTTCAGCAACTGTTCACAGGTAGGATATGCAAAGGTTTGTTTTTTTTATGACAAAATCAAGGGTAAATACGTGCTTTTTAAGGTATTTTTGGTATTTTATTTATAGAGATAAAACATAACATATATTTGTCTATACCAAGATATTATACGTATTTCTTCAAAATTCCATCAAAATTGTGAACTTTGCGCCTCAAAATAAGACACCACTTTTTTCAATCACCAATTATTATCTATTATGAAACTTTGGCAAAAAGACTTTTCTACCAACCAAGCAGTTGAAGCATTTACAGTTGGACGTGACCGTGAAATGGATTTGCGTCTCGCTCCTTTCGACATACTTGGTTCATTAGCGCATACACAAATGCTTTTAGAAGTTGGGTTACTCGAAGAGGTTGAATATCAGGCACTTAGCGTGGTTTTGAAACAACTTTACCGCGATGCAGTCGCTGAAAAATTCGAAATTACTGAGGGGGTCGAAGACGTACATTCACAAGTAGAATTTTTGTTGACGCAACAATTGGGTGATATGGGCAAACGTATTCACTCTGCTCGGAGCCGCAACGACCAAGTGTTGGTTGACTTAAAACTGTTCTTTCGCGCTGAAATTCGCTCGGTTACTGAGGGGGTGACTTCTTTGTTTGACACCTTGATTGCGCAAAGCGAAAAGTATAAAAATGTTTTGTTGCCCGGTTATACCCATTTACAGGTAGCGATGCCGTCGAGTTTTGGTTTGTGGTTCGGGGCTTATGCCGAAACATTGACCGATGATGTGCAGTTGTGGCAAGCAGTTTTTAAAATTGTGAATCAAAATCCTTTAGGGTCTGCCGCAGGTTATGGCTCAAGTTTGCCGATAAATAGAAGGCGGACAACGGAGCTTTTGGGATTCGATGATTTGAATTATAATGTTGTTGCTGCACAAATGGGACGCGGTAAATCAGAGCAATTTGTTGCCTTTGGTTTGGCGGCTTTGGGTCATACATTGTCGAAACTGGCTATGGATATTACTTTGTATATCAATCAAAATTTTGACTTTATCACTTTGCCACCTGAATTGACAACAGGTTCGAGTATCATGCCGCATAAGAAGAACCCCGATGTTTTTGAGTTAATACGTGCCAAAGCAAACCGTTTGCAAAGTCTGCCTACGGAAGTCGCTTTGTTGACAAGTAATTTGCCAAGTGGTTATCATCGGGATTTTCAATTGTTGAAAGAAGTGATATTCCCTGCGCTCGATGAGGTTAAAAATGTGTTGGCAATGACGGAGTTTATGATGAAGCACATCATCGTCAAAGACAATATTTTAGCCGATGATAAATACAAATACCTGTTTACCGTCGAGGAAGTCAACCGCCTTGTACTGAAGGGGGTGCCTTTCCGCGATGCGTATAAGCAAATTGGTGAATCTGTTGAAAATCAAACCTTTACAACGGACAAAGTTGTGGAACATACGCATGAAGGCACGATTGGTAATTTGTGTAATACCGATATTCAAGCAAAAATGACAAGGATACTGAGGGGATTTGGGTTTGAGGAAGTTGAGGAGAAGATTGCTGATTTGTTAAAATAAATTACAATTGAAAGTATAAGAAAGAAATCTTGGCAAAGAGATTTAAAATCCTAACACTCACGTTTAATCTACTTCTAATTTTATGCTTTTTATCTAAATTAAAAGCATTCCCTCAATTTTCTCTCAATTTTCTATTAAAATCGCACCTCCTTTCAAAGCTTTTCTTTTTATAACAAACGTTCAAACCAATTTATATGAAACAAATGACCAAGCTTTTTGTCTTGTTTACTTTTTGTGTTACGCTTTTGTCGCCTTCGGGTCGCCTTTTTTCACAAAAACTATTGTCTCCAGAAGAGTTTATGCCGCATAAATATGGTGAGCAATTTACACCACACAATTTGACAGTGGATTATTTTCGTCATGCAGCCGCCAATTCTGATCTTATTCAACTCAATGAATATGGCAAAACGAATCAAATGCGTCCGTTGCTCTATGCCATTGTGTCTTCAAAAGAAAATTTGGCAAATTTAGAGAAAATTCGGCTCAATAACCTCGCTCGAGCAGGTGTTGAAGGCGGCAAAGCGGACCCGTCAGTAGCGGACATTACAATCGTTTGGTTGTCTATGAATGTGCATGGCAATGAACCTGCGAGTAGCGAGTCGTCTGTTTTGGTTCTGTATAATCTGTTGAATACCAGTCGTTTGGACTCTAAAGAATGGTTGAAAAATACCGTCGTTATCATTGATCCTTGTGTCAATCCCGATGGTTATCATCGTTATACGCATTGGAACAACAATGCCTCGGACAAAGTGCCGAATATATCGCCTGATGCACGTGAACACCGCGAGCCTTGGCCCGGTGGACGTGTCAATCATTACTATTTTGACCTTAATCGAGATTGGGCGTGGTTGTCCCAAATTGAATCGCAACAACGTATGGCAGTTTATAAGGCGTGGTTGCCGCATGTTGTGCCAGATTTCCATGAGATGGGTTACAATTCGCCTTACTATTTTGCACCTGCGGCACAGCCTTATCACAAATACATTACACCGTTTCAGCGCGATTTCCAAGTAGAAATTGGCAAAAACCATGCAAAATACTTTGATAAAGAAGGTTGGTTGTATTTCACAAAAGAAACCTTTGACCTGTTTTATCCGAGTTATGGCGATACGTATCCGACCTACAATGGTGCAATAGGCATGACTTATGAGCAGGGTGGCATTGGCGCAGGTCGAGCGATTATGACGGAAAGTGGCAATGTATTGACGCTGAAAGACCGCATCGCGCATCATCTCACAACGGCATTGTCAACGATTGAAATTTCTTCAAAAAATGCGGCGCGTTTGTGCGACAATTTTCAAGATTTCTTTAAAAAATCATCTTCAAATCCGCCTGGTGCTTACAAAACTTACATTGTTAAAGGCTCAAACCCACGTAATAAAGTCAAGGCTTTGACGGATTTGTTGGACAAACACCACATCAAATACGGTCGCATCACAGGCAAACGCTCAACGACGGCTTATGACTATGTGACGGGCAAGGAAAACACCCCCCTCAGTATTTCGGAGGAAGATTTGGTGGTTTCTGCCTATCAACCGCTTGCCGTTTTGACGCAAATCCTTTTTGAGCCAGAACCGGAACTGGTGGATTCGGCAACGTATGACATTACGGCGTGGGCATTGCCTCATGCTTTTGGTTTAGAAACTTTTGCAACCAAGGAGCGCATTGATGTGAGCCAAGTTTTTACAAATAAAACGTTTCCTTTAATTCAAAAACCAGATAGCAAACCGTATGCTTATATCGCTACATGGACTGGTTTGAACAACGCTCGTTTTGCGGCAAGTTTACTACAGAAAGGCATCAAAATCAGAGCGGCAAGTGTGCCTTTTGAGGTTGAAGGAAAGAAGTTTGCGCGTGGAACACTCATTATTACACGTGGCGACAACTCCTCAGTAAAAGAGCGTTTTGATAGAGAAATAACGGCAGCGGCATTGCTCAATGACCAAGACTTGACTTCGGTTTCGACAGGTTTTGCCGACGCGGGTGCGGACTTCGGGTCGGGCAGGTTTGATTTGTTGCTCAAGCCGAATGTTGCCATTATTTTTGACGATGACGTTGACAATAACAGCTATGGGCAGATGTGGCATTACTTTGAACAAGACTTGAATATCGCTGTGACACAAGTGAAATTAACAGATTTGAATCGGGTTAAATTAAGCAATTTCAATGTCGTATGTATGACAGATGGTGGTTATTCAAATCTCGATTCAGGTAAGTTGGAAAAACTCAAAACATGGGTGAGTGAAGGTGGTCGCTTGATTCTCATTGGCGAAGCCTTGAATGCTTTTGAAGACAAAAAGGGCTTTGAACTCACCAAATATACATCTAAGAAAGAAAAAGAAACGGCGGAGACAACTGCCGAAACCGAAGACCTCAAACGCCGCTATATGCACTTCGATGAATATGAACGCGATGGTTTGAGCGATGGCATTCCAGGGGCAATTTATAAAACGGTGATTGACAATACGCATCCGTTGGCGTATGGTTTGCCTGATTATTATTTTTCATTAAAAACAAGCAATGCCGCTTATCCGCCTTTGAAAAATGCCCATAATGTGGGTTATATTGATGATAAAGTCAAACCGTTGGGCTTTGTCGGTTATCGTTTGCGGACACAACTTAAAGGCACTTCGGTCTTTTCGGTGCAAACGATGCGGCGTGGTTCGGTGGTGTATATGGTGGACAATCCGTTGTACAGAGCGTTTTGGTATCAAGGTAAGTTTTTGTTTTCAAATGCTGTTTTGATGCCGATTAGGTAGGTAGCAACAAGAGGTTGTCTCAAAAGGTAAGATGCGATTTTTTTTTGCAGAATATTATTGTGTGTTCGAGCTAATAATCTTTGAAGTGTACCCCAGAGGTTGGACAGAGAAAGGGCGGATTGTTAATTGATTAGATAAAAAAAGACAAATATTTCTTCAGAGTGAAGGGTGAGCAAAAGCCCTCCCTCCTACAATGAAGCCATGTATTTTGTGCATATCAAAAATAGCCCTAAGTGATGACAAAAACAAGCAAAAGCTAAAAAAATTACCATTGATAAACAGATGCAGGTAATTGATAGCCCAAAGATGAATGTTTGTGTCTGTAACAATGTTTAAACACGTACTCTTCAATGCCCTTATAGAGTGCTGGCGCAGTTTCAAAGGCGTGTAAATAGATGCAATTATATTTAATGTCACGCCAAAATCTTTCAATATACACATTGTCGGTGGCACGCCCTTTTCCATTCATACTGATATTTATCTCATTGTCTTTCAATATTTTAGTAAATATTTTGGATGTAAATTGACTGCCCTGATCTGTATTAAATATATGTGGTTTCGGATAACGCATCAAGGCTTGTTCCAACACTTCAACACAAAATTCAACTGTCATCGTATTGGATAGTGACCAGGAGAGTATCATACGACTATACCAGTCCATTATCGCACATAAATACATAAAACCATTCGGCATCGGTACATAAGTAATATCGGTACTCCATACTTGATTTGGATACGTTATTTTAACATGCCGCAGCAAATATGGATACTTTTCATGCGCTTTATCTGCTTGACTTGTTTTGGGCGGGGGATAAATAGCCTCTAAACCGATTAAACGCATCAATCTTCGTATGCGCTTGATATTCAAATCTTTATACTCGTCTGGTAGATGAATCAACATACGTCTTGCACCAAAATATGGATATTCTAAGTACAGTTTATCCATCTCTAACATGATGGCTAAATTTTCACCACTTTCTCGACGTGGTTCAATCCCATGATAGTAACTGCTCCGTGCCACATCCAAAAATTCACATTGACGCTGTATATACTCAATGGTTCTTCACCATTTATCATACTTAGACTATGTCAAGTAGCTTTTCAGGTCACTAAATGTTTAATCTCCTCAAAAGGTAAAAGCGTCAGATTTTCGCTCGAATTGGGACAGCGAAGGATAGTATGGTCAAAATTTAACATTATCTTTGGCTCAAAGGTAGTTATTATTGGTGTTTAATAACCAAATGGTTAGGTTTTTAGCACCCCCTCAGTATTGTTAACTTTCTACTCTTTTTCACTAAAAACAAAGGGCAAAACTCACCAACCGAGTTTTGCCCTTTCCTTTTTGCTCTTCGCAAATCATCAATCCTCCTCCTCTTCAATCCGAATGCCCAAAACCACCAAAGCTTTTTCAGAAGCCATTTGTTCAGCCGATTTTTTATTAAAATCATCAGCCACCGCAATTTTATTGCCGTCAAGCAGGACAGCGACTTTGAAGCGGTCGCGTTTCTCAAACTTATACTTCGCAATGACTTTATAAGCCACTTGCTTGCCGTTTTTCTGCGACCATTCGAGCAGTTGCGACTTGTAGTTGTCGTCAAATGTCTCTAACTCGTGGATGTCCAAGTACTTACGCAGTAGTTTTTTGACCACATACCGCTTCGTTTCATTGTAGCCACATTCGAGATAAATCGCACCGACCAATGCTTCGACGGCATTGCCCAGCATCGAGCGACTGAGGCGCGTGTTGTTATACTCCAACAGGATGGTATCGAGTGCCATTTTGTCACCGATTTTGTTGAGCGAACTGCGTTTGACGATTTTTGAACGCATTTTGGTCAAAAAACCTTCATCCGAGTTGGGGTATTTGTTGAAAAGATACTCCGCGACGATAGTTCCCAACACCGCATCGCCGAGGTATTCAAGGCGTTCGTTGTTTTGTCCAGCCGCACCATTGACCTTTTCGGCATTGGTGGACTTGTGAAAAAAGGCGAGTTTGTACAAACCTAAATCTGATGGCACATAGCCCAGAATTTGTTGTAGCCGCCGCGCAAGGAGTTTGTCTTTAGAAAAATTGTAGTTATAAAATTTCCTGATGTAACCCAAAACCTACGATTATATTGAAAAAAGTTATTGGTTGCTGGGTTGTTGAGTTATGTGTGTGTTACAAACAAAAACATTCAGATTTTAGGCTACAAAGACAAAACGCATAAGCATCGAAAAAAATCATAAAATATTGACTGTCAATATTTAAACTTTCGTCAAGTTTCGAAACTTGACGAAAGTTCTTTGCGCATAATTTTGTTTCAATGCTTATACTTTTCTAAGCCAAACCTATCAAAAATGCTTTTTTTACTGAGGGGATCAACGTAAGTAGTTGAACACTATAATTTAATTTTAACACATAGTCACATAGGACACATAGTTTTTTTGTCACTCTGAAAGGAAAACTATGTGTCCTATGTGACTATGTGTTAAAAATTAAACTTCGTTCTCATACTTAAATAACTCAAAAACCCATTATTAAAGTCTCTTAAAAATCACGGTTGTATTATGACCACCGAAGCCGAAGCCGTTACTTAATACGACATCTAAGCGGCGTTGTTGCGCTTCGTTGAAAGTCAAGTTGAGGCGATTGTCCATTTCTGGGTCATCTGTAAAATGGTTAATCGTCGGCGGAACGAAATCGTTTTGCATCGCCAAAATCCCTGCAACGGCTTCAATACCACCTGCTGCTCCGAGCAAGTGACCCGTCATAGATTTTGTCGAACTGATATTGATACCGTAAGCTTTGTCGCCAAAAACGCCCATAATTGCCCTCAACTCGGCCACATCACCCAATGGTGTAGAAGTGCCATGCGTATTGATATAATCAACTTGTTCGGGCAACAATTGCGCTTCTTTTAAGGCAATATTCATACAATTCATAACACCTTTGCCGTCAGGGTCAGGTGCTGTCATGTGGAAAGCATCGCAAGTCATACCTGTACCGACCACTTCACACAAAATATTTGCACCACGTGCAACTGCGTGTTCATATTCTTCCAAAATCAAAGCACCACCGCCTTCACCCAAGACAAAACCATCGCGGTCTTTATCATAAGGACGTGAAGCCGTCGTCGGGTCATCGTTGCGGGTACTCATGGCGTGCATGGCGGTAAAACCACCAACGCCCGTAGCCGTCACCGTTGCTTCCGAACCGCCTGTAATCAGCACATCTGCCTTTCCCAAGCGAATGTAGTCAAAAGCATTGATAATCGCATGATTTGCCGTTGCACAAGCCGAAACAGTCGCATAATTGATACCTCTGAAACCATATTTAATGGCAATCAAACCCGCAGCAATATTTGCAATCATCTTAGGAATCAAAAACGGATTGTAACGCGGCGTACCATTGCCACGAGCAAAGTCCGAAATTTCATTCTCAATCGTTATCAAACCACCGATACCCGAGCCAAAAATGACACCCGAACGGTCAAGGTCTATTTTTTCTAAATCTAAACCACTCATTTTCAAGGCTTCGTCCACAGCGACGATGCCAAATTGAGCATATAAATCAATGCGACGTACTTCCTTTTTTTCAATAGCGACTTCTGGTTTGAAGTCTTTTACCTCGCAGGCGAATTGTGTTTTAAACAATGACGCATCAAAGCGCGTAATCGTTGCCGCGCCACTCACCCCTTTTTTAAGGGCTTCGCAATAGTCATTTACGTTATTTCCGATGGGCGTTACTGCGCCGATGCCTGTTACTACTACTCTTTTCATAAGCCTATTTCTTATTTTGTGGCAAAATTAGAAAAAAATACTAATTTGCTTAATCGTTACTCGTTATTTGTTAATGGTTGATTGGTTATTGGTTGATTGGTTATTGGTTCACCAATAACCAATCAACCAATCAACTACTGCATTTGTTGTTGCAAATTACCCGCATTAAAACTTCCGCGCGGTGCTAAAATACGCCAATGCGTCAATTTATCATCAGTTTCGAAATTAAATCCACTAATTGTTTCGTTTGCCCTTGTAATACGTGTGAATTTTGTAGAGCGAATAATATTCGTTGCTTCGTCCCAAATCAACTCGCTCGTCTCCAAACGACCGTCCGTTTTACTTTCCCAAACCACACTGTCTCTAATTATGACTCTCCTATTTTTTTCGTCTCTAATGGCGTATTTACCCGTCAAAACGCTCATTTCCATTTGAAATTCATTATAAAAGTACGTCACCGTACCATCTGGAAACACTTGTTTCGGCTCGTCTCGACCTGTATAATACAACATCGTCGGACCCGTCACCCGCACCTTTACACGCGCTGAATCGGAGTAGATAATCTCTACATCTTTCCCTTTTTCAATACCCAATTGGTCACGCGTAATATTGGGTGCTTCTGCCTGTTCGTTGCTACACGATACTATTGTAGTCAATGCAATAAGCAATAAACAATAAACAATAGGCAATAACACCCCCTCCGTATTTTTTCTTAAAAATATGATTTTCAATGCTTTATGATATTTCATTTTAAATGTACGGTCAATTTCACTGCAAAAATAAACCAAAAGAGTTAGTCTCCGCTTATTTGTTTGTGAAGAATTATTTTTTGAACGGTTTATACCTCAAACGTTCATTGTTTTCAAAACGCATTATTCAATAGGCTTTTTTTATTGGTGGTGGGTGTTTACCTTTGCGCGGTTTTTAGCGAAACACCCCCTCAGTATTTTTCGTTAAAAACAATAAACAATCAATAATGGTTAACGAATCTACGAATATCGATTAACGAATAACGAAATAATAATGGCTCAACAGGACGAAATTTTCAAAAAACTCGTATCGCACTCCAAAGAGTACGGTTTTATTTACCCTTCATCAGAAGTTTATGACGGATTAGCGGCGGTCTATGACTACGGTCCTTACGGTTCGCTTTTGAAAAATAACATCAAAGAATATTGGTGGAAATCAATGGTGCAACTCAATGACAACATCGTAGGTTTGGATTCTGCGATTTTTATGCACCCAAAAGTATGGAAAGCCTCTGGACACGTGGACGCATTCAACGACCCGATGTTGGACAACAAAGACTCAAAAAAACGCTTCCGTGCTGACCAACTCATCGAAGGCGTTATTGAAAAAATTGAAGAAAAAATCAATAAAGAAGTGCAAAAAGCTGCAAAACGCTTTGAAAACTTCGATGAAAAGATGTTCCGTGAAACAAATCCACGTTGTGTCGAATACGCTGCAAAAGCCGCTGATATAGAATTTCGCATGAATGACTATATGAAAAAAGGCGATATGGTCGGCTTAAAAAACATGATTGACGAATTGGAAATCGCTGACCCCGACACAGGCAGCCGCAACTGGACAGACGTGCGTCAATTGAACTTGATGTTTTATACCCAATTGGGCAATATCGCAGGCGAGGAAAGCAAATTGTATTTGCGTCCAGAAACAGCACAAGGGATTTTTGTCAACTTCGGCAATGTTCAAAAATCAACTCGCCAAAAAGTGCCGTTTGGCATCGCTCAAATCGGAAAAGCTTTCCGAAATGAGATTGTTGCACGTCAATTCATCTTCCGTATGCGTGAATTTGAACAAATGGAAATGCAATTTTTCATTCGTCCTGGCACACAAAAAGAATGGTATGCGGCTTGGAAAGAGAAGCGTATGGCGTGGCATTTAGCGATCGGTACCCCTCAGTCAAAACTGAAATTCAAAGACCATGACAACCTCGCACACTATGCCGATGCAGCGGTTGACATTCAATTTGAATTCCCTTTTGGTTTCCGCGAATTGGAAGGTATTCACTCGCGTACTGATTTCGATTTACGCAGTCATCAAGAGCTTTCAGGTAAGAAATTGCAGTATTTCGACCCTGAAATCAACGAAAACTACGTGCCTTTCGTCGTCGAAACGTCTATCGGTTGCGACCGTATGTTCTTAGCGATGATGTCAACTGCCTTCACAGAAGAAGCTGTGCCCGATGCAAAAGGCGAAGACGCAACACGTACCGTTTTGAAATTGCACCCGTCTCTTGCACCTGTAAAATGTGCTATTTTGCCGTTGTTGAAAAACAAAGAGGAATTGACTTCGGCAGCGATGAAAATTTTTAACGACATGAAATTTGTCGTTAATTGCCAATACGATGAAAAAGATGCGATTGGTCGCCGTTATCGCCGTCAAGATGCGATTGGTACACCTTATTGTATTACGGTTGATTTCCAAACTTTGGAGGACAATACGGTGACGATTCGTGACCGTGACACTTTGTTACAAGAACGCATCAATGTTGCTGATATCGAGCGTATTGTTTTGCAAAAAACAGATATGCGTCGGTTGTTGGAGAAATTGTAGGGAAAACGACCCCTTCCCGATAGTATCGGGATTTCGTTCCTCAACAGTATAAAATGCAAAAAAGCCTTGAAAATTCATCATTTTCAAGGCTTTTCCCTTTATTTTAATCAAAAATTATTTTTTAGACTCTTTTAATTTATCCAAAACACTTTGAACAAACTCAATATCATATTTCAAAATATTGGCAATTTGTTCAGCATTTACACCCATATTTTGATACAAGTTTATTACTGTATTCTCCCGTTCTTGACGTAATTTTTCAAGCCCTTTTTCAAGCCCTTTTTCAAGCCCTTCTTCAAGCCCTTCTTCACGACCTTCTTCACGTTCTTCGTTAAGTGCTTTGCCGAAAAACACTTCGTATGTTTTTAAAAAAGTTCTTTCCGCTTCCATTTTACTATCAATTTTAGGTTGTTTTGTAAATTCTTTGAATTCTAATTGCAGTTTCATGGGTAACTTCACTAAGTATTCAACAAAGTTAAGCAATCTGAACAATTTTGCACGATCAAAATTCTTTGTTATAGCGATTTCAATGAGTTTTTTCTTAAAAAAAAACTTTTTTTCATCACTTTTCCCTGCTTTTATCAAATACAGGCTGGCCAAAACAGCTATGGCAAGTGGGTTTTCAGATGACAATAAATCCGCTTCATTCTGTTCCCGAACGGTATAAGTATTGAACCCATAACTGACTTCTGTGCCATAATTCGAGGCTTTGAATAGGTTATAAACTTTTGGACGCGATGCACCTGTATATAAGGCGAGTGCCGTCACATCTGTCGTATCGTATTTGATGAAAATATAGACAAAATACCGAAACATACGCCGCACAAAGTCTTTCTCTGATTGACCTTGAAACTCGATATGAACGATGATATATTTTACGCCGCCATTTTTCAAACGAAAGCGAATGATTTTATCCGCCACCTTTTTCTTTGGTTCGTTTGCTGCAAAAGTCTCATTGAACTCTTGTTCTAAATACTCTGATTTTACTGAAAAATCAATCGCATCGTGAAGTTCTTTACCAAAAAAGAAGAGGATAAAGTCTTCTTCAAACTCTGTTGCGAGGTCTTTCCAAAGCAAGTCGGGTTTACTTTCTTGTTCCGTCATCTATTTTCTCGAATATGTTTTTAAATAATTGATTACCAATATCTTGCAAGATAAATAGTAAACATTTTTTCAAGAAACAAAGAGACGACTTTTTGGCATTTTTATTCTAACAATAAATATTTTGTCTATTCTTAAAACTTGGCATCACTGTCTTCCGCCAACCGATAAACATATTCCTTCACCCCTTGCGCCCATTCCAAATGGTTTTTGTCTCTCGTAAAACGCTCTTTACTGAGGGGTTCGCCAAAAACATAATTGAGCGTTTGATTGCGTTGCCGATACATTTCATCCGCTAAGAACAGCATTTCGAGATTGGCTTTTATGTTGAAACGCTTACGCATATTGGCTAAATTGTAGAAAAAATGCGAGTTTTCGCCGCCAATAAAAGTCGGAATGATGGGCTTATTATAGCTAATGGCTTTTGTAATAAAACTTTTTTGCCATTCCAAATCACGTACCACGCCTTTTTGTCGCCTTGAAACGAGTCCCGCAGGGAAAAACAAAACGCAATGGTCGGAAGCAAAAACGTCGTCCATCAATCTTAGATTTTCCTTTGGGTTTTTACCATGTTTGTTCACACCAACGAACAATTCACCAAAACCTTGAAGATTTAAGAGAATATCGTTGACGAAAAAGCGCATATCAGGGCGTTTTTGACCCACAACCTTCATCAAGCCAAGCGCATCTAAACCGCCCAAAGGGTGATTAGCCGCAATGATGCAGCCGCCTGTGGCGGGTACATTTTCTAAACCTGTAAACGTCACCTTCGCTCCCATTTCCACGAAACAGGCTTCAACAAAATCATTATTCCTTAAATGCCCATTGTTCTCAATAAATCTATTGATTTCATCTTCATGGACAATGCGTTTCAGGTAATTAAGAACGAAATTGGGCAAGGCTTGCGCCAACGTTTTATTTTTATCTGCAATGACTTTTCGAACATCAATGAATGGTTTCTGATTCATATATACTTAGTGAATAGTTGATAATGGATAATGGATAGTTGATAATGGTAAATTATTTAAAATTTCCAGTAAATACCAAGCTCAAAAAGTCCCCTCCGGGGATTTAGGGGCAAAAACGGTCTGTTTCAAGTCCGTCCATTCATTTTTTAAAATACTAAAACAGACGGTATCACGCCTGAAACCATCTGACATCACTGTAAAATGTCTTAAAATGCCTTCTTCGATGCCGCCAATGCCTTTTATGGCTTCACGAGATTGCTGATTACGGGCATCGGTATGCAGTTCAACACGATCAAAGTTTAAGGTTTCAAAAGCATATTGCATCATCAAAAACTTCATATTGCGATTCAAACCTGTTCGTTGAAACGGCTTGCCTATCCACGTTGCACCAATAGCTAAACGTTCATCTTTGTTTGAAACAGCATAAAAACTGGTACTGCCTGCGTATTGATTCGCTTTTTTATCGAAAACAGAAAAAGTATAACGCTCTTGTTTTGTCCGCAATTCAAAGGCATTTTGAATATAAAATGTCAATTTTTCAGACGTTTCGATGGTCACAGGTGAATATCTCAAAAGGTTTTCGTCTGTCGCAGCTGCCGCTTTGAGATTTTCAAAATCCATGACAGTCAAAGGGCGAAGCAAAACGCAGTCGTTTTCTAAAACGATATTTTTTGTAAAATCAAAATTCATTTATGGCGCATTCAATATTCAAGTGCAACAGGTTACTAAATCGTTTTTTAATAATAAAGTCTCAAAAGGCGAATAAAAATGGAGTGTTTTTCTGTGTCTATT
>JAYVFS010000291.1:0-2787 GCA_043772905.1 Saprospiraceae bacterium | reverse complement strand
ATGCTCATTGAAATGATGTATCAATTGCGGCACCTTAGCCAATTCGGGCAATAGGACATTGCCAGAAAGGATTTGGATAGTGAGTAATATGACGAGGATGCGCTTCATTTCGGTGGTAAAGGTAGTTTTGTTTTAACACATAGACTCATAGAACACATAGTTTTATTTTATTGGCAGTTTTTGGCACATTTTGGGAGGACTTCGTATTCAAATTCACCAAATTGACTTATTATTTGACCTGTTAAAGGGTTTCTAATACGTGCTTCCACTTTGACCGTTTTCTTTCCTACCGTTTTATCCTTAGTTGCAAAATGAGCAACACCGTCCTTCAATGATAATTCCTCATTATTTACAATAAATGTTATATCGTTACTCATTATACTGGCATATTGAGCAAGATAGATATCCGCTTCAAATACCTCATCTTGGAATAACGCTGCTTTTTTAGGCGCAATAGCAACCCGTTCTGTTGGTCCACAAATTATTACACTACCTCCAATTTGGGCTAAAATTTCATTCAGATAAGGCACTTTATCCAATTCGATTTGATTTTGTAATAATGTTAATTGAGCCACAGCAACGATAGAAGTTTTATCTTTTAATGTCTTCCAATACGCTTCATTTTTTAACAATTTAGGGATAATATATGATTCACGCAAACTTGGATTATTGTTGTTATTAATTGAATAATTCAGTTGCCGTTCAAAACGGGTTAAATATTCTCTAATTTCATTAATTTTTTGTTCTGAAAAAAATTGCCCACTTGTTTTTGAGGACAATCGGTTTACTAATGCCGAATTACCTTTCTTTTCAAAATCACCTGATAAAACAATAAATTCCTTTTTCTGTTTTTCAAAAAGAAATTTCACATCAGAAGTCACTTTCATCATGTTTTGTGCAAAAGCTAAATAAGAAACATTAACTGAATTTGGAAAAGAGTTTACTTGTTTATTTATTTCATTTTGAATCATCATTGAAGCTTTCTCAACAACTTCACTATTGATTTTCAACACCTTATCAAACATATCAATAGACCCCACCGCCGCCGCCAAAGCCTGTGTCTTTTTCCAATATTGATACGTCAAAAAGCCAATGAGGACGAGGTAAATGAGGTGAAAACGTAGATTTTTCATGCGGATTTAGTTTTTTTTAGGTGAAAAAGTGATTTTTACTGAGGGGGTGTCATTTCATCATTCAAGTTTAAAAGCGGGTTTTGTTTTTCCTGTTCAACTTGTTTGAGAAAACTTTGTGGAAAAACGACATTTACACCTGTCTCATTTTCAGCGGCTATACGTGCTTTGCCTGCTGCTCTCCCACCGATTTCTGCAGCTTGAGCATTTTCTTGAAATCCTTGTGCATTGATATCAACTGTAACTGATCTTGTCATTTCTTCGCCTAATGCAGTAAAAATGAGTTCTAAAGGAGTCATGTGATCGCGCAAGTTTTCAGAAGGTTTTTCTAAACCTTTCAATTCTTTATGTTCAGAAGGCGTTAACCCAAAAGTCGCTTTGGCAATTTCTGCTGTTAAAATAGCATACTCCTGCCCTTCTTTAACGCCTCGACTTTTCCATTCATCGGTTAGTTGCTTACGAATATCAATTGTTTGCAAACGTCTTGCAATCCATTCCTCGGGGTATCCTTTAGCTTTATAGAGTTCTTTAACTCTATCAATTCCAATTTCTGGATTCTCAATTTCTTGCATTCGCTCATACCCCACTTCGGCAAGCCATAATTTAAATGGTTCGGCTTTAAAGGATGGTATAGACTGCACAATACGCAACATGCCCTTGGTATTAGCAACAAGCGTTTTCCTTTTTTTACCTTCAGTACTCTCCATTTGTACATGGGGACAATTTGTCCCCACGAAGACTTTAAGTCCTTCATCTCTTTTTCGCATTTTCTTAAAATAGTCGGTTGCATTTGTGGAATCCGTCAAAACTTCAACGACATCTAAGACAGAGAAATGCCACTCGCCGTTATGCCAAACTCTTCTAATCTGTTTTTCTTGAAAAAGGACAATTTTATTGTTTTCTTCCATACTTGACATATTGTATTGTTTTATGAACTTTTATATACAAATGTCTATAAAAAAGGTCAATTATTCGAATTCGGCAACTATATTATCCCATTTTCAACACCTTATCAAACAGCTCAATAGCCCCCACCGCTTCTTCCAAAGCCTGCGTCTTTGTCCAATATTGATACGTCAAAAAGCCAATGAGGGCGAGGTAAATGAGGTGAAAACGAAGATTTTTCATGCGGATTTAGATTTTTTCAAAGGTTAACACCTTGTTTTGAGGGGAAATACTGAGCGGGTGATTTTTAACAGTTTTAATTATAGTTTCCATAAAAAAGCCTATTTTTGTTCTTATTTCACAATTATAACAAAGCAGTCATGTCCATCCAAATTCAAATAAATCCGTCTCTTGAAACGCGGTTGCGAGAAAAAGCGAGCAATAAAGGCATGGCATTAAATCAGTTTATCAGCCAATTTTTAGAAAATACTTTTCCAAATACGCCTACTCCTCAACCAACCGTTTCAGAACGTGAAGCTCAACTATTACAACAAGTTAATTTGGATATTCCCTCTGAAAATTGGGGATTGTATGTAAATCTTAAAGAAAAACACAAAAAAGAAGGCTTAACAGAACAAGAACAAGAACAATTTTTAAGCCTTATCGAGGAAATTGAAATAGCAAACGCCAAACGTGTCGGTGTACTTGCCGAATTGTCTCAAATGCGTCATGTCCCGATTCGTGTATTGATGGAACAATTGGGATTGGCTGT
>JAYVFS010000290.1:0-25813 GCA_043772905.1 Saprospiraceae bacterium | reverse complement strand
TAGGTGTTTTTTGAAAAAATGAGCCTAAAAATGCTCTATTTAACTTAACGGCAATCAACGTCTTTTGAATCAGGCATTTCTGACATTCAAAAGCCTTGTAATGTTCGTTGCAAGGCTTTTTTTTGGGTTTTACTGAGGGGGTATTTGACAATCCGAAACAAAACTTTATCTTTGTAAAAAATAACTTTAATTATAAAAATTTATAAACAATGTTCAGTACAGCAACATTTCCAACGCCCTTCAATGCGGCACAATTAGAAATACTACAGCTTTTTGCAGAAGGTATTGATGAGAAAGAATTGGCTCTTTTACGCCAAATTTTAATTGATTTTAAGTTCAATCGTGTCACCGCATTGGCTGATAAAATTTTAGATGAAAAAGGTTGGTCTGCACAAGACTTAGCAAAAAATGCCCTAAAAGTACCACGTACACCCTATATGTCTAAAAAAAAGCCCTTAAAAGCAAGCTAAATTGTTAGGCTTTGACTTAAATTTGAATGAGTGAACAAACATACCGATTAAACAACCATTATGAGAATAGTTATTGACACCAACGTTTTAATTCAAATCATCTCTGCACGTTCTCCACATCATTGGCTTTGGCAAGCCTTACGTCGCCAAGAACTCACTTTATGTGTCACTACCGATATTTTAGATGAATATCACGAGATTATCACTCGTTTTTACGAAAGTCCTGATTTAGCCGATTATACCTTAGAGGCGATTACAACATGGACAAAATTGAAACGGGTTGAAAAATACTATTTTTGGCGCATCCCTTATCAAGACCCCGATGACCAAAAGTTTGTTGACTGTCATATTGCTTGTGGTGCAGATTATTTGGTAACAGAAGATAAAGTCTTTTTCAAAGAATTAAAACATATTCCCTTTCCTGTTGTCAAACCGATTAAGCCTAAAGATTTTTTACCTGTTTTTACAGAGTTTATGAGCAAAACTAAAGGCTAACATTTTGCTTTTACTGATGGGGTGTCCGTCTAAATCCTTTCAAACCCTTTTGCCCTTCATTAGAAATCAGCCATTTCTGATATTCAAAAGCCTTGCAATGTTCGTTGCAAGGCTTTTTTGTGGGTTTTACTGAGGGGGGCGGTTTTGAATTCTTAAACAGATGAAAAACTTTACCTTTGTGTCATTGTTTATCAAAATAAAAAAATAATAATGACTGAAGATGCTTTAAAGTTTGAAAGCAGATTTTTTCATCCCGACAGTTACAGAATTCAGCATGAGTGGGATAAAATTGCTTTTGAATTAGATTCCCATATTAAACTCATTGGAATTATGGGAAATAGCCTTGAATTGGAGATGAAAAATCTAATTACAGAATATCGTAGAATATCTAATTCCGAAATATCGGAATTAGATAAAACAAACGCTCTTGATGATATTGACGTAGAGGGAAATAATTTTGAAACCTATAACGAAGTCTATCTAAACTCATTTTATATTAATATTTATTCAATATTTGAAAATACGTTATTGAGAATTTGTACAAGCTATTGTATTCCAAACAGTGATGATTTAAAAAAGAAATTGAAAGGAAATTTAAGTTTTATAGAAAAATACCTAAATATCATTAAGGAAACTGTAAATTATGAATTTACCGAAATTCAGAGTGAATTTAATTTATTCAACAGTGAATACAGAACATTGAGAAATTACTTTATTCATAGTAGATATGTGTGTACTTCTAAAGAGATTGAAAACTTAAAAAACTTAGAATCTATTGGTTTTATTAGTTCTGGACTTGGAAGTAATCTAAAACCCCAAATTGAAAATAAAGAATTTATAATCGATTTTATTAAGAGAGTGAAATCCTTTCTACACGAATTATATGTTATTTTTTACAAAAAATTTATGGAAAATAAATAAAAGAATAAATTATAGATTTTAAATTGCATTAAGCAATGTCTAAAATATTATTGAACAATAATACCATAAAAAATTATTCCACTTTGGTCATGAACATTAAATCGATTTTCAGATATATTTTCAAATTTCCACTGAAATTGAAATTTTCCCTTAAAATCTAAAATATTAAATAGGGCGAAATTATCATCGCTAACAAGATGACCGTAATAACATGGGTTATTAGACATATTAGAAAGGTTGAATCGAGTGTCAGAGGTCATAACACCCTGAAATTTTGGATTGCCTTGCATATCAAAAAGATTAAAATGATTGTTTACTTTCATACTGATTTAGTTTATTAAATAATAAAATAAGTTTAAAATGTAACGTAGCATTTTGGTAATAACGTTTGTATTCTTTCTCTTTCATTAGGATTGTTTGACAACGGGTTTTTATATAAATCCAAATTGTTTAGATTAGTTAATTGCTCTATTTCTTTAGGTAAAATTGTTAACTTATTATTTGACAATTCTAACCATTTTAAATTATTCAACCTGCCAATTTCTTTAGGTAAACTTGTTAATTGGATGCCAGATAAATTTAGCATTACTAAATTAGTCAGTTGGAAAATTTCAAAGGACAAACTTATTAACTTGTTTCTACCAAAGTTTAGCCAGGTCAAATTGCTTAACTCTCCAATTTCCTTAGGCAAACTTGCTAATTGATTGCTGTGTAACCTTAATCCTCTCAAATTAGCCAACTTTCCAATTTCTACGGGTAAACTTGTTAGTTGATTAGAAGTTAAAGATAATTGTTTCAAATTATTCAACTGTCCAATTTCTACAGGCAAACTTGTTAGTTGATTGCTGTATAACAATAATTCTTTTAAATTAGTTAAGTTACCTATTTCTGCGGGTAAACTTGTTAATCGATTATTATATAAAGTTATATTTATCAAATTAGTCAGCTGTCCAATTTCAGATGGCAATCTTATTAGTTGATTGCGGTCTAATAACAATTCAGTTAAATTGGTTAAGTTTCCAATTTCAGATGGTAAGCTTATTAGTTGATTAGTGCTTAATGACAAATATATCAAATTAGTCAAATGCCCAATTCCCACAGGGAAGTATATTAATTGGTTGTTGTCTAAAACCAATTCCGTTAGATTAGTAAGCAGTTCAATTTCCGTTGGTAAATTTGATAATAGGTTATTGTTTAAATACAGTCCTTTTAAATTAGTTAACTGTGCAATTTCTTTAGGTAAACTTGTTAATTGGTTGTTGTCTAAAACTAATTCCGTTAAATTATTCAAATGCCAAATTTCAGCAGGCAAATCTATTATATTCTCTCCTGATAAACACAGTTCAACAATATCAGCGTCAACGACAAATTCTTTAAAGCCTTCTGTCGTTTCACACCGCAAAACAACCTGTTTCGGCTTCAAAAAGGCATCTTCTCTATCACTCAAAACCTTACTAACCAACCCCAACTGCACTTCAACCCGCGCCAAACTCCGCGAATTTTCCACTGCAATCACTTGTTTATCCTTTTCCATTCCACCTTCAATTTTTCAAGCCGCGCTTCAAGAGCCGCTTTTTGGTTATCAAAATAAGTGTTCCAATCTGTAATACTTTGAATAGTCTCAAAGGTATTGTGCAACTGCAAACGGTGTAGGGCATCGAGTAATTGCGCTCGACGGCTGCGTAATCGGTCAATAACTGTGCGTAAATGCCGTTTTTCGTTCAATGTTTTATGCTCTGCTTGATACGGTTTGCCGTGTTTGAGCGCATCCAATATCTCCGTCACTTTTGACAAATTGTTTTCTTCATAAGCCTGTCGCAATGCCATAAATAGGGCGGTTGCCTTTTCTTTGAAGGCATCTGCCACCACATCGGGATGACACAACATAGAGGCTTCTCTAAATCGGTTTTTCAAAATTTGTTTTTCATTGACAGTCAATGTATTAAGTGGTTTGGTTTTTATTTCTTCGTAGGTCTTATGGTATGCTTCGTAATCATTTTCGGTTTCTTTTTGCCTTTCCTGTGCTTCCGTATCTTCTGGATTTTCGGCTGCACGGGCTTCTGCGATTTTGCGACGCAAGGCTAAAACGGCTATCAACAACTGCCCTAATGCCCGATTGTATTGAATTTCAAAGTCTTGTATGGTCTTTTCAATCTCCGATTTTTCATTTTCGAGATTGCTGATATCCAATTCAAGGGCGTGCATTTCGAGTTGCAAAGCCGCAATTTCAGGGTCAACAAATACCCTCACTTGCCGAAAACGAGCGATAAAGTCCGTGATACGCGCCACCGCATCGCCATATCGTTGTGCATCTAAAAGTTTAAGAATATCCACAATATTATTGGGCAAATTCAGACTTTTGAGCTTCCGATACTGAGGGGGTAAATCTTCTGTATCACCCAATTCAATTAAATGTCGAATCAATTCCAAACGCTTGACTATTTGACTAAAATCGGTACTTGTCTCCCTCTTTTCGCCAAAATGCTTTTCCGTAATGCGTTGAAACTCATCTATAAATTGCGCTGCAAAAAACGGGTCGCCCGTCGTAATCGTTATGTTTTCGTAGTTGTCTTTACGTGCTTTATTTGTCCAATTATACGAACCCGAAATCACCACTTCACGGTCAATGACACAAAATTTATTGTGCATCAATTTCTCACTGATGCGAAACACACGACCACCACAGGCTTGTAAATCATTGATAGGCAAGTATTTATTGATGTCGTCATCAAATATCATCAGGCGCACCTTTACGCCACTTTTAGCTTTTTCACAAAGCACATCGAACAACAAACGGTCAGTAAACCACGCCACTGCTAAATCAATCTCTGATTCGGCAGCTAACAAACAGTCTTGAATGTGTTCTTGGATATTTTCAAAAAATGCTTGGGTCTCCATATTGAAATTTTAGAAAGACAAATATATGAAGAAATGTATGATTGGGAAGTAGAAAAAGTACCCCTCAGTAAAAGGTTGTTCTTTTTCTAAAAAAGCGTATTTTTGTAAAAAATATAAAGAAAATGACATCAAATATTCAATTTCCATTAAATGAAGTTCAAGTATCCTTACTTCGCCTTTCTGAAAATTTGCCTTATGATGAATTGATGGCTCTAAAAAAACTAATCATCGCCTTCAAAGCACAACGTTTAGCAGCTTTGACGGATAAAGTTTGGGATGAAAAAGGTTGGACAGAAGAAACCATGCAAACGTTTCTTAATACCCACATGCGTACTCCTTATGTATCGGCTAAGAAACAAAACGCCGAATGAAGGTTGTCATAGATACGAATGTACTTTTGGTTAGTATTTCTGCACGTTCAGAAGCTAACTGGCTTTGGCTAGCCTTGCTTTTGGGTGAGTTTGATTTATACGTAACAACTGATATACTCGCTGAATATGAAGAAATCATTGGAAATGAAATGGGAAAAGCCGTTGCAGAAGCGGCATTGGATTTATTGTCAGACTTGCCCAATGTATATAATGTTACCAAATATTATTCTTGGCAATTAGTAGAACAAGACCCCGATGATAATAAATTTGTTGATTGTGCGATTGCGGCAGGTGCAGAATATTTGGTTTCAGAGGATAAACATCTTAAAATCATTCAAAAGTATCCATATTTCAATATTAACCTGGTGAAACTTGCAGAGTTTAAAATTGTTTTAGGCAAATAAAAGTACTTTTTTCAAAAAAACAATTTCGTCATTATAACCTAAAATAGATAGGGATTTTTATTAAAATACTGAGGGGGTCACTCACTCCGAATCCGCTTCAACAACCGCTTCGTCTCTGGCAGCGGTTCAATATCAAATTCTTCTTCGAGTACTTTGGCGCATTGTTGATAGGTTTTAATCGCCATCGGTCGGTTGCCTTTTATGAAATAAGCCTCCATTTGTATGCGGTAAGCGTCTTCCCAAGCGGCATCAATCAATAGGGCTTTTTGAGCGAGGCGGATGCTTTCTAAGGGGTTCTCAGGCAGCATCAATTCGGCAAGTGTAATAATCGAACCCAAAGCGAGGACTTGTAAACGTTCTCGCTCATCAGATGACCAGTCTTCATAAAGCCGATTCGGTAAATACATGCCTTGATAGAGGTCAATGGCTTCTCGATACGCCATTTGAGCGATGTTGGGGTGTTCATTCAGCGTTTGATTGCCCAAGGCGATAAATGATTCTAATGCATCGGCATCCACCCAAACGTCTTCAAAATTCATTTGGTAGGTCACGCCTTGACGCATTATATAATGTGCATCCGCATGGCTTTTTTTGTTGGGTTCTAATATTTTGTTAATGCCATGTAAAGCGACCTTGAAAGACGAGTCACCGCTGTCGCCGTCTTCATTCCACAACCTGTCCATGATTTGCTCTTTGTGAAGAGCCTTTCGATGTCGTGCCGTTACAAAAAACTGAAACAATTGAACAGTTTTGTCACGCCCCCACTCCTTTTGTGGCACAAGCAAACCGCCCAGCCAAATCTGGAAATTGCCCAGTGTTTGTACTTGAATGGTTGCTTTTTGCCGCTTTGCTTTTAGGACTTCTATGTGCTGCTCAAATTGATTCATCATTGTTTTGTTAAACACATAGCCAGATAGGGCACATAGTTTTTTTTTGAAAAAATGAAAAGCTATGTGGCCTATTTGGCTATGTGTTTATTTTGTTTTCTTAGACAATTTATCTACTTTTTGATTGAGGTTTTTAATCTCATCAGACATCTGTTCCAGCATTTTCATGATGTTTTTATAGTCCGATTTAGAAGAACCGAGCCATTCATCTACTTCAAGTTTTTCACGAACATCTTCCAATTTCTGATTAAATGCATCGCCGACTTGATGCATCCGTTCTTGTATTTGCTCTTGAATTTGTTCTTGAATTTGAGCCGCTTGTTTTTTAGGGTCTTTGAGTGTGTCCATCACCAATTTAGGCGTTTCAATAGCCATGCGTTTCCAAAGGTCAAAACTCTTAGCGATGATGCCTTTTTGTTCTTCAGGCGATTTATTTTCAACGGCTTGCACCGTCATATCTGTCAAGGATTCTTGAATGAATTGAACGACTTCATCGAATTTCGAGAAGTTTTTTTCATCACCTGTTTGGACATGCCGCATATTGCCACGCCATTGTATCTGTGGCTCGCCTTGTTCATTTTGATAAATTTTTTGTGTAAATCTTAGAACAAAAGAAGCTGTTTCGTCTTTCTTAGTTGCCATCTTTATTGCTTTTGCGTAAAGACTTAGGTGACAGGAATTTCACAAATTACACGAATTGATTTTTTCATTCGTGTAATTTGTGAAATTCGTGTCATCTAAATCTTTATGTTTTTTCTTAAAAAGTATAAGGTAAAGGTACTTAAACACTGTTACAAAACAGTGACAAACAAAGAAATTTAGCGAATTTACGCAAAAGATAACACTCCTTTTTTCAAAAAATCCTAACTTGCCACTCAGCCGTCGAAACGACAGTATCAACCATTTTATAGATAAAAACAGCAAAATAATAATGAAGAAGAAACTCATCGAAAAACTCGACAATCCCAATATCACCCCCATTTCAGGCATGGATGCCGCCTTTTTGTACGCTGAAACGCCTACGAGCCACATGCACGTTGGTTCAGTTGTTGTCCTTGAAGGGTCAATTGCGTTTGAAACGTTTAAGAAAACCATACTTTCACGTCTCCATTTGATTCCAAAATTGCGGCAACGCTTGATGTATGTACCCCTCAGTATAGACTATCCGTATTGGGTTGATGATCCTTATTTTGATATTGATTTGCATATTACACACATCGCTTTGCCCAAGCCCGGCGGTTGGCGTGAACTGCGCGAAACAGCGTCTAAGATTTTCAGCGAGCCGCTTGACCAATCACGTCCGTTGTGGTCATTTACGTTTATTGAGGGTTTGGATACGATTCCACAAGTGCCGCCAGGGTCTGTCGCTATCGTTTCAAAAATGCACCATGTGGCTATTGATGGTGTAGGTGGTGCGAGTATTTTAGGGCTTTTGTTCGATTTAACTTCAGAAGTCAAAGAGATTCCAGAACCTAAACCGTTCAAACCCAGACCGCTGCCCAATGAGTTGTCTTTAATCATGAAAAGTACGCTCAGTTTTGCAGAAGAACCGTTGAAATTTCCACGTATTTTAGTCAATACATTGACCGCAACTATCAAAGCAGGTTTTGTTACAAGGGTGCAAAAGCGGAATTTACCAACAGCTCCTTTTACAGCTCCGCATACGCCACTCAACGGCATCATCTCGGCAAGGCGTAAATGGAACACCGCTATTTTGGCTTTAGATAGAATTTTAGCTTTGAAAAAAATCATGGGTACGACCATGAATGATGTGATGTTAGCCATTTGTGCAGGTGCTTTGAGAAAGTATTTGTTAGAAAAAGACAAATTGCCTAACAGACCTTTGGTGGCAATGATGCCTATTTCTACCCGTTCAGATGGCGATACGGAAACGCATGGCAATCAAATCACACCGATTTTGATACAAATTGCGACCAATATAGAAGACCCAATCGAACGTTTGGAGGTCATACATGAAAACACTTCACGTGGCAAGGCTTATCATGGTGCCGTAGGCGCAAAAACATTGTCCGATATGGCAGAAGCCGTGCCTTTTGGCATTGCGAACCAAGCGGCACGTTTATATTCTCGTTTTCATGTGTCAGAAATGCACAATCCTGTTTTCAATGTGACGATTACAAATGTCCCAGGGCCCAATATTCCTTTGTACATGAATGGTCATCAAATACTCTCCATCATGGGTATGGCACCGATTATTGATGGTATGGGATTGATTATCACCATTTTAAGTTACAATGGTTTGGTGACAGTGAGTCCAACTTCTGATGCGAACTCGATGCCAGACATTGATGTTTTCACACGTTATTTGCGGGAATCGGCTAATGAATTAGAAGCCGCTATCCTGACACATCGCAAAGAAAAGACAGTCAAAACAACTAAAAAAAGTGAAAAAGCAGAGTCCGATAAACTGTTTGAAGACTTGAAAAAGTTCTTAAAAAAACAACCTAAAACAGAAGAACCCAAAGGCGGTCTCTATCAATTTAATGTGACAGGCGATGTACCGACTGAATGGAAAATTGACCTTAATTCTGTTCCCGGCACTGTCGTAAAAGGTGCGTCTATCAGCCCTGATGTCATTTTTACTATTGAAGATGAGCATCTTATGAAAATTGCAACGGGTAAATTGAATATCCAAACAGCGTTTATTCAAGGTCGTTTGAAAATTGATGGCGATTTTGCACAGGCATTGCGCTTGGGTAAGATATTGGGAAAGATGTTGAAATCGGAGGCTGCCGTATAGGTTGACAACATGTTCGGGGAACTTCGAAGTTCCCCGAACATAAACATCTCTTTTCAATTAAATAAGTAGAATAATGCAGCTTTTGAAATAACCATTTTTTCGCCACTGTGCGCCACACTCGGTACAACTTCTATTTTGTGGATTTTCCCTTTTTTTGAAAACAATTGTAGATATTCGTAGTAAAACTGTCCGCGTTCAAGGCGAAAACGACCTTGTAAGTTGCCTTCGCAGGATTTATCCAAACTGGGGTCATTCATATTCGTATCGCTGCCACCGAGGATAAAAACTATATCGCACTTCAAAAATTGCTGTTTTATGGTTTCTGTACCCACTTTTGCAGCATAGGGATTGAGTTTTTCACAACCTCTTGGGTATTCGTTGAAACTACGACAACCCGTTGTATCGGGTCGGGCAAAAGTCAAATTTGTCGCAGTTTTGATGGGCCGGCGGTCATCAAAGTATAAATAAGTTGAGGGATTCATGACGATAAATCGAAATTGATACCCCCTCAGTATATCAACCATTGGAGTCATGCCCACGTATCGTGAAACAAATTGCCCACCTGCTGAATGACCTACAATGATAATTTTATTCAATTTTGGAAACAATTTTGGGTTGCAAACTCTTGCAATCATAGAATCCACTAAGCTGAAACTGCTGAACGCATCTGCCCTCTTTCGTTTTTTACTCGAAACAGATTCATCACCAACTCGCCAATTGTTGCTTGCCCAAAACAAATGATTTTCATCGTGTTTGTGGTCTTCTAAGTCCTTTTCAGAAGTGAATTGAGGGGAAATAAATAAGGTTTCTCCGTCTTTATTCGCTGCTTTCACAGCCGCTTCACCCCATTCGTAGTAGTCCAAACCATTGCGTCTTGCGCCATGAATGTAAATAATCAATTGCTTGATATTTTTATTACGTTCAGCAATTGGGTGATTGCTTGCATAGCGTAAAGAATATGTTTTTTCACCTTTTTTAATCTCAAAAGTTGAAGGGCAAGGGCGTTCAATTTTTTTGACGGTATCCTCTTCCGCTGATATACTGAGGGGTATTGAAAAAGCAAATAGAAAGATTAAAAAGCGATTTATCATAGCCTTGATTTTTTTTATGGTAAAATTAGACTAAAGTGTACCAAGTACCTTTTCCTACACCATTTTGCTGAATTTGCTCTGTTTTGACTAATTTTTCAATGTATTTCCTCAAACTGGGTCGAGAAAAACTGGTCATTTTTTCCAATTCTCCCATCGTAATGCGTCCTCTGGATTGCAATATTTCTAAAATGAGTTGAGCAGATTCGGGCTGTTGTGTCAGTAAAATATGCTCTCTACTGACCTTGATTTCTAAATTGTCTTTTTGTCTTTTCAATGATTTTAAAAAGAAAACAATCCACGATTGCCAATTTATTTGCGGCAAATTAAGGGTTACTTGGGTCTGCCGTAATGACAAATAATAAGCCGTTTTTTCTTGTTCAATAACTGATTCTAATGAACTATAAGGTACGTAACGATAGCCCGCTTTAAGCAATAAAAATGTTGTCAAAGCGCGAGACAATCGTCCATTTCCATCTTGAAAAGGATGAATTGCCAAAAAACACACAATAAAAATAGCAATAATCAATAAAGGATGCAACTTCCCTTCGGTGAATGAGGTTTGCGTCCAAGCCACTAATTCTTGCATTTTGAAAGGCGTATCAAAAGGTGTTACTGTTTCAAAAACAACCCCCAATTCTTTTCCACTTGCATCTGTTGCCACTACGTGATTCGGTAGTTGTTTATACTGCCCTTTGTGCCATTGGTCTTTGTCGCTGTATTTCAAAAGCGTACTGTGCAATTGTTGGATAAAATTTTCCGAAAGAGGTATATCGTTGTAATGTAGAAAAATGGTGGTCATTAATTCAGCATAACCTGCCACTTCTTGCTCATCTCGGGTATCAAATTTGTGAACTTGTAAACCCAATAACAAGCGTTCAACTTGCCTATCCGTCAACTTATTGCCCTCAATTCGGGTACTTGACCCAATACTTTCGATGGTTGCGACTTTTTGCAATTGCAGCAATTTGTCGGGAGCTAAATTGCCCAAAGCACGCCAAGCCCCTTTGAACTCATCAATTTCAGCAATGAGCATAAGTATCTGAGGCGTAATTTCTAATGTTTGCGTCTGTATCATTATTCATAATTTTAACCAAAAGTACGCATAAATAAACATTTAACGCAAATAATTAACCAAAATTAACCAAAATTAACCCATTTTGAGTTGTTAAATCAAGTGTCGGCGTGACTTCGACCCCCCCCGACACTGTTCACTGTCCAAAATACTGAGGGGGGCTATTTATTCACCTCCGTCACTTGAAAAACATCAGGAATCGGCTTTGGCAAATTCGGATTGCCATTTATTTCCGTTTGGGCATATATCAAACGCTCGGGGTGTTTGGTTGCCGTTGTTGAGTTGAAAGGCAGAACGGGGCGAATTGCTGCATCCGTTTTTGCCAAACGCCGGAAATCATTAAATGGTAAAATTTGACCATAAAGAGAAACGTAGCGTTCTTCAATAATTTCACGCAATAAGGCTTTTTCATCTGTTAAATTGTCTTTGTTTTCAATGCCACCTGCTGCAAAATCGGCTGCTAAATAAGGGTCGTATTTTACGGTATCGGTTGCGCCAATAGGTGTAAAAGCATTGCCTTTGGTGTTCAAAAAAGCCCGTAATTTATTAAGTTGCAACAAGCCTTCAGCAACGCCTTTTGTCCGTAAACCGCTTTCAGCCAATGTCAAAAGATTTTCTTCATAAATGACAAGTGGCATTGGGGCTTTTTGGGCTGCAACGCCTTTTTCTGTTGTTGAGCTTGAACCGCCGACTACGTAATATTTTGAGCGCGCATCTTTGGTGGTTTTAGCATTGTTACGCGAGCCTGCGGCGATTGTTTTTCCCAAAAGACGAGTCAAATACGTTGTGCCTGTGCTGAAATAACCACCGCGATTGGCAATCATCATATTCATCAAATTACCGTCACCAATAGCTGTTCCTGAAGGAATAAATTTCAAAGAGTTTGTGCCTGCTGAAACACCCGACAAAGCGGCTGTATATGCTTTGTCATACTCTTTTGTTTCCATATAATACCGTCCTTTGAGGGTATAGGCGACTTGAAGCCACTTGATAATCATTGTTCAAAGAGACTTGCAATCTGCCCGATTTTCCTTTTTTAGTCGTGATAACCATTACGCCATTGGCAGCACGAGAACCCCATAAAGCGGCAGCAGCAGCCCCTTTCAAGACTTGCATACTTTCAATATCGCTTGGATTGATGTCATTCAAACGCGATTGCTGCGCCACTCCAACACCCGTTGCAGATGCGCCAAAACCCGTTGTACTGGAATTTGAAATGGGAATACCATCGACAATAATCAAAGGCTGGCTTGCGCCCGTAATGGTATTTGCACCCCGAATTTGGAAATTTGAGCCCGCACCAGGGTCGCCCGTTGAACGTGTAATCCGCACGCCCGAAGCCTTGCCCGCCAAACCTTGCAACAAACCCGATTCGCCAGAACGGACAACCGAAGCTGGGTCCACTTTTGAAGTCGCACTGCCTTGTTTGTCCCGATTTTCAGTAAAACCAAGAGCCGAGACAATCACCATTTCGAGGGCTTTTTCCTCGTCTATCAGCACAACATCTATGGTTGTGCGCGTGCCAACTTGTTCTCGCACGGTTTCCATACCGACCGATGAAAAAACAAGGACATCGTTCGCGCCTGTCACCTCAATTTGGTAAGCCCCTTTCATATCCGTTATCGTCCCTTTTGTAGTACCCACCAAAACCACACTCACGCCAGGTATGCCTCCATTATTGACATCGCGAACAAAACCTGTGATGGTTTGCTCGTCAACTTCTATCCTTTCCCTTCTTTTCTTTTTAGCAAAAGTTACTGAGGGGGTACTTGTAAGGGCGGTTTTAGGTTTGATAACCAAAATATTATCAGTCACTTTTTCAACATCTAAGTTGACCTCATCTAAAACCTTTCTCAAAACGCTGACAGCATCATTGTTGGCATAACTTGGATAATAATCCACTGTCAAGTCCTTGACAGGCGTGTTTCGTAAGCAATTTTCACATTGTAGTGCTTACCGATGTCCGTCAATACCTCTTTCAAAGTGAAAGTCGTTTTTTTCGATTGGAAAAATGCCGTTTGATTGGCGGATGCCAAAACAGAACTACTTTGAGCCGTAGCACGAGGTGGCATTCCCGACATAAACAAAACTAAAAGGACGAGTATTTTACTGAAATTTGTCTATCGTTTTGTTTGATATTTAAGAGTAGTTTTTTTCATATTCATACTGAATGTTGATTAAGAAATTACGAACAATTGATTTAGTTTTTATTTTCAAAGATTATTTCCTTGCCATTGTGTTGCGTCTTGATATTAAAAATTTGGGCAATAACTTTTGCCAAAACCGCCACATCATCGTCTGGAATCGAAGCCGTTAATCGTTTCATTTTTAAGTCATTATCCTTGAAAATGAATTTAAAACCATAATTATTTTCAACCAAAAGAGCGACTTCTGAAAGCGGCGTATCGTCAAATTCAAAATGTTGTTTAGTCCATGCTTGATATACTTCCACTTTTTTAATCGGAATAATCCGCACCACTACGCCATTATCCACTTGCACGACTTCATTTGGTGCAATCGCAATACTTTCCCCTTCTGGATGTTTGGTCAATTGCAATTGTACTTTACCTTCATACAAAGCCAATTTGCACTTTTCCCCGCGGCTCATGAGGTTAAAACGCGTCCCGATGACCTCCACTTTGACCCCCTCAGTATTGACCACAAATTTTTGAGATGCACCATTCGGCAAATCATAATGTTGAACCGAAAATTCTGCTTCACCTTCAAGCCAGACAACTCTATCGGCTGTTTTCGACCAATTTTTAGAAAAACGTAATTTAGAATTGGCATTTAGAATGACACTTGAACCATCGGGTAGGGTCAGTTTTTGGGTTTTTCCAAAAGGTGTTTTGTACATAGTTTCAGCATCGTTCGCAGACGCAACACTTGTCACACCTGTTTCTTTTTCAGGCTGTCTTGTATCTGTTTTAGTGGTAAAAACACTCTGATACTGAGGGGAGGTATTTTTGGGTAAGAGTAAAAAGGTAAGTGCTAAAAGGGCAACGCTCGCTGCGACTGTCCATGCCCATCTGTATCTGCCACCTTTGATGGCTTGCAAAGTCGGTTGGTCGTTTTCAAGGGCATTTTCAGACGAAACAGTATGGATACGTGTCCATAATTTTTGCCACTCTTCGGTTGCATCGTTGTTAGATACTGAGGGGGTCGCTTCTGCGGCTAACAAAAGGACTAACTTTTCTGCCTCGGCGATAAGCTCCTGCTTACGTGGATTTTCAGCTATCCAATACGTCCAAAAGGCAATATCAGAGTTTTGTTTTCGAAGAACATAGTTCCGAAAACGCTCATCGTCGGCAAAATCATTAACTGTGTAATATTGATAATCCATCTTTTCTCTTTGATTGATTTTAGAGAAAGACGGAGGGTAGGCTTTTTTTACTGCTTTTTTTGAAAGTTTTTTTAAAATAAAATTATTCACTCAATAAAACCATCAAAACCAAGAGCAGCAACTCTTTCCGCAACAGCGTCAAACCTTCATGGACAAAATTATAAACGGTGCGCTCCTTGAGGTTCATCACTTCGGCAATGTCGCGGTAGCCATTTCTTCAAAATACCGCAAAGTGATGGCTTCTCTAACCCGATTGGGCAATTTGAGTATCGCTTTTTTTAATTTTTTGGCATCGGTAAGTCGTTCTTCTTCAAGTAAAAAAGCATCTTCGGCAGAGTTTTCAAAGAAATTTTGTACATTCAACGATGCGGCATGTGCTTCTTCAACCATAACATGGCGGCTTTTATCAATCAAAATTCGCCGAAAGGCAACGAAAAGATAGACTTTAATGTCGCGTATATCGCCCAAACTACTACGCCGTTCCCATATTTTGAAGAACATATCCTGAATAATTTCTTTCGTTAGTTCTGTGTTATTATTGGTTAGTTTTTGCCCATATCGAAAAAGGGAATCATAATATTGATGAAAAATCGCAGATAAAGCCTCTGGCTTCCCGCCTTTCAACGCTTGCCAATTGCCCTCATCATGTGCATTTTCAAAGCCCTTCATGTGTCGCTGGCATTTTTCCTTTCACAAACATAAATAGAAAGCCCGTAAAATGATGCGTTAATTGATACTTTTGGATTTTTATCATAAAAATACATCGTCAAAAAAACGCTCCCTTTTCGCCCCACTACCCCAACTATAAAGTCAACGCTCGACCCAGTAAAATCGCAGCAGGTGTCATTTCAAAAGCCTTTTTCAATCGAGAATTTAATGCAGAAGCTTTGGTTTATGAAGTGGGCGACAATACGCCTCGTGATTTTACCGCTTTGAAATCGAGGGTAGCGGCTGAAAAATTGATGGTGTTGGCGTTGGAATATTTAGGGGCAAATACAGAGGCAGGGAATAAAAATTAAATAAAAACTTGTTTAAAAGTATTTTAAACTATACATTTGCACAATATCAGCAAATTTAAGACTTAAAATATTTTTAAAAATGATTATAGAATTCAGCATCTCTAATTTCGGCTCTATCAAAGAGAAACAAACTTTGAGTTTCGAGGCAACCAAAGACAATACTTTAGCACAATATTATACTTTTGAACCCATTCCGAAACTTAGGTTATTGAAATTGGCGATGATATTTGGTCCAAATGCTTCTGGCAAATCTACTGTTTTGAAAGCATTAGAATTTTTACGTGATTTAGTCAAAAAACCTGCACAAAACAATTCAGATACTATTTCTTTTGAACCTTTTCTACTTGATAGTGACTCCATCAACCAATCAAGTAGCATAGAATTATCTTTCATTCAAGAGGGTATAAGGTATCGTTATCATGTAGAATTCAGCCAAAAAAATATTCTTTCTGAAACTTTGCACCATTCTCCAAATGGACGTGAAGGACTTTTTTTTACTCGAAAAACAAATATTGAAAATCAAACCGTTGATATTAAATACGGTAAAGTTGAAGGCGACTCAAAAAATCGCCTAAAACTTGAAGGTCTAACTCTTTGGAACAACACAGTATTAGGCACTTTTTCAAAAGCCAATATTGATTTCAAAGAATTAAAAACTGTTTATAATTGGTTTGATGCTTATCTAATGCCAATGGTTACACCTAAAACAAATCTTATAGGTTGGACTACTCATAGGATTGATTCTTCTGAAAAAATTAAATCAGAAGTTACTAATCTACTTAAATATGCAGATATTCAAATTAATGATATTGATATTTCTAAAGAAGAGATTGAATTAGATGAAAATCAAATTAAATCACTTATGGAATCTCCATTAGGCGATGAACTTAAAAATAAAGGTTTTCTTGATAAAAAATTAAAACAAGTAAAAACTGAATTTAGTCATATTGGTAAAGACAGAAGCAGTAAAAATATATCTGTTCTTTTTCCACAACGATTAGAATCACAAGGTACTTTACGTTATTATGGATTAGGAGGTATATTAGCTACAATTTTAGCTGAACCAAAATTTATTGCCATTGACGAATTTGAGTCGTCTTTGCATCCTGATTTAGCACAAAATTACATTCTACGGTTTTTAGTTCAATCAAAACAATCGCAGTTATTGGTTACTACTCACAATATTGATTTCTTGGGCGAACAAGACGTAATCCGTCGAGACGCTGTTTGGTTTACACAAAAAAATGAAAATGGTGCAACAGAACTATATTCTGCAGCCGATTTTGATACAAGTGTCATTAGAAAATCGTCTTCTTTACTTAATATTTATGAAGCAGGTAGATTAGGTGCAAAACCTAATTTAGGCAGTATCTTTTCTTAAAATCTAAAACGAAAAACAATGGCAAGGAAAGAAAATTTCAGAAAGCTAAAGAGTGAAGGTACCGCTGTTGTCGGTGATGGCTTATGCGAAAAATTGTATTTTGACCAAATGAAAGCGGCGGAAAAGTTAACATCCAATATCGAACCCAAATTACCTAAGTCAGGTTCATGGAGTACTGTTTTTGAAACTGTTGACAAGTTACTTTCAAACGCGGCATACTCCCATATTTATTGTTTGATTGATTACGATACAGTTATTCGTTCTAAAAACGAAACAGAAAAATATCTAAATCGAAAAAAAGAACTTGAAAATACAAAACGAGTAACCGTTTTCGAATGTAATCCTTGCTTTGAAATGTGGTTTTTAGTGCATTATGAAAAGACCTCAAGACTTTTTGAACACTGTGATAGTGTTGCAAGCTACCTCAATAAAAAGCATATAACGGATTATTGTAAAACAGAAGAATACTATAAAAAAAAGCGTATCTATGAGCATCTAAAGCCTAAACAACCAACTGCCATTCTTAATGCCGAATTTTTTGAATTAGACCGTGAAGATTTTAGCATAAAATATCCGCGTGCAGAAGTTTATAAACTTATCCAAATATTGAAAGAGGATTCATAAAAACGGCAACAGAAAAATGTTCTGTTGCCATTTTTTCATTACTTAATCACCACACTCGGATTCACAGGATACCGCCCAAAGTCTTCGCCATAAATCGCAAGCCCCCCCTCAGTATCCGCTTGTATTTTTAATGTAACAAACCCTTGACGAACGGCTTTTTTCAAATCTGCTTTGGACAAAGGAATTTTAACCAAATAACCATACGAACCCGCTTCTCGCAACTTCTTGTCTTTCAATTGATTATGCCACGACAACACGCCACGATGGTCAGCAGGGTCATCGGCTAATGTGACCGTTTTTGCTTTCGCACCATTGACAAATACGCTGATTACTGAGGGGGTCGTTTTTTCATCAGTCATTGAATAAGCATTGGGATTTTTATGCGGCGACACTTTTGCACCAAGCATATAGTCTTGATTTTTATTGAAACCTTCACCTTTGTCTTTATCAAAAAGCTGTTTGGCAGAGGCTTCAAAAAGAATATAAGCTTCTTTTACTTTTGACACATTCACCGCTTTTGAAATTGGTATTTGATATTCAAAAAAGCCTTTGCCCGCACCATTAACTTTCAAACCGTCCAAAACATCCCATTTTTTCAGCGACCACTCCCCTTTTTTATAATCCTTTGGTTTTACTTCAAAAACTGTCGCATTCGCTTTGTTTTTGTCTGATTTTACAACAAAATTAAAGAAATTATGGTGTAAAACGATGCCATCTCCGTCTTTCAAAATCAATTTAACAATGCCCAAACCCGCTATTTCAGGCGTTTTTATTTGTAAAGAATTGAGCGTTTTTTGCATCCACGGCTGATAATCAAACGGCATTTTGCCTGACGTTAAAGTCTGTGTTTCGCCTGTTTTATCCGTAAAATCAACTGAATAGTCAACAAAAAGCTGATTGCCTGTCATCGCTTTTCCTGACATCACTGAAATAATTAACGGCACTTCAAGCGTTTCATTCGCCTTCAAAGTTTTACAAATTTCATTACCCGTTGAGAGATAAAAAAGCGAATGAAAATCCTTATCCGTCATGCCCGAAACCAGCTCATTTAAGCCCGTAAATTTCTTACTACGGTCAAAACGCCAATAGCCGTTCCACTCATTTATCACATCGTGATGTTCTGTGTACAGCCAGCCTGCCACCTTTGGATATTTGCGAAATGTATTCATCATGCGGTGATAATCCCAAGACCAATCCACGTCGCCCGTGCTGCCATCATAGCCCCAAACATTGCCGCATTCTGAATTGATATTCGGCTGATTGCCTTGTTTAAAACCTTTTTCAAAATGAAATGTGCTGCCATCATAGGTATTTTTATCAATCATAGCCAAATGTTCTTCCCAGCCCCAGCCGGGTAGGTATTCATGCCATGAGTTAATATCGGTCTCCGTATGTCCACGTCCGCAACAAATAGAATTGTCTTCAACCAAGCGTGTTTGGTCAAGCGATTTGGCGAGATAATACATCGAAGCGACCCAATCCTGCGTTTTTGGCAGATATTGAGATGTTTTTTTACCACTTTGTTCCACTTTTGTCGTCAAACCCCACGTTTCGTTAAAAGTTATCCATGAAAAAATGGCAGGGTGATTATAATCTCTTTTTATCATTTCACGCAATGTGTATTCCGATTCGGCTTGTGCGTGTTCATCTGGTTCACCCCATGAATTTGGCAAATCTGACATCACCAACAAGCCCAATTTATCGGCCCAATACAGCTTGCGCGGCACATCTATTTTGATGTGCGTTCTCAATCCATTCAAGCCAATGTCTTTGCACAACTGAATTTCATTTTTCATAAAATCATCTGTCGGAAACGTATAAAATCCTTCTGGATGGTAAGATTGGTCGAGCGTCAATTGCAAATAAATGGGTTGATTGTTCAAGGCAATATACGGATATGCGGTATTGGGTAAATTTACAACAGATATTTTACGCATACCGAAATACGATTTCAAAATATCATCGCCGATGCTCACTTCTATTTCATATAAAAACGGATCGTCTAATGTCCAAAGGCGTGCGTTAGGAATTTCGATGTCAAAACTGGCTTTTTGGATATTTTTTCTATCTGAAATAACGCCTTTACTGAGGGGGTACTTTTTGATAATTTCAGCAGCAGCAGTTTTAATTTTAAAAGTAATTTCAGCATCATTCTTCAATTCATTTGACAAAGAAATTTCTGCTTTTACTGTGTTATTGTCAATATTGGGCGTAAAATGAACGGTTTCCAAGTACGTTTGACCACGACCTTCGAGGTATATCGTTTGCCACAAACCACGTGCATTGCCATAGCCTTGTTTGCCATAAAGTGTAAAATCACGCCGTTTATCATCTACTCGAATGACCAAATACTGAGGGGTCCCTTTTTTGACATTTGCAGTGAGTTCAAAGGAAAAAGGCGTGTATCCGCCTTGATGTTTACCAACTAAAACACCATCGAGCCAAACGGTTGTTTCCCAATCCGATGCGCCAATCGTTACGAAAACACGTTGGTTTGCCCACGCATTAGGTACTGTAATCGTGCGTTTGTACCAAGCAAAATCCGCTTCGTCTTTTACACCCGACAAAGGCGAACCCCAAGGAAAAGGCACGTTTATTTTTTTAGAAAACGCAGCCTTGCCGTTTTGCCAATTTTGGCTTAAACCGACATTCAAACTGTCAAATTCAAAATCCCATGAACCATTGAGGTTCAACCAATTAGCCCTCTCAAAATCGGGGCGTGGATGTTCGGGCAATGGGATTTGTTGAGAAAATAAGTTTATGCAAAAGCATAGGAAAAGAATGGTGTAGTTGACTTTCATTATTGTTGATTTAGTTATTTTTATTCTGACACTAATTTCGCAAATTACACGAATTGATGAATTATCCTTTGGGTCAAATAGTCAAAGTCGTAAAATTCTGTCACTATAATTCGTGTAATTTGTGAAATTAGTGTTTATACTATACTAATAATTCCTTTTCAAAAACCTCAATCTTCCGATATAACCTTTCAAAAAAACGATGCCGATTAATTTCGTTCACGCCCATAATATCCAATGAAAAAGATTTCATACGATTGAAAAAATTCAAGCCCACTTTGTACATCTCAATATTGGCAGACACCATAAAATTAGGCACATCGAAAGAGTTATAAATCAATTTTTTATGTGGCGTTTCACTCAAAATAAACATACCGTTTTGGAACAATTCGTTGTACCAAACCCGAATAGGTGCGGCAGTTTCCTCTATTGATTTTTTACCACTACCCACTATGATTTCAAAATGAGCAATGAGGTGTTTGATGCTATCCGTCAATATTTTCACATCGTTTGAACTTTTAAACAGCCCTGCATTCAAGCAATAACGAATTTGATTGAGTGTAATATCAAACATATTGCTGTTCCAAATCTCTTCACTTTCAGTCTGATTATACATTTCTACCATGTTTTTGATGTGCATCTGAAGCGGCGAATCGTTTGTAAATTCTTTAAAACTAAACTTATTTAAAGTGTAGTTTTCCAAAGGCATCAAAGTGCGTTGCCACATATAAAACTTAAAAGCAGCCAATGGTGGCGATGCCAAATAATAAAAAATAGGTACTTCTAAGGCGGCAAAACGAATGATACTTTTAGGAAATTGACTTAATTCAGTCAAATCATTTTCAATCAAATTAAGAAATTCTGCCAATTTTCTGGCGGGCATCAAAAGCGTCGGCAGCTCAAAACTGATAGCCAAAGGGTTTGTCAATTGCTCAAAAGAAACATCGTAATGCTTTAACAATAACAGCAATTGCTCAAAACTGATGAGCGTTTCCCCTGACAAGCGGCGATAAACGGCACTGGGCGCGATGGACAAAATTTGACCTAATTCAGCAGACAACTTGCGCGGTTGTATTTGTTGTTCAATAAGGTCGAATAGTTGTTTTTGAATGTCTTGTGGATTCATACTTTTATGTTTTTCTCGATAATCGGGAATTCAATTTTCAGTTATTCCCGCTAATCGGGAATAAAGTTAGGAAAAAATTTCTTTTCCCTTCTTTTTGAGAATTATATTTTCATATTTATCGCAAATAGGTATCAAAGTTGTTGCTATCAGAGGACTATTGAAGCGAACTTTACTGTCATCAATTTGTAGAATATCCTTCAAAAAACAATTTACGCACATCACTCCTTCAAGCAAAAAGACAATGAGATCAGCAACAAGAAAAGATAAAATACTCGTCGAGCATATCATTACGGAATCGTTCAGAGACAATCCGAATGTCAATTATATGATTCGCCCCATATTCAATAAGGAGACGATGATAAAGCGGCTTGCCGATTATGCCTTTGAATTTGCTTTAAAACGCAACGGTCTTTTCATTACTTCTGATTCAAAAGGTTTGGTTGTCTGTTGCGAACAGCCGATAAAGATGGACATGAGGGATTATTTCAATCTACTCAAACTCATCATTACAGCTTTAAATTTAAGAAAACTTTTGAATATGTTTCGCCGCGATGCCTATATCAAATCGGTTCGCCCTGCCGACGAGCAAGGTATCTATATTTGGTGTTTGGCTGTGCCTGATAAAGCGCGTGGCAATAAAACTGCCATTGAAATCAAAAATTTCGTATTTGATAAAGCCAATCAAGCCCGTTTACCCATTTATGTCGAAACAGCTCTTTGGCGCAACAAAATTGTGTTTGAACGCTACGGTTTTGAAACCTACCACTATTGGGAAAGCGCATCTTACCGTTTGAAAACCTGGTTTTTGAAGAAAAAAGTCAACCCTTTTTTGCTGACAGAAAACAACTATTTACAATAAAAACCACTCCCTCAGTAATTTCAGAAAATAATCGCCTAATTTTGGTAGAAAACGACTGACTATTGTACTTTTACAGTTCAATTTCCATCCTAAACCTATCAGGAATGAGTAATATACGCATCGAAGAAAGCTGGAAACAAGCCCTCATAAGTGAGTTTGAACGACCTTATTTTCAAACATTGGCGACCTTTCTGAAAAATGAAATTGCCGAAGGCAAAACCATTTACCCTCCTGGCCCTTTGATTTTCAATGCTTTTAATACCACGCCTTTTGCCAAAGTAAAAGTTGTTATTTTGGGACAAGACCCTTATCACAACCCCGGTGAAGCCATGGGTTTGTCGTTCAGTGTGCCAAAAGGTGTTAAAGTTCCACCATCATTAAAAAATATTTACAAAGAGATTTTTGCCGATTTAGGGTTTCCTAACCCTACACATGGCGATTTGACCGCATGGGCAAACCAAGGCGTTTTCTTGCTAAATGCAATGCTTACAGTTGAAAAAAACAATGCAGGTTCGCATAAACTCGTAGGTTGGCAGTTTTTTACGGATGCCGTTATTCAAAAACTATCGTCAGAACGGGAACATTTAGTCTTTATGCTGTGGGGGAATTTTGCTAAGAAAAAGAAGGAATTGATTGATACTCATAAGCACCTTGTCCTCGAATCCGCACACCCTTCACCGTTGGCTGGTAACGCTTTTTCAGGTTGTCGTCATTTCTCAAAAGCCAATAATTACTTGAAAATGAATGGTTTAGAGCCGATTGATTGGCAAATTCGCTAAAAAATCATAACATCAAAAAATGAAAAATAAAAATTGGCTCGTTGCCGCTACCCTACTTGCTGGACTCGCTGTCATCCTTGGTGCATTTGGCGCACATGGATTAAAAACGCTAGTTTCGCCCTTGCAAATCGAGACCTATAAAACAGGAGTGCAATATCATTTCTATCATGCTTTGGCAATGACACTCGCTGTCATTATTTCACAATATGTTGACAATCAAAACATTAGACGAAGTTTTGGTTTGTTTGCTGTGGGCATTTTATGTTTTTCAGGATCACTTTATGGTTTTACCTTATCCGAAGCCTTAGGTACTGAGGGGGTACGTTGGTTAGGTCCCATGACACCTTTGGGCGGTTTGTTTTTTATTTTAGGTTGGATAAATCTCGCGTTAGGCATATATAAATCGAAAGAATAGTGTTAAATTGCATATTTTTAAAACCTTATTTTTTTCTATTTTCATATTTTAGAAAAACACGCTAACTTGTCCTCGATTCAAAACCTTATTTTTCACATTTAAACCAATTTTTCTATGAAAATTTTGAGAACTTCTTTACTGCTCATAATGGGCGCATTTCTGTTCATTCAACCTGTTGGTGCCATCGTTTCTTCAACACATGCTTCTGCAACAACCGTTGAACAACAGTCATCTGCTTTGAAAAAAGAGTTCAAAGCGCAAAAAAAATTAGCAAAATTTGAAAAAATGCTTGCAAAGGCAGGTATTGACACCAAAGACCCAGTCAAAAAATGGCTTTGGTTTGCGCTTATCGCTTTGGTCGCTAGTATCGTGTTTTATGCCATTGGTCAATATTGGCTCGGCTATTTAACATCTTCTGCGGCGGGGATATTTTTCTTAGTTTGGCTGCTAAAATATCTTCAAGTGATTTAGACATTACAAAAAAATCCTTCCAAGTTCGCTTGGAAGGATTTTTTTGTTGTTAAGCAATTTCAGCCGTTTCAGCTTCAAGCTCTTGGTCTTCATTGCCTTTTTTATTTTTTATCCACACATAAGCGATACCCGCGACGAGTGCATAAGGCATGGCAAACAGCATTAAAATGCCTGCATTGATGCCGCGTCCCATCGTTCCGCCATTTTTCAGATTGCTTTCCAAACCTGTACGGCACATCGGACATTGTGCATTTGTTTCTATATTTTGGATAAATGACAAGGCAAACACTAAAATTGCCCCCCTCAGTATTTTTTTCATTTCTTTATAATTTTGGACAAAGATAAAACGAAATTTTACTATTTTCAGCTATTCAGACATGGTCTAAGCATTAAATAGACAACAGGACCTGAAATAGCTACATATAACCACACCCAGAAAACCCATTTTGCCATCCGTTTATGTTTTTCGACTTGCATCGTATAACCACGAACGAATGTGAACAAAATGAAAGGGAAACTAACGGCTGCCAAAACGACGTGTGTTATCAACAAAAAGAAATAAAGCGTTCGCATCGAACCTTCTCCACAATACTTCACTTCTGGCGTTGTGATATGATATAAAACGTACATCAGAAGGAATAGTGTGGACATGGTCAATGCGCCATAAATCATTTTCCGATGTTGTTCCACTTTCTTTTGACGAATAAAATTCAAGGCAAAAATCAAAAAAACAGCCGCTAAAAGGTTCGTAAATGAATAAATAGTGGGCAAAAATGAAAAATCAATGCCTAAATCAAGGCGAGGAATTTGACGCATCGTTGCAACTAAAAGTAAAACAACAACAGAAACGATGGTCGCACAAACGTTAAGTTTCTTTGCTAAGGCAGTATTCTCCATAAAATTAAGTGATTGGTATTTTTATTTTCATAAACAATTGATAATGAATTACTTGCAAAAATTCATCATTACTTACATTTGCTTTTGATCTTTCTTTTCGATTGTCTTTTTTTTCTTTAAAGGCATGATTGAAATATGCTCAATCAGGATTCTACGTTCATTTGCTTCACGAATATCATAAAAACGACGAATAATGCCGCTTGTGTCAATCAAAGCGATAGAAAAGTCATTCGGTAATTTTATGCTTTGTTGAATGTCATTACCCCCCCTCAGTATCAACCACTTTGCACGCTCGTTACGCGTCAAGTTGAAATAGTAGTCCTTAAAAAAAGTAGAGTCAGCAGCCGTGTCAAAAGTAATAAATTGAAGGTTGTCAACTTCTTCTTGAAATTGCGGAATTCGGTTTATCGTCCGCATAATGGATAAAATCGAATCACGGCTTTCTGCCGTTGCCCACGAAGCGACAAGTGTTTGACCACTCAATTTAGTAGCATCAAAAGTCTCATTTGAGTAATTTGTTGCTTCAAACTGTGCTGGCATTTGCCCTAAGTTCTTCTTTAAGTCTTTGTATAACTCGATACCTTCTGCCATACCCTTTCTTTGTATAAAAAAAGTGACCAAAGGTATAATTACCAAAAATAAGGATACGACGAGTACTTGAATGATGCCTTTGCTTCTCTTTTGCTTTTCAATAGTCATTAAAGTAATGGTGAATGGTGAATGGTGAATGG
>JAYVFS010000289.1:0-25817 GCA_043772905.1 Saprospiraceae bacterium | reverse complement strand
TGAATTGTGAATTGTGAATTGTGAATTTATAACTATCTGATAATCAATTACTTAAAATCCATAATTTATCATTCATCATTACCAAAAGTATTTTCTCAAAAACCGTCTTTCTAATAACGCATAATGAAAAACATAATACTCAACACACTTCTATTATTAGGGTTTTTAAATATCGTTTATGCCCAAAAAATAACGATTCAGTTCGACGCAGTGCCGTCGCCGACCCCCTCAGTATCCAAGGCAATTTTGAAATACAATAAAGATTTTGCATATAGTTTTACGCTTGACGATGCGACAGTGGATGCCTTTACATGCGCTTTACCCGTTTCCAAAGGCGGTTTGGTGAGCGGTAATGGACAAACATATAATGGGCTTTTTTATACGGATGGCTGTGGCAATGACATACCATTTCGAGGTGGTATTGCTTGGAATACCGCCAATTTAGCGGGTATTGACGTACATACAGGCAATGTTGGCGGTCAACTGACATGGAAACAACTCGATACATTATATGATTTAGGCTGGGATGTGATGAATCATTCGTTCACACATCGTTCACAGTGGAATGGTCCGATGTCAGGCAATGATTATGTCAATGAAATCGAGCAAAACCGAATCGCTGTCCAAAATAAAACCCAAAGGCAGATTCAAATGCCGTTTTTTGTTGTGCCTTCGGGCGATACTTTTTACAATAATATCGCCTATCAACAAGGTCATCAACTGGTTTTCAATCAACCAGGGAATATTGTTGGTTTTGGGGGTTTAGATGTGACATCAGATTATAATTTTGATAAAAAAGTTGTCCATAGGATGCTATTAGAGGAAAGTTTGGGCATTTCTCCTACTTTTCTCGACCGTGCTGTGGCAAAAGCAACAGGCAATACCAAAATTTGGTATAATGAATTTACACATCGCATTGATGATTTTAGCCCAACAGCGACTTTTGGTTTCAAAGATTTTTACAGTCACATGAAACGGGCGGCAGACACTTGGGGCAAAAATGGGACTGATAAGATGTGGATGGCACCTTTGCAAGAGGTTTATGAATATTTGATGATGCGGAGACATGCTAATTTCACGTCAAGTATGAATGGTTCAAAACTGGATTTGACTTTTGATTTATTCAATATTCCCAAATGGCTGCGTCGTCGGCCATTGAGTTTGGTGGTTAACTCGACTGTCAATTTTTCAAACGTAACAGTACCAATAGGCGTAAAAGTCACATTCAAAGGCAGTGGTAATCAAAAGATTATAAATCTTGATTTTACAAATTTCAAAACAACAGGCATTTTTGAAGAAAAAACTGCCCCCTCAGTATTACACGTTTTTCCAAACCCAACAGGTGATTTTTTAACAGTTGAACTACCTTACGACAATGCCCATACATCACAATTGACTGTTTATGACATAACAGGCAAAGCCGTTTTAACAGAAAAAATGGCAGGCAAAACAGCGCGTTTGAACACCGCTATACTGAGGGGGGGGTATTACGTTTTATGGGTTCAACAAGGCGAGTCGTTTTATCGCGGTTCGTTTGTAAAGTAAGGATTTTAGCCATGTTTGGCTTTATCTCATAGTATGTTTACATTGGTTGAACTGTTGAGTTTCTTCGATTTTTCGAGGCTCAACAGTTTTTTTTTATGCCTTTTGGGACATAACACCATAGGTTATTTAAAATTGTTTTTAGCTTTGTGTTCAAGTAATTAAAATGTTTAACTAAAATATTGATTTTATTTTTTTATAAAACATTAAAAATCATCTGTTTACATAGCCTTTCCTTTCCGATCTCTTTCTAAAAAACAACCGTTTTAAACCTGTTTTTTCACTTAAATTAAGGAAAAAATAGGAACAGAATAACTCAACAACCATTAGTAAGAAATTACTGACAACATGGTAATCCCACTGTTTTTGCAGACGGTTTTATCATGGCTGTTAAACTCAAATCACTAAATTAACAAAGAACAAACATCTATTTATCAAAATTTACAAACTTATGAAATCTACCACCTATTTACTCATGCTCTTTTGCGTGTTTCTAAGCCCAACAATGTCTATTGGTCAAAACTGTACGGGCAATGACGTACCTCCTGCTCCTTATGTCGGCGACCTCCATGCTTTCTGTGGCTGTCAATCGGCAACTGCCAAAGCACAACACCGCGATGCCTTTTATCAGGCGTTGCCAAACAAAATTTTTGAATGGTATGACAATCCCAATCACACAGGAGTGCCTTTGACTTCAACAATGGATGGCAATATCAGCCTTTTTAATACAGATAAAAGCCAAACAGTTTATGTCTTTGAGGTCGATAATGGCTGTTATAGTCCGCCGAGTCAAGTGGAAATGACGGCTTTTTCATTACCCACTTCGTTGCCGCTTGTTTATCAAGGCAATACTGAATTACCCAATTTTACGACCTTGCGCAGTTGCGAATCTGTCGTTTTGACAGCCACTCCGTCTAAGCCCAATGGCGTTTTAACGTGGTATGCGACTTCAAGTCGTTCTCAATTGCTTGCCACTGGACCGACATATACGATTACATCAGGTCAATCGGTTTTCGTTTTTGAAGAGCCCGAAGCCCAAAACTGTACAGGCACGGGCGACGTTTTGATGTGTTATGGTGCGCCGACACAGATTAACATTATAATTTTACCAAAACCCACCGTCAATGTCGGAGCAGACCAGGTGCTTTGTAAGGCAGGCGATTCAAAAACATTGACCGCAACAGTTAGTGACGGCAGTCCGCCTTTTGAATATTTATGGAGCAACGGTGCGACAACGCCCTCTATTACGGTTTCAACGCCTCAAAATTATGCCGTTATCGTTACAAATGCTGATTTTTTCAGATGTTCTGCCACCGACGATGTTGATGTTTCATTGAGTACACTTGTCGTTTTATTGGGTGCAGATAAAACCGTCTGCCCGAATGCAACAACGACTATCACACCTTCTATTTCAGGCGGGAAAGCACCTTTTACTTATGCTTGGAAAAACGGTCAAAGTACCCCCTCCGTAACAGTTGGCGCAGGCACTTATCAAGTAAGCGTCACGGATGACAATGGCTGTTTATCGAGCGATGAAGTTGTCGTTACCACTTCTAACTCATTGATTGCCAATGCGGGTGCAGACAAAACGGTTTGTTCTGGTCTGACTACAGATTTGACAGCAACCGCTACAGGTGGAGTTGCACCTTTTACGTTTCATTGGAGTAATGGGCAAAATACCCCCTCAGTAAATGTCGGAATTGGCACATATCAAGTAACGGCAATGGATGCGAATGGCTGTTCGGCAAACGATGAAGTTATTGTAAAAGGCGGTAATAGTTTGACTGTTAACATTCAACAAGTAAACAATCGTTGTAAAGGTGCAAATGATGGCGGCATTTTCATAACACCCTTAAGTGGGACTCAACCATTTTCTTACAGCATAGACAACGGAATATCATAGTCCCAAAATGCCAATTTTTATCGTTTGGTCGCGGGTAACTACCCTGTTGTTGTTCGAGAAGCGGGTGGTTGTACCTATTCGCAAACCGTTACCATTACGGAAACAACGGCAATCACATTCGCTGAAACGGTTAACTCTGGTTGTAATGGAGGGAGCATAAAATTCGAAAATGCCATTGGTGGAAATGGTATACCTTATCAATACTCTATCAATTATGGACAGTCTTGGCAGAGTTCAAATACATTTTCAAATTTGCCATCTGGCAGTTATTATTTAAAGGTGCGTGATGCGTTTGGCTGTAATAGCGCCCTAAAAACAATCTCTATCAATCCACCACAAGCAATAAAAATGACGGTCAATACGACCAAGGGCAGTTGTGGCAACGGCGGAACGATTACAGTTGAAGGCGTGACAGGCGGTCTTGCACCCTATCAATACAGCCAAAATGGTGGCAATAGCTGGCAAGCAAATGCTACATTTACGAATGTCCAAGCAGGTATTTATACCATACGCGTTCGAGATGCGAATCTCTGTGTTTCAAACAGTCAATCAGTTCAGATAACCCAAACGACATTGTCTGTAAACGTTCAACAAAGCAATAACCGCTGTTATGGTGGAACAGATGGCGGTATTTTTCTTACTTGTTCAAGCGGTGCTGCACCTTACGCTTTTAGTATTGACAATGGTGTAAATTGGTTGTCCACTTCAAATTTTTATAATTTATCCGCAGGTACTTATATCGTTAAGGTAAAAGATAATACAGGTTGTGTTTTTAGTAAAAATATTACTATTACACAAGGTCCTGCCATCAATTTCTCAGCAAAAGTGACTGAAACAAGCTGTATTGGCTCTGATGATGGTAAAATTACTTTCAATCAACCCACAGGAGGTAGTGGACCAGGGAATAGCAATAATTATAAATACAGTATAAACTATGGTAATAACTTACGCGGCAATGGGAACTTCAAAAATTTGGAAGCGGGCATGTATCATCTTCGCGTTCAAGACGGCATAGGCTGTTTTAGCGATATTCAGCCCATTAAAGTGTCGCAGCCTGCACCTATTACCTTCACAACAACCGTTCAAAATATTACTTGTGGTTATACTTCAAACGGCATCATTGGTGTTGCGTCTGTGTCGGGAGGGACCCCTCAGTATAAATACTCTAAAAACGGTGGTGATAAGTATCAATCGACTAATTCGTTTCTATTTTTAACGGCGGGTACATACCCCATGCGTATTAAAGACAATAATGGCTGTGAATCGCCCATTCAAAACGTTGTTATCAAACAGAATTGTGGGACTCAATACTCTGTGCGACAAGCCAAACCCGTTCAAAAAATTCCTGTCGTCATTTATAGCATCGCACCAAATCCATCGGACGATTTTATCCGCATTGAGCTCAATAGTTTGAATGCTCATGAACAGGAATTCCTGTTTTTCGATGCTTTAGGAAAAGCCATTTTGACTCAAAAAAGGTTACTTGAAGCCGGTGTACAGCGTGTAGAATTTGATGTTTCAGGCTTGCCGCAAGGTGTTTATCAAATCATTACAAACGGTAGTTATGCGCGCAATGTGCCCAATCGGTTTGTAAAAATATAAATTGACAAAAAGCCAAGCGCAAGCAGAGCAATTTTTGTCTTTTGATTTAGGGAAGATGTCTTTTAATTTGCTTCAATAGGTTGAAAAACAAGGGAAGTAAAGGCAAAAGACATCTTTTTTTATTTTCTTTGAATACATTACCATGAAAGCTATATATTGAATTCAATGAATTACGCCATATTATCAGTCAAAAAAATTATTGTTAAATTTTTTTAATTTTTTGAAACAAAATCTATACGATATATCGTTTACAAATTAATGCGTTTTTTATTTGAATATTTTAAAAAAAATTGCTTATACAAATAAAAATATTTAAACAACGGTTGTCTTTATAACTATTTTGGTGTACCTTTGTAACTCCACATTCTTGGAAAATTCCTAAGTTCGTTAATAAATAAATACTCAGGAGTCGTCAAAATATTCAATTTTCGACGAACTCACTATGAGAGAAGCAAATTATACAAACTACGCAGTAAGAACAATTCTGCGGCTGCATTAGTTTTTATCCTTGTCGTGCCGCATAGCTACAAACTTTAACCAAGTTTTTATACACGACACTTTAACCACACATCCAACGCACCACTCAAAACAAGAGTTGAGTGATTACGTAATTCAGAAAAAGCTGATACAAAGCAGCATATAATATACTTTGTGCCTAAATAATGAAAAGCATCAAAAAAACAGTAGAAATTATGAATCCTACAATTAAGGTAATTATCAAAGGTCGGCTTGCGTTCGGTACGCAAAAAAGCTATGATATGATGCTGGAACAATATACTCGCCGATTAGAACAATATTACAAAAATGATATTATCTTAAAAGGTGAAGATCATCTATCTGAAGAAGAGATGACGATCACCGTTCCACGCACCTTATTTGAAATCAACAATGAAAAGACGTGGAAAAACACCATTAATCTATTCAATGAATTGCGGACTTATGCCGTAGCAGGTGTTTTGCACATTTGGGTATTACACCCAGAAGGAAAACAACTTGTTCAAGAAGCAACTATCCTCCCACAAGGCGACAAATATGTAACGTCTCAATATACTCGAGGCGCATCATTGCTTCGTAAACCAGGAAAAGAGGAGAAAGCAATCGAATTATTGGATAAAGCTATCGAAAAATATGAAGGTTACGAACAAGCGTATGAACGTCGCGGTGTGGCGAATCATCGTTTGGGTCGCCTTGAAGAAGCGATTTTAGATTTTACAAAAAGTATTAGTTTAAATATAAACTCCGAAGCCCTTATTGGTCGCGCCATTATCAAGCGTCAATTAGGTGATATGGAGGGTGCATTGGAAGATTTGGATTTAGCTGTAAAAAATGCTGTACCTTATCAACCCGTTTTCTGGGCGGCACGTCGCATCAAAGGTGAGTGTCATTTAGAGATGAGTCAGTTGGAAGAAGCAATTTTTGAGTTGAAATTAGTAACTAAACGTTCATTCAAACCAAGTGACCCTAACTTCGCACATCGTCGCAAAGCTTGGGAAACTTATGCACTCACCCTCGAAAAAGCTGGCAAGAGGACTGAAGCAGATGCCGCGTTTCGCGCAGCTAAAGCAATTGAAGTAGTGCCTGGAGCAAATATTGATATGGCGAAATCACAGAATAAAGCAGCTCTTGCTACTGCATAGTAAATTCAACTTTTTAATAATGCGTTCATTGTAGATTTAAAAAATGGTTCATCAAAATGTATTTGATGAACCATTTTTGTTTATCAGCACTAACATTTTCGGCAATTTTTTATTCAGGCTTAAAAAATGAGTGCTTTTTGGTTACAAAATTTTATTTTGCAGCCTTTAAGATAGAAATGAGAATATTAATTAAAATATTGAAAAACAATACTTTATGAAAAAGCCGTTTTTATATACCCTACTTTCTTTTGCAACCTTTACAATGCAAAGCCAAACCACCATCTCTTACACGAAGCCATTGCCTAAAATCAATGCGCAAGGCATGATAACGATGCCCGATGGGCAAACCCAAACGATTGAAAACTATTCTGATACTGAGGGGTCTGTTTTTTTTATTATTCGCCATTCAGAAAAGGATACGACGGGCGGCTCAAATGCGGATTTAAACCCCATTGTCGCGGCAGAGCAAAAGCTTTGCGCAAGATGCTCAAAAAAGTAAAAATCAACGGCGTTTATTCTACAAATACACCTCGTACTAAAAATACAGCTGCCCCAACTGCCAAACGCAAACGTCTGCCCGTCGAAACTTATGACCCTAAAAAACAAAAAGAATTGTTGAGTAGTTTAGTGGATAAAAAAGGAAAATTCCTCGTTGTCGGACATTCCAATACCGTCCACAAATTGGTGAATATTTTAACAGATACCGAACAAGAAAAAGAGTTTTCAGAAAGCGATTACACGCGTCTGTATATTGTTTCTGTAAAAAAAATAGGCGCAGCCAAAGTATTGATGATTCGTTTTTGAAAATTTTATATAGATATGCACAATTTAACAACAGCCAAAGACCTTGCAGATATACTTGATAGAGTTGACAAATTGACTCCTCGAAGCCGTGCTAAATGGGGTAAAATGACTGTCAACACAATGATGTGTCATGCCGCAGACTACTTTCGGATGATGGTGGGTGACATTCCGAGCAAACGTCGGCACTCATATCTATATCAAAATTTTATGAAATGGTGGGTCATGCGCCTTGAAAAATTGCCACGTTCCATGCCCACCGTCCTTGAAATTGACCCATCAAAAGGACACGGCACACAGCCCACGAATTTTGAAAATGACAAGTATTTATTAAAAAACGTACTCTTAGCCTTTGCCATGCTCCGCGAACAGGAATTGGTATCACACCCGCGTTTTGGCAAATTCACAAAACAAGAGTACGGTTGTTTGGCTTATATGCATATTGACCATCATTTAAGACAATTTGGCGTTTAAATTTAATGGTGAATGGTGAATATAAAACATTGATAATCAATGTCTTATATTCGTCATTCGCCATTAATTTATTCACCATTATCCATGTGCTTGAAAAGCCTTTGCAACCATATAAGCCGTCGCAGCCGCCAAAGCGCCGATTAAAGCTGTTTGCATAGCGCCTTTGAACGGTGGTTGACCTATGACATGGCTCTTTAAATAGCCAAAAATCGTTAAAGCCGCTAACGTCACAACAACAGACCACAGCAACGCCGTTTGAGCCACATCGAAAAAGAAATAAGGACACAACGGCACAAAACCACCCACGACATAAGAAAAACCAATATTAAAAGCCGCTTGCCGCGCCCGTTTTTCATTCGGTTTTTCCAAACCCAATTCAAAACGCATCATAAAGTTAACCCATTTATCACGGTCTTTTGCCAGTTCGTTAGCAGCCAAGGTTTGTAGTTCTTCGCTTAAACCATATTCTGCAAAAACTTCGCGGACTTCTGCTTTTTCCTTTTCAGGGTAAAGATGCGTCTCTTCATATTCCCGCTTCAGTTCAGAATTATAATGGTCAATTTCGGTTTTTCCAGACAAAAAACCACCGAGACCCATCGCTATTGAGCCAGCAATAATCTCTGCAATACCTGCCGTTAAAATGATATGCGTATCAGAAACAGCACCGCTCAAACCCGCAGCAAGGGCAAAAGGCACAGTCAAACCATCGCTCATGCCGATAACGACATCCGTTAAAAGTTCAGAACTTTGAAAATGCGCCTCATGGTGGTGATGTGGGTCATAATCGGGTTTATGGTGAAGATGTGTATCCAAGATAAATGATGAGTTATGAATGATGAAAGATGAGTTATGAATGATGAAAGATGAGTTATGAATAATGAATGATAAATTTACAAAGTATTGATTTACAACACTTTGTAAATTCATCACTCATCATTTATCATTCATCATTCCTTAACATGCTACCCCCTCAGTATTTTGAGGTCTTTTTGAAAATGTAAAATTATAATTTCAAGTTTAAACGAAACTTGCTAACTTTCCGAAATTAAAAATAATTGAAATTATTTTACTAAAAACGTAAAACTATGAATTCAGTTGATAGCATCCAAATCAACTTCAATCCTGATAACTTATTGGTTCTCAATATCATTTTAGCTTTATTGATGTTCAGTATTGCACTCGATATTCGCAAAGATGATTTTGAGATGTTGTGGAAAAATCCTAAACCAGCCATTGTGGGCATGATTGGGCAACTCATTATTTTACCTTTGGTAACCATCGGGCTGGTTTTTGTCTTCAATCCCCCCCCCTCAGTAGCTTTGGGTATGGTTGCCATTTCAGCCTGTCCGGGCGGCAATAATTCAAATTACACGACACATTTGGCACGTGGGAATACCGCTTTGGCAATAACCACAACCTCCGTTTCAGTCCTCGTTTGCATCGTTACGATGCCTCTTTATATCTGGTTGGGTGCTAAAGTCATACCCAATATCGCAAGTTTGCAACGCGAAGTGTCGATTAACCCACTCGATATGATGGCCATAGTCGGTGGACTTATTTTGACACCTTTGGCGATAGGCATGTATATCAACAGCCGTTTTCCAGCTTTCGCAAACTGTATTCGCAAGCCATTTAAGATACTATCACTCATTATGTTTTTCGGTTTGATATTGGGCGCAATCGGTTCAAATTTAGAAAATATTACCAACTACATAGGTGATGTTTTTATTATTGTTTTGGTTCTCAATGCTTTAGCTTATGCAGTTGGCTATTACAATGGTAAAATAAACAAATTGAGTGAAGCCGACTGTCGCGCCTTAACTTTCGAAACAGGCATCCACAACGTCACTTTGGCATTGATTATCATATTCAATTTTTTCGACGGATTAGGCGGCATGGCTTTAGTCGCCGCATGGTATGGGATTTGGGATTTGATGACAGGCTTCTCATTAGCGATTTGGTGGGGACGCAAAGGGCTTAATACTGAGGGGGTGAAAAGTTAAGATACATTTTGACCGTGTTTTGCTAAGATTTTTGAAAATTCGGGCTATTTTTGTCATTCATAAAAAAATTGACTTCATTTTGCTAAGAAAAATTGCTGCTATTTCCTTCCTTTTGATGTTGCTATTCAATACCTTCGGCTACTATTTGCTGTTCGGTTATCAGCAAATTCAAGCGCATCGTATAGCGATTGAGGAAATGCCTGCGTCTTCTTTTAAAGTCATCAAAATGCTCGTTTCGGCTTATGCCGATATTGAAGACCGTGATTTTGAATACGTGAACGGCTCGTTTTTTTATGAAGGTCAAGCCTACAATTTTGTCAAAAAACGCATCAAAAACGACTCGCTCGAACTCTACTGCCTCAACAATTTTCATCAAGACCAATTGATGTCCCAACTCAATGACTACCTCAATCAAAACGTCATAGACGGCAAAGCATCGCACAACCAACCGACAAAACAGATGCTTAAAACCTTTTTAAAAGACTATATCAACCTCCCGATTTATACCCTCGCTTTTCATTCAAAAGGCATTAAAAAGGCAGCTTTATGCCCTTTTTTCAAGGGCGAAATGCCTGTTATCTATCTCGCGCCCCCCTATTCTCCCCCTGATTTTGTTTGATTTTTTGGTTTCTTAAACAGCCTTTTAAAGGGCTTCAGGACGTTGCATTTCATCTGTTGACATGTAACACTTCATCTGATATGCTAAAAACGGCTCGTTTTTATGCATATACAGCTTGTTATCAATCATTTTTCTAACAAAATCCATTTTTCAATTATGAAATCATTTAACACAATCATAGTCGTTTTGCTCATGTTCATCCATTCATTAGACGCTCAAACGGACAGTACCCAAGCTATGCAACTCGATGCTGTAGATGTTTTTGGCAATAAAATTCAATCATCTGCCGTCAAAACATTGCCTATTGTTCATGGTACAACCATTACTGCGGGTAAAAAAATACAGTCCTTGACATTCAAGAATTGCCCACAAATTTTGCTTTGAAGAATGGGCAACAAATATTTGCCAAAGTACCCGGCGCGATGGTCTATGATATGGATGGTGCGGGCAATCAAATCAATATTTCGGTACGTGGGCTTGACCAACACCGTTCGTGGGAACTCAATGTGCGCCAAGATGGCATTTTGACTAATTCAGATATGTACGGCTATCCTGCAAGTCATTACAGTATGCCAATGGAGGCTGTGGCGCGTATTGAAATGGTCAGCGGCACTTCAGCTTTGAGTTATGGCGCACAATTTGGCGGCTTGCTCAATTATATCACCAAAGAAGGCGAATCGACAAGGCGTTTTGGTGGTGAAAACATCACAACCGTAGGCTCTTTTGGTCTTTTGAGCAATTATACAAGTATCGGAGGTAAAATTGGCAAGTCAAAATATTTCGGTTATTACTTCCGTCGTAGTAGCGATGGCTATCGCCAAACAGCACAATCTAAGTCCGAAGCAGCGTTTTTCAAATGGCAATACCCCCTCAGTAATACGCTGAATATTTCCGTCTCATTAGGTCGCTCGATGTATCAATATCGCTTACCAGGGGCATTGACAGACAGTATGTTTGCAGCAAATCCAAGGCAATCAACGCGCTCTCGCAATTGGTTTAGCCCTGATATCTACGTTCCGGCGGTCAATTTGTCGTGGTCACCAACGTCAAAAACGTTAGTTACGTTTACATCGTCAGCCGTTATTGGCACACGCAGCAGCGTTCAAATCATAGATTTTGCAAACGTAGCCGATGCCATTGACCCCCTCAGTAATGACTATAAAAATCGACAAGTGGACATTGACAATTTCAACAGTTATACCCAAGAGTTGCGGATGCGCCATACCTATTTTTTGAAAAAAATAAAAGGGACATTAACCGCAGGCATACAATTGATGACCAATGACCTTCATCGCCAACAACTCGGAAAAGGCACAACAGGCAGCGATTATGACCTGTCTATCACAGGCAATTGGGGACGTGACCTACATTTCAAAACCAATAATGTCGCTGTTTTTGTTGAAAATCTGTTTGAAATTACGCCAAAATGGTCAATAACAATGGGTGGACGCTACGAAAAGGGTCAATCGGATATGACAGGTACTATCAACTATTTGACACCAGAAAATATCCCCCTCAGTATAAAACACGATTTTCCGCTTTTGGGCGCATCCGTTCAGTACAATTTGGATAAGCAGAATCGGTTGTTTGGCGGATTTTCACAATCCTATCGTCCTGTTATTTTTGCCGATATTATACCACCATCAGCCATCAATAAAACGGATCCGAACCTAAAGAATGCTTACGGTTACAACGCTGAAATCGGTTTGCAAGGCAAATCACATAGTGGTTGGCATTATAGTTTAACTTTATTTCAAATTCTGTACATGAACCGCTTAGGTTCTGTTATAATGGATGATGGTATAGGTAAGTCATTGATTTACAAGACCAATACAGGCAATTCGTTGACTCGTGGCGTGGAGCTTTATACTGAATACCAGTACCCCCTCAGTAATCACGCCATAATTTCTGCTTTTACATCTACTTCGTATTTTGATGCTTTTTACAAAAAAGGCAATGTCATTTTAGGTAACAATAATACCGATGTAACAAGTCACAAATTAGAAGCGGTACCTACATGGATTAGTCGGAATGGTCTAAAATTGGCTTTTCAGAGGTTAACTTTTTCTACACAACTGACGTATATTAGCGGTAGCTTTTCTGATGCTTTGAACACTGTCACGCCTTCGAGCAATGGCGCAAAAGGTTATGTACCCGCTTACACTTTATTAGATGCGGCACTCAGTTATCGCTTAAATCGTCAAATTCGGCTCAATTTTGGTATAAATAATGTATTTGACACCCAATATTTCACTAAAAGACCAACAGGTTATCCGGGTGTTGGTGTTTGGAGCTCTGATGGGCGTAATATTTTTGCTACCTTAAAAATGGCTTTTTAGTTGGTTTCCGATTTACGAAATCTTTAAGATTTCATAAATCGGTCTTCGTCTATTGTTGCACGAATTATGTAGGCAAAGAACAATAAACAAGATGCAATTGCTGCATAATTTATTTATAATCAATAATTTATGGAAAATGGTTTTCCCTTTTATTTACATCGAACTACTTAAGACAAAAAGTGACTATAAATATTTTTCAAAATCATCAATTTTATTAAAAATGAAAAAAATAAATAAAATTATTCTACTCCCACTTCTTCTTTTAGTAAGCGTAATAAGTTGCCAAAAAGATGACTTTGGCGAAAAAAGTAAATACGCTTTCCTTTCATCAAGTGATTCTTTACGCGAGTGGTTTAAACTTGAATGTCGTATTATTAAAGAAACTGATGGCTTTTTTCCGCCTCAAGCTGCAAGAGCTTTTGGTTATACAGGTATAACCGTTTATGAAGCGGTATCTGGAGGAATGCGAAGTGCTCCAAGTTTAGCAGGACAACTTGATGGCTTGACAGCATCAATGCTGCCCCAACGAGAGGACAATGTCGCTTATGATTGGTCGCTTGCATCCAATGCAGCAGCAGCCGAAATAATGCGAAAATTGTTTGAAAAGAAAATCAGTACGATTAATCTCAGTAATATCAACAATTTAGAAAATACACAATACGAAAAATTGAGAATTGGTGTCGTAGCTAATACTGTTATACGTTCTGTTCAATATGGAAAAGATGTGGCAACAGCCATGTTTAATTATTCCAAAACAGATGGCGGTCACGATTCTTATCTCGACCCCTTCCAATTGCCTTATACAGCACCCATTGGTGTTGACAAATGGGTACAAACGAGTGCAAAATTTGCCACACCCCTCAGTCCAAATTGGCAGCAGTGCCGTTATATGCTCAAATCGAATGAAATTTTTGCAACGCCACCTAAACCTGTTACGTTCTCTGCAACGGATACGACTTCAGAGTTTTATCGCCAAGCTATTCAAGTCTATAAACAAGTCAAAAACAATACGAGTGAACAAGTAGAAATTGCTAAATATTGGGCTGATGACCCCTTCAGCACTTGTACGCCATCAGGGCATACTTTTAATATATTGACTCAAATTCTGGAAGAAACAGAAGCGACACTTGAGAAGGCGGCTGTGGCTTATGGTTTGATGGGTGTTGCTGAAAATGATGCGTTCATAGCGTGTTGGAAAACAAAATATGACTATTCGTTGATTCGCCCTGTTACTTATATCCAAAAATATATTGACCCGAATTTTACGACGGTTATTGGTACACCACCGTTTCCTGCATATACCTCAGGTCATGCAACTGAAGGAGCTGTTGGTTCACGTATTATGACTCGTTTGTTCACAAATGGTGATGGTAATTATCCTTTTACTGACCGTACCCAAATTCAGTTTGGCTTCTCGGTTCGCAACTATCGCAATTTTGAGGATTTAGCAAACGAATGTGCCAATTCTCGGCTCTACGGTGGTATTCACTACGATATGGACAATCAAAAAGGCTTACAAATGGGACGTGGCATCGGCGATAATGTCCTCGTGAGTATTAAATGGCCCAAACTGGCAAAATAAGATTGGTTGTATTGGAAAAGTTATATTAAACCATATTGCGTAACTAAAAACGGCATTTTGACGTAGAAAATCAAAATGCCGTTTTTTTTTATAAACAAAAATCACTTAATATGAGACATAAAGTCGTTTTTGCAATGTTCCTTTTTCCACTTTTAGGATTAACGAGTTGCACAAATAAAATAGATGAAAAATCAATCGCCCTTGATGCAGAACGGATTGCAATGTTGCAATGTGATGCTCGACACTTGCGCAATGAACGATTTGATTCAGCTAATAATATTCGACTTAGAGAAGAAGCGATGCTGAGAAAAGGTGAAAAAATAACACCCGCTCAGTTACATCAAAACGATGTTGTTGCCAAAGATTTAACCCAACGTACGTCTGAAATGGCAACGAAAATCACTCGTACGCTTGATAGTTTTTGGAAAAATAAATATAAGACCCTCGAACAAAGACAGGTACTTGATAAGGCTGTTGAAGCAATTGCCAACATTAAATGCCCTGAATGAGAGGTAAACTTGAAAATTTTTATGATAATGTCAACGCTCTCGAAATAATATAAAAATAAAAATCTGATTTGTATCCGATTGATTAAAGTCCTCGATAGTAGGTCTTCTTGATTTTCAATTTCTATCTTTGCCCCAATAGAATTGTTTTTTATTAAACGTAAAAAAGAAAAAGAAATTAAGGATGGCAATCAACCTACTGGATATAGTAAAAAGTCAAATCAGCAACTCCGTAATAAATAAGGCAGCAGGATTTTTGGGTGAAAACGGTGCTGCAACGCAAAAAGCGATGGATATTTTACTCCCCTCAGTATTGGGCAGCATGGCGAATCAAGCGACAACTTTAAGTGGTGCAGATAATTTACTGGGCATAATCAGCAAAAGTGGATATGATGAGAATATTTTTAATTCAATGACTTCATTGCTTGGAAACGGTTCACAAACACAAGGATTATTGAAAAATGGCGGCAATATTGACCATACATTGTTTGGCAATAAGGTAAACGGTATTGTTAATTGGGTAGCAACTCATGCAGGTATTAAAACCAGTTCAGCATCAAGTTTAATCAATTTAGCTGCGCCACTTCTTTTGAGTGCTGTTAGTAAAAACATGGACAGCAGCCGCACAGCAAGCAGTTTGGTGAGTTTACTCGGTAGTCAAATACCTTTTTTGAAAAATGCTTTACCTCCTGAATTGATCAATATTTTGGGTTTGAAACAACTGAAATTGGATTCTGCAACCCCCAATTCAACACATAGGGATGTGAGTGATATACCTAAATCTTATTCAAACACTGACGACAAACCTCTTTTGAAGCGTTTATTGCCTTGGATTTTGCTATTAGCCGCTGGTTTAATCGGTTTATATTATTTGCGTGTTTATAAAACCCCCTTACCAGAAGTACCGACGACAACACCTGTAATTGATTCAACCAAAACTAACTTACCACCTTTACCGACCGAAACAGCGACGAGTGAGAAGGTGTTGAAATTGAACGACAGTGAGCTAAAAGTGAAAACAGGTTCTTTCCTGGATTTACTTTACACGACGATAACAGACCCAAATGCCGATTTATCGAAGCCTTTAATCTTTGAAAATGTCAACTTTGCAAAATACAAAACAGAGTTAACCGACAGTTCAAAAATTCCACTCGATGATTTGGTCACAATTTTGAACGCTTTTCCCAATGTTCAAATCAAAATAAATGGCTATACTGACAGTCGGGGCGATGCCTCTGAAAATAAGGAATTGTCAAGAGGTCGTGCCGCATCAGTCAAGTTATACCTATCTTCAAAAGGCATAACAAAGGAACGGTTGACATTTGAAGGCTTCGGTCAAGCCAACCCAATTGCTGACAACGATTCGGAAGCAGGTCGGGCAAAGAATCGACGGATCGAAGCGATTATTACGAAAAATTAGTAATTGAAAATTATTTGCTTAAAAACAGGGCTTGTATTGGGTAATAAATGCAAGCCCTATTTTTACAATTAAAATGATTCTAAAAGATAAAATCGTAAATTTGCCCGCTAAAAAATCCAATAGAGTCATTTTCTCTATTCATAGAAACAAAACAAATCATGCAATATATCGGTTATCTCTTTTTCCGTCTCATCGTTTTCAAATTCAGTCTCATACCTTTCAGGTTGTTATATAAATTTTCAAATTTCCTTTCATGGTTGTTATATAATGTAATTGGCTACCGTAAAGAAGTAATATTTAAGCAGTTGCGCGATTCCTTTCCTAAAAAGTCGGCGGCTGAAATTGAGCAAATTGCACAAGCTTCTTATCAAAATTTGGCAGATATTATCGTCGAAAGTATCAAAGGTTTCAGCATGACAGAAGCAGATTTTCGGCGGCGCTATGTTTTTACGAACCCCTCAGTAACCAATGAATTGACGGCAAAAGGGCAGAGTGTCATACACGTTGCTGCACATTATTGTAACTGGGAATGGGGCGTTATCACTTATCCGCTTTTTGTGAATAGCCCAATTTTAGGATTTTATAAGCCTTTGTCTAATGTCTATATGGAAAAATATGGTCGGAAACAGCGTGGGAAATTTGATATTCATCTCATTCCGATAGGTCAAACAGCTCAGGCTTTTGTTGATTTCAAAGACCAAGCGACAACTTATGCATTCGTCAGTGACCAAAGCACTTGGTCTGACAAGGCACATTGGGTGACGTTTTTGGGACAGGATACGGCTTGCCCGCCTGGTACAGATAAATATGCAAGAGCCTTGAATGCCACCGTTTTTTATATGAATATTCAACGCGTTAAGCGTGGATTTTATGAATTAAACTTTGAATTACTTGCAGAAAACCCAGCCTCTTTACCTGCCGAAGAAGTGACAAAACGTTTCATGGCAAGACTAGAAACGCTTATTCACGAAAAGCCAGAAGACTGGTTGTGGTCGCATAAACGTTGGAAGAAAAAACGCACTTAGATGCCTATAAAATACTGAGGGGGTGCTTGGATGAAAAATAAACGTATTTTATTCATCAAAATACCGCTCAATTTAGACCAATATCCAGTTTTGAAAGTAATTTCTACAAATTAATGTTGCAAGGCTAACCAAGCTACCTTATTTTTGCATCACCGATATTAAAGCTCACCATTTACACGATTATAACAATTTCTACAAATGTTTTTTTTATTTATTTCAAAATATATTGACAAAACATTTATTTACTTTTTACAAATAAAATTCGTGAACAAATAAAGTGACTTTTCCCATGATGAAAATTTTACTGCGTTTCGCATTGCCCATGATATTATTGCTGACTATTTCAGCATGTGGCAAAGACAATAATGCGACACCCGAACCAACGAAACTTGTTAAGGACTACGATTCTCAAGTTATTCAACAATGGCAAGACCTTTTTCTTCAAATTGAACGGTATGCAGAAGTTTACCGCCCTTGTCCCGCTGCGCGCATGTTGGGCTATGTCGGTTTAGCCGCTTACGAATCGGCTGTTCCTGGCATGCCTAACTACCAATCTTTGGCGCCTCGTTTCCCAGGCTTGGAAATACCGAAGGTGGAAGAAGGTAATGAATATCATTGGCCTACCGTTCTCAATAATGCCTATGCTTTGATGTTCAAAAAGTTCTTTGCTAATGTACGTGCCAGCGACCAGTTTAAAGTCGCTTCGCTTGAAAGCAGTTTAAACGTTCAGTTTTCCAACAGCGTCAGCCCAGAAGTTTATAAACGCTCACGCGAATTCGGACAGCTTGTCGCGACTGCCGTTTGGGACTATTCAGTGACCGATAGAGAAGGACACAACAAATTCCTTGATCCACGCCCTTTGGACTATACACCACCAAAAGGCATCGGTAAATGGGTCGTAACCCCTCCCGGTAATCAAGCAGCGATGTTCCCTTATTGGGGTAAAGTGCGGACTTTTGCCATCAAGGATGAAGACAAATTAGCCCGCGCCCCTTTGCCTTACTCAGAAGACAAAACATCTGCTTACTACGCGCAAGCTCTTGAAGTTTATTCAGTTACTACGCCACAAACCTATGAGAATCAATGGATTGCAGAGTTTTGGAGCGATGACGTTTTAGGTTTTACATTCAGCCCGCCTGCTCGTTGGGTCGCTATTGGCAATCAAGTATTGGCTAATGAAAAATCCAACCTTGAGATAGGTATTATGGCTGCGGTTAAAGTCGGATTGGCACTCAATGACGCTTCTGTGGCTTGTTGGAATTCGAAATACACTTACAATGTAGAGCGTCCTGTCACGTATATCAATAAATTCATCAATCCAAACTGGAACGTTGTAAGTCTGACAAGTACAGGTTTCTTAGGCTCAACGCCCTCTTTCCCAGCCTATCCAAGTGGTCATTCTACTTTTGGGGCTGCGGCTGCGGAGGCTTTGACTTCTGTTTTTGGTTATTCCGTTTCCATGACAGACCGTTGCCACGAGGGTCGTTCTGATTTCAACGGTAAGCCACGTTCTTTCAATTCTTTCTACGAAATGTCCGAAGAAAACGCTTATTCACGTATTTATTTGGGTGTACATTGGCGTATGGACTGTTCGGAAGGTGTGCGAATGGGCTATCAAATCGGTCGTCGAGTCAATGCGTTACCTTTCAAAAAAGTATTATAAACACCTCATTATCAGATATTTATAAATGTTTAAAAATTAGATGAAGCTCCCTCAACATCGGTTCGATACTGAGGGGGCTTTTTTTATGCTTTTCTCAAAAGATGTTTCTCTAAACTTAAAGTCAAGCGATGCAGTCCTTCCTTTAAATCCTCTTTTGACGGATAACCAAATCCAATACGAAAATAGCGTTCCGACTGTTCAAACCAATGACCATAACCCACAACTGTTTGATAATCATGGTATAAGGTATTTTGAAAAGCACTAAAGTCATCAAACTTCAGACCTTCTTTAAGTCTTGGAAAAGACACAACACCTGCCTGTGGTTCAACCCATTCCAAAAACGATTGTTCGGACATCCACGTTTTCATAAAAGAAAAATTGGCGCGTATATGTGCATGAATCGGTGCTAAAAACGTTGTTTTTTGTGCCAACAAATGTTCTGCAATAGCTTCTTCAATAATCGCATTACCTAAAATCATTTGCTCTTTTGCAGCTAATAATGTGTGTATCAATGCTTTATCACGACAAATCAACCAACCAATTCTTATGCCCGGCGCACCAAAGGCTTTTGACAAAGAACAAACAGAAATCACTTTCTCGGACAACGAAGCGGTGTAAGGTAAAAGTGGTGTTTGAAAATTCAAATCCCGATATGTCTCGTCCACAAGTACATAACAACCATGTTTTTCTGCAATATCAATAATCGCTTTTATCGTTTCTGCCGCATACAATTTGCCTGTTGGGTTGTGTGGATTTGTCAAACTGATGAGTTTTGTATTCGGTTTTAAAGCTCGAAGCACCCCCTCCGTATCAAGGTCAAAATTTTGATTAAAATCCAAATCCACAACCGTCATTTCACAACCGATGGCTCGTGGCGTTTCCAAATTGGTCGCATAATTGGGTCGAATGACAACAATATGGTCATTTTCACTCAATAAAGTCGTCGAAATCATAAATAAAGCCATAGCTGCACCCGTTGTCACCAACACATCATCAATCGTGAAATCGGGGCTGTTTTCAAGAATTAACGTCCGCAAAGCCACGCTGCCTTTATGTTCAGGATAAGCTAAAACGATGTTCGACAGGTCAATGTCTAATTCATTAAACGGCAAGTCTCGCACTGAACTTTCAGCCAGATTGTAACGTATTGTACTGTAGCCCATTTCTTCAGGTGATTCAATTTCAATCGGCATTCTGCGATAATCCATACTTTTTTTTGTTTACTTTGTTTTAAAATTTTTATCAAAATTACTTGATTTTGTTTTAAATTGGTAATTTTACACTTGAATTTTCAATAGAAAACTGTTTTAATCACTAAAACCGACCCCCTCAGTATAAAGCTATAAATTTTACAATTATGAATGAAGAAGTAAGATACGAAGACGACAACATCAGAACGCTCGACTGGAAAGAGCATATCCGCTTACGTCCGGGCATGTACATCGGCAAATTAGGCGATGGCACGTCACCCGACGACGGTATTTATGTCCTTTTGAAAGAGATTATTGACAACTCTATTGACGAATATGTCATGGGTCATGGCAAGCATATTGACATCAAAATCGAAGAAGGCATCGTCATTGTACGCGATTTTGGGCGTGGTATTCCGCTTGGAAAAGTCGTGGATTCTGTGAGTCAAATCAATACTTCGGGCAAATTTGACTCAAAAGCCTTTAAAAAATCGGTGGGTTTGAATGGTGTCGGTACAAAGGCAGCGAATGCCCTTTCCGAGTATTTCAAGGTGCAAGCCTTCCGTGACGGCGAGACGAAAGTAGCGGAATTTTGCATGGGTGCGATTACCAAAAATCATAAATTGGGTAAATCAACCGAGCCAAACGGGACCTTGATTCACTTCAAACCCGATACGACGATTTTTAAAAATTATAAATTCCGTGCAGAGTTCATCGAGTCTCAATTGTGGAATTATGCTTATTTGAATACAGGTTTAAAAATTAATTTTAATGGCAAAACCATTTTTTCAAAAAATGGATTGCACGACCTTTTAACCCGTAAAATTGGCGAAGAACACATCGAATACCCCATTATTTTCTTGAAAGGAGAAGATATTGAAGTCGCTATGACACATGGGCGGCATTATGGCGAGCAACATCACTCGTTTGTCAACGGTCAATACACCACGCAAGGCGGTACGCATTTACAAGCATTTCGTGAAGCTGTAGTGGATACAGTTAGGAATCATTTTAATAAAAAATACGAATCGCAAGACATTCGGACTTCGATAATTGCCGCTATTTCTGTTCGCGTTGAAGAACCCGTTTTTGAATCTCAAACAAAAACGAAATTGGGGTCTTTGAACATTGGTCCCGAAGGACCTTCTGTTAGAAAATTCATAGGGGACTATTTGCAAAAGGCACTCGACGACTATTTACATAAAAATAAAGAAGTTGCCGAAGCCCTCAAACGCCGCATCGAGCAAAATGAACGTGAGCGAAAGGAAATTGCGGGCATCAAAAAATTGGCAAATGATAGGGCTAAAAAAGCCAATATTCACAACAAAAAGCTGCGAGATTGCCGTTTTCACCTCAACGAAAAAGTACCCGTAGGAAAAGAAGATAGAGTCGCACTCACTTCGGTCTTTATTACTGAGGGGGACTCTGCGAGTGGTTCTTTGACGAAAGCACGAGATGTGGAGACGCAAGCCGTCTTTTCGCTGCGTGGCAAACCCTTGAATTGTTATGGTTTGACTAAGAAAATTGTTTATCAAAACGAGGAGTTAAACCTATTGCAACATGCTTTGAATATTGAAGATGGTATTGAATACCTGCGTTACAATCGAGTTGTTATTGCGACCGATGCCGATGTGGACGGTATGCACATACGATTATTATTATTGACATTTTTCCTTCAATTCTTTCCTGATTTAGTCCGAAATGGTCATCTTTTTATTCTCAATACACCTCTTTTCAGGGTTCGAGATAAAAAAACGACCTATTATTGTTATTCAGAAGAAGAGAAAAAAGAAGCGATTCGGAAGTTGCGTGGCAAAGCTGAAATCACTCGATTCAAAGGTTTAGGTGAAATTTCTCCTCATGAATTTCAAGATTTTATCGGCGAAGGCATCCGTTTACAACCTGTTGTTATGACCGATGATATGAATATTGACCATATTTTGGATTATTATATGGGCAAAAACACGCCTGAACGTCAAGAGTTTATCGTTGATAACCTGCGTTTTGAAGTAGATGAAGTAGAAGACGAGATTGAAGTAGCGGAAGCGATGGCAGAAGTCGCTTAATGCCTTTTTCACAAAAATCGAAAAGCCGTTGATACCCCCCTCAGTATCATCGGCTTTTTCATTTCAATAATAAAAGATATTTGTTAAATTTGTCGAATTTTACTCATAAAACACATTATTGCCGTTTAAACGTTTTCTGGAAAATCTTAAACCTTATAGAGTGAATACTTTTAAATCTTTCTTTAGCAATATTTTTAATAATGGTCAGACAACCGATTTATATAGCCGCAAGTCGCGGTGGAAATGGTATTTGGGTATTATTGGTGTTATAATCGTAGCCATATCAACTATTTATACAAACTATCTTGTTGGAGAACTGCGTACTCAAGAAGAAAAACGATTGGAATTATTTAGCCGTGGGCAAGAAATTATGGGCAGCGTTGACGGCGAAACGTATAATAATCTACCTCAAATTATACGTGATTTGGTAGAGACTATAGCTGTTTTCGACCCTTCGATTCCAATGATATTGACAGATGATCATTATAATATTATAGACGCTCGTAATTTTTGGCGACTCGACAGTACTGTTGCAACGTCTTCAGACACAGCTTACATCAAAGGTATTTTAGACCAACTCATTATGTCTAAACGACAACCTATTTTGGTTAAAGATGATTTGGGTATGATTATCAATAAAATATATTTTGATGATTCTCACCTTCTTACTTTGTTGAAATTTTATCCTGTTTTTCAATTCTTTCTCATTGGCTTTTTCATCGGTTTCGGCTATCTCGGTTTCAGTGCGTCACGACGTAATGAGCAAAATCGCGTGTGGGTCGGTATGGCAAAGGAAACGGCGCATCAATTGGGGACACCAATTGCTGCCATTTTAGGTTGGATTGAGCATTTGCGTTCTTCACATGAAGACGATGAAGCGACACAAGAAGTCGTTGATGAACTTCAACATGATGTTGACCGCCTAACGCTTGTCGCTGACCGTTTCTCTAAAATTGGTTCAGACCCTGAATTAACGCCTACGAATATGTACGAAGCGATTGAACGCTGTCGTATTTATATGCAAAAACGTGCACCGCGCAAAGTCGTTTTTGATTTTCCTAAACTCGATACCCCCCCTCAGTATGCAGGCGTAAAAATGAATGACCACCTATTCGATTGGGTTGTTGAAAACCTATTACGCAATGCGATTGATGCTTTGGACGAAGGCAAAGGCACTTTAAGTGCAACGATTTATGAAGAACCGCAATGGGTGTGCGTGGACATCAGCGACACAGGGCAAGGCATTCCGCACAACAAATTCAAAACTGTTTTTCAACCTGGTTTTACAACTAAAAAACGGGGTTGGGGTTTAGGTTTGTCACTCGCCAAACGGATTATTGAGAATTATCATGGTGGGAAAATTTTTGTAAAAGATTCAACTTTGGGTAAGGGGACGACGTTTTGTGTTAAGTTGCCGAAGAATGAAGCCTCATAATAGGTGAAGACATAGGGAATTTCATCAATTCCCTATGTCACACCCCTCAGTATCAAGCCGCTTTTGCTGACTGAATATTTGATTTCAATATAATTTCTTCCATATCACCTAAGGTTTCAATGATTTGACGTTTATCTTTTTCTGTTCCTTCCGCTAAAATAAACCGGACATCCTCAACAAGGTTTCCCATGTTTAAAAATGCTGCAAAATCTTCATTTGACAGACCAAAAAGATAGCTTTTAAGTATTTCTATTTGTTCTGCCTCTGTTTTTGCTGATTTATGTTTTTTCAAAAAAGATTGATATCCTTTCATGTTTTTATTCAATTTTAGTAAAATAATTAGACGAAGATAACAGAGTTAACAAATTAACGGTGAAATAAGTATGGAATTTTTCACCCCCAAGCATCTTAATTGTAAATAAAAACGGTTTCAAAACAACCTTATCCATCACATTAATTTACAATTAAAAACAATCTGTCATGCTTAAAATCATCGCTCTTTTTTTCGCTTTACTACCCCTCAGTATGGACACGTCAATTCATAAATCATTAGCCCTTAATGGTCAAGAAGAAACGACGGAATTCTCACAAAACAATAAGAAAAAAGGTAAAATACAAGTGGCTTTATTGCTTGACACTTCCAATTCGATGGACGGATTGATTGACCAAGCCAAATCTCAAATCTGGAAAATGGTCAATCGTTTGGCATCTGCCAAAAAGGGTGATGAAGCTTCCGACATCGAAATCGCTCTTTTTGAATACGGCAATGACAATCTCGAAATGGGTGAAGGTTATATCCGTATGGTCAGCAGTTTGACAAGAGATATGGACGCTATTTCTGAAAAACTATTTGCCTTAAAAACTAAGGGTGGTAGCGAATACTGCGGTTGGGTCATTGGCGATGCCGTCAGTAATTTGAAATGGTCTGATGACAACGATGATTTAAAACTCATAATTATTGCTGGCAATGAGCCGTTTGACCAAGGACCAAAAGACTATAAAGAAACGTGTAAATTGGCGAATCAGAAGGACATCGTTATCAATACAGTGCATTGTGGTCCTTGGCAAGAAGGTATTCGGACGCATTGGAAAGACGGTGCGGACATCGCCAAAGGCAAATACCTCAATATCGAACAAGACCGAAAAGTCATACATATTATTACGCCGTGGGACAATCGGATGAATGAACTCAATGGCAAACTCAACAGAACTTATATCGGTTACGGTTCTGTCGGCAAAGAAATGAAGGTGCGTCAAGAGAATCAAGACATGAACGCAGCTAAATATGGCTCCGCCAATGTTGCTTCACGCACTGCCTACAAAGCAAAAGTCCAATACCGCAACGACTCATGGGATTTGGTTGATGCCACAGAAAAAGACAGCGATAAAATTGCCAATATGAAAACAGAGGAATTGCCCGAAGAAATGCAAAAAATGTCCGTTTCTGAACGCAAAGCCTATATCGAAAAGTTGAGAAAAGAACGCGATGAAGCACGCAAAGAAATTCAAGATTTAGAAAAGAAAATCGCTGCATTTACAGCCGAAGAAACCTTAAAACAAGGCGATAATTTGACCTTAGACAAGGTCATGCAAGATGCTGTTGTGGAGCAAGCAAAGGGCAAAGGGTTTGTTTTTGAAAAATAGACCCCCTCAGTATTTCGCAATAAAAAAGCCGTTTTTCCAAGGAAAAGCGGCTTTTTTATTGCGAAAAAGTCAATAACTTATGATTTTGTCGCATTCACCTCTAAGCGAATCGCTTCCACAAAAGTAATCGGCAAATCAAATGCTTCTGCAATTTGAAAATTTTCCAAACGTGTCGTTTTCATGAGTTTTAATATCGCTTGACGTTTAGACTCTTGCGCTTTTTGGTTGGCTTTAGCTTCGCCAATAGCGATGCCTTTTTCCATGCCCTTTTCCATAGCTTTCTCTTCCGCTACGTCAAAAATTGATTTAAATGCAGTTGCCATTTTTTTATCAGGTTTTAATTGTTCAACAATTTCTTTAAATTTT
>JAYVFS010000288.1:0-25829 GCA_043772905.1 Saprospiraceae bacterium | reverse complement strand
TGAATTATCCTTGTTTGATACGGCTCTATCGTTAGAAACGATTTATGAAAATATTGTATTTCCAGTGGGTGTGCCAAAGTCTGATGTGGATACCCCCTCAGTATAAATGGACTTTCGTTCCTCTCAGTATAAAACGGCTATTGCAGAACATCTTGTAATAGCCGTTTTGCATTTTTTTCAAAAAAATGTCTATAAAATGAAAAGATTAAGATTGCCTCTAAATGAAATCTATGTCAAAACTACAACGTATCTTTGCGCACTTTTTAATCAAAAACACACCTCTATACTGAGGGGGTACATTTTTTATAAAATATAAAGTCTTGAAAACTAAAACATTAAAGCGCGATAAAGTCAACGTCATCACACTCGGTTGCTCAAAAAATACAGTCGATTCAGAGAACCTGATGACGCAACTCAAAGCCAATGATTTTGATGTCAAACACGACAGCGACCGTAAAGCAAATGTTATTATTGTCAATACATGTGGTTTTATTGATTTGGCAAAACAGGAATCTGTTGATACTATTTTGGAATATGCGGATTTGAAAACGGCGGGTAAAATTGACAAACTCTACGTCACAGGCTGCTTGTCGCAACGGTATAAAGACAATCTTGAAGCGGAAATACCAGAGGTAGATGCCTTTTTCGGAACGCTTGAATTGCCGCAATTGTTGGCAAAACTTGATGCCAATTATCAACATGAACTGATAGGGGAGCGGTTGATTTCGACACCGAGTCATTATGCTTATCTCAAAATTTCAGAAGGCTGTAATCGCACATGTTCTTTCTGTGCGATTCCCTTGATGCGCGGCAAACACGTCTCTCGTCCGATTGACGAATTGGTGCGTGAAACGAAAAATTTGGCTCGTCAAGGTGTTAAAGAAATCATGCTGATTGCACAGGAATTGACCTATTATGGTTTGGATTTGTACAAAAAACGAGAATTATCGCAACTTTTGGAGGCTTTACATGAGGTTGAAGGTATCGAGTGGATACGTTTGCATTATGCTTATCCGTCCAAGTTTCCCATAGAAGTTTTTGATACAATGGCTAAATTGCCAAAGGTTTGTAACTACCTGGACATACCTTTGCAACACGCCAATAATGGTGTTTTGGCTCGTATGCGTCGCCAAATTACGCAAGAAGAAACTGTTGAACTCATCAATATTGCACGTCAAAAAGTGCCTGATATTGCCATTCGGACAACGATGCTCGTCGGCTTTCCAGGTGAAACGGAAGCAGAATTTGAAGACTTGTGCCGTTTTGTAGAAGAGATGAAATTTGAACGTGTCGGTGTTTTTCAATATTCTCACGAAGAAGATACTTCGGCGCATGATTTTGAAGACGATATCGACCCCTCAGTAAAAGAGGCGCGTGCCCAACGTCTGATGGAGATTCAGCAAGACATATCATTAGAAAAAAATGAAGCAAAAGTAGGGCAGACTTTACGTGTTTTATTCGACAGAAAAGAAGGAGAATATTTTGTTGGAAGAACTGAACATGATTCTCCAGAAGTTGATAATGAAGTCTTGGTAAAAGCCAAAAAGAATTATGTACGCATTGGTGATTTTGCTGATGTCAATATCACAAGTGCCGCCGAATTTGATTTGTTTGGTGAGTTAGTAAAGGAAAAATAAGGCACGAAGACAAAGTGTTACATGATATAAAAATGTCAACTTTTAGGGTAAAGTTGACATTTTTTTTATTTCCAATTGTATTACTTTAGATTTTTACTGAGGGGGCAATTTTGACAAATATTATTTTTAAGAACTTATAAGTTTATGGAAATCAAAAAATGATACAGATTATAAATTAGTATTCAAAATTTAAGAAATTTATTTAAAAATTCATATAAAAAAGAAGTCAAATTATTGAAAATCAATAGTTTGACTTCTTTTGTTATTTATCCTTAGATTTGCAAAACGAAAATAATACATGGCTTATTTAGATGTTATTGTCCATCGTTATTTTTATTATTTTGTATTACCCCAAATAGACATGAAAGCTTAAATCAAACATTAGAGGAACATACGGTTTTTTGAAGCCTACTATTCAAAAAAAAAATTGAGAAAACGAATCATTTGCACATGGAACTAAGATATTTCTTTTTTATTTTGTTTAAACGGAAATGGTTATTATTAACTGTTATCATCGCTGCAGCCGTGACGACGGCATTTGTTGTCGGCATGTTGCCGAAGAAATATAAGTCATCTTCGGTCATCGAAACGGGGTTGATTGACTATAAAAGCGTTCGCGCAGTCGGTGAAGCCAATCCCTTTATTCAGGAGTTTGAAATTGAAAGCAAATTCGCTAACCTTGTTGAGTTGATGAAAGGGCGGCCTGCCATCAACGCCCTCACCAAAAAACTCATCTTGCACGACTTGCGCCCTACGGATAGTGTGGCGACGTTCAGAAAACTGCAATTGGATGAAAAAAGTGGTATTACACAAGAGCAAATTGATAAATACCTCGATGCTTTGACGCTTCGTCCTGACTCAATAGGTATTTTGGAAGCTGACAAAGAACACGTCTATGTTGCACGTTCCCTTGAAAAAGCGATGGGTTATGACTACGAAACAGTTAGAGAAAAAATTGATATTAAGCGGGTTGAAAAATCGCAATATATGCGTGTGGAGTTCGTCGCAGAAAAGCCCGAACTGGCGTATTTCGTTACCAAAAATTTTATTGATGAGTTTATGAACTCGTTTTATATGCGAAAGGACACTTTTGAAAATAAAACTTATAAATTTTATCAACACTTGGTTCAAGAGAAAAAAAGCGTTTTAGACAATTTGAACAATCAGCAAGTCAATTATGCCCGCAGCAATGGCTTGGTAGCACCCATGGAACAAGCACAGGCGATAGTTGCTCAAATCAAGGAAATGGAAATGGCGAGAGATGATGAGCAAAAGAAAAAAGTAGGCTATCAAAAAACGCAAGATGTTTATGCTGCCCAATTTAAAGGTTATAAGGACAATATTGTTGGGAGCTATGCTGAAAGTATGAATACCAACAATGATATCAGAAACTTGGATAAAGAAATAGAAAAACTGAATAATAAATGGGTGGAAACAGGTGCAAAAGATGCAAATATTCAAAATAATATCAATGAATTGAAAGCTCAAAAAGTGTCTGCTGTTGAGAGAATTGCAAAAAGTAGGTATGATAACACGAATCCTGCGTTGAATAAACAAAATGATTTATTTCTAAGATATGTTGAAGCACAAAGCGATTTAGGCTCAACGGAGCAACGTGTAAAGTCGCTCAATACGCGTATTGAAGAGTTATATCGTAAAAAAACACAACTCGTTGGTAATAATGCGGTTTGGAATAAATTGAGTAAACAAATCGAAACCGCCGATGCAGAATATAAATACGCCATTGACAAGCAGAACCAAGCAGATGTGATTCAGCAATCTGGTGAACAAGAGAAACCTGTTCGCATCATTGATCCACCGATATATCCTTACAAGCCGGAATCTTCTAAACGGGCTTTGATTTCAGCTTTTGCAGGCGTTGGCGCGGGTACAGTTGCGACTATTTTCTTATTCATGCTTACCTATTTTGATAAGTCATTGAGCTCTATTTTTCAATATGAAAAACAAGTCGGTTTACCCCTTTTAGCCTCGCTTAACAAATTAAATGCTAAGCAATGGGGCGATTATGATACTTTTTTTAACGATGATACAAAATCAAAAGAAGCAGAGTTTTTCAAGGAATCTCTTCGTAAAATACGTCATGCCATCGAAAGTTCGGGCGCAAAATCGTTTCTGATAACCTCATTAAAAGATCAAGAAGGCAAATCGTTTTTAATAGCTTCTTTGGCTTATTCGTTTACTTTGAAGCATAAAAAAGTGCTGATTATTGACACCAATTTCAAGAATAATACACTGTCAACGATGGCTGTTAAGCCTTTTGAAAATAATCCAGTTACTTCCGAAGTAAAGGTTTTGCCAAGCACAACGGCTTTGGGTTTTACGATAAATATGCCTACAGTTGATATTATTGGCAACAAAGGCGGTCATAATTCACCTTCTGAATTGTTGTCAGGTGTTGATTTCAAAAAGAAAATTGCGGATTTAGGTTTGAGCTATGACTATATTTTCCTCGAAGCAGCAGCTATGAGTAAATATTCAGATGCGCTGGAATTGGTTGATTTTGTAGAAAAAGTTATTCCTGTTTTCGATGCGTCAACGAGTCTTTCGAGTAAGGATGATAACGGATTAGCGTTTCTTAAAACATTGAAAGATAAAGTGTTAGGTGGCGTATTGAACAAAGCTGACCTTAAAAATTTGAATTAATTGTGTCATGGATTCATCAATCCAGTGACAGCTAAACATACATTTTGTGAAAAATTATTGGCTAAAATCTGGCTTCTATTCGCTGCTTAATCAATTGACTCAGATGATTTTTAATCTCGGTTCAGTTATCATTTTGTGGCGTGTTTTGGACAAAGAATCCTGTTCCGTTTGGGTAATTTATATGACCATAACGGCTTTTATTGAAATTGGACGTACAGGTTTATTGCAAAATGGCTTGATGACATTTCTCAATCAGACCCCGCAGTATGAGCACGCAAAAATAAATAAAGCCTCCTTGTTTTTGAACCTTTCGCTTTCAGTAGTTGTGGTTTTTTTACTCTTAATGAGTAGTGGTTGGGTAGGTCATTTTTACAAAAGCGTGGAATTGGCGCACCTTTTATCCATTTATGCTACGACGACTTTCATATTGTCAGCCCTCTATCAATTCAATTTTATTCAGCAAGCGAATATGGATTTCAAAGGTTTGTTTTGGTCGTCTTTTGTACGCAACGGCTCACTGTTTTTTTATATTTTGTATATAAAACTATCAGAAAACACCTTTTCATTGACCAATTTGGCCTATGTACAACTTTTAGCCGCTATTCCTGCAACACTTGTGGCTTATAGTTTTGCAAAAAAATATTTCAGTTTGAAAGCGCCTTTCGATTGGGCTTGGGTGAAAAAATTATTGGACTATGGCAAATATACTTTCGGGACAAACCTCTCGACGATGGCATATAAGAATGTAGATAAAATGATGCTTGGTAAATTATTGTTAGGCACACTTTCAACCTACGATTTAAGTATTAAAATCAATAACCTTGCGGAAGTGCCAACGACAACATTAGCCGCCATTTTGTTCCCACAATCCGCAAGACGTTCAAATACTGAGGGGGTCGCTGGCGCGAAATATTTATATGAAAAATCTGTTGGCGTACTTATGGCTTTGATAGTGCCAGTGGTTGTTTTTATACTGATTTTTGCAGATGCGATTGTTGGGATTATTGGTTCTGAAAAATATGCAAGTTCAGCTCCGATATTACGATTGACGATATTTTATGGCATTTTTATGGCTTTTGCGATGCAGTTTGGGACTATTTTGGATTCTGTGGGCAAGCCGCGCCTTAATTTTCACATTACCACTTTGGGAGCTTTCGTCAATTTAACGTTTAATTATGTGTTCATCACTTGGTTCGGCTTATTTGGGGCTGCTTATGGTTCTCTGGTGGCAATGACGGTAATGTTTGTTGTTATGCAAATAACCTTAAATCGGTTGTTTGATGTTCAAATTTTGAATACATTTCATTATATGCTCGCTTTTTATAAAGATGGTTGGCAAAAAGGTAAACAATTTTTACAACCAAAATTGACAAATGAATTTTGAATTATTATGTCTAAGAAAATAAAATATGATATCATTATCAATACGCTTTTTAGGTCTGACAACGCATTTTCGTCAGTCTCTTTAAGTTTTGCTAAGGAATTGGCAAAAACGCACCGCGTATTTTATGTGAATCATCCATATTCAGTAAAAGATATTTGGGATTTAAGGCGTGATGAAAAATTACGGGAACGACTGCCGACGATACTGAGGGGGGGCGTTTTTTATGAAAAATTAGAAACAATACCTGAAAATTTTGTTGTGGCAACACCTCCGCCGACTGTGCCTATTAATTTTTTATCTAATAATGGTCTTTACAAAACCATGTATCAATACAATAAGCAAGTCTTTTTGATGGCGATTAATAAAGTCATAAATGATAATAAAATAAAAGACTTTATCTATATGACTTGTTACGACCCGTTTTTTGTACCTGTTTTGCCAAAAGAAATGGGAGCAGCCTTGAATGTATATCAGTGTATTGACGATATTTCTACGGAGGCTTATGTTGCCAAACACGGTGTTCGGCTTGAAGAACAAGCGGCTCGTGACTCGGACATTACACTTGTCACTTCCACGAATCTCTGGCGGCACTTTCGCCCCATTCAGCCAGAGACCCATATCATGCACAATGCGGTTGATATTTCAATTTTTAAAAATTTGTATTATCGACATATTGAGCGTCCTGAGGAAATTAAAGATGTAAAAACTAAAATCATCGGTTTTACGGGCAATTTGGACGATGTACGGCTTGATTATCGCCTTCTACGCCGTTTAGCTGAAGGACATTCAGATAAAACGTTGTTGTTGGTGGGACCTATAAATTCTCCTGAAGTCTATTCTGAAGGCTTAGATAAGATGCCCAATGTCATTTTGACAGGTGCAAAAACAATATACGAAGTGCCGAATTATTTGAAGTTTATGGACGTGGCGATACTGCCTTCACTCTTAAATAAAATGTCGCGCTCGGTTTATCCTTTGAAAATCAATGAATATCTCGCAGCTGGTAAATCAGCGATAGCCACGAGTTTCAGTGATGATATTCGGAGTTTTCGACCACATATTCGGATTGCAGACAGTCACGAACATTTTGTGCAACTTATTGACGAGGCAATTGTAGACTATTCGGAGACAAAAGTGCAACAACGTATGGCGATAGGTGAGTCAAATACTTGGGGCGACCGTGTTAGAGAGTTTTGGGATATTGTAGATACATTTCTTGAAAAGAAGGATAATAGAGTTGAAACTTTAGTATAATTTTCACCTCGTCAGTCTTCCCAAAAGAGACTGTTTTTTGAAAAAAATAAAAAGACAAACATGGCAGGTCTAAAAGAGAAAATAAAGTCAAATCCCCGCCTAAAATCATTGGCAGAATGGCTTTTACAACCACCACATGAGTATCGCCCTCGTTGGTGGATTCGGCATATATTGAATCCATTTGTCCATAAAATTAGCAGAAAAGCGATTATTCGACGGACGGCACGATTAGATATTTTTCCTTACAAACGATTTGAGGTAGGGGAGTATTCGATAATTGAGGATTTTACGCTTGTTGCAAATGCTTGTGGTGACGTCATAATGGGGAAGAGAGTATTGATTGGCTGCGGGTCAAAAATTGCGGGACCAATTACGTTTGGTGACAATATTTTGTTGGCGCAAAATGTAGTAATGAGTGGCTTGAATCATGACTATGAAGACCCGACTCGACCGATTGTTGAACAAGGATTTAATGTCAAAGAAATTGTGGTTGAAGATGGTGTTTGGATGGGAGCGGGTGTCATTGTTATACCTGGTGTGCGTATCGGCAAAAATGCAGTTGTAGGTGCTGGTAGCGTTGTGACGAGAGATGTTCCGCCTTTTTCAGTTGTCGTTGGAAACCCTGCCCGAGTTGTAAAATATTTTGATTTTACGACTAAAAAATGGGTCAAAACGAGTAAGAAAACGCTTCAAAAACAGCTAAATACTGAGGGGATGTTTTTAGACATTCAATAAAATAATTTGGCATATAAAATTGATTAGAAACTGTTTACAAATAACAACTTAATGAATAAATCATGTTCAACGAAAAAAACAATCCATTCAAATTGACTCAAAAACAGGAGTTAATAGAACTAATAGGCATTTTTTTATTTATAGCGACCTTTTTAGGCTCTGCCTTAAAGCTCCTTTTTTTATAAACACCAAAACGCTTACAATAATTTGAGAAAACCATGCTACTAAATCAAGTGGTTTCAATAAAAAATACGGTCAAAGATTGGTTAGAAAATAAAATTTTCATCCAAAAGTTGAACAACCCGATAGGTTTTCTGCTCTTTACGACCTTAGGTTTGGTATTGGGCAGCCTTATACCTTACTTGGGTATGGGCATGAGCACGGTTATTATTGGTGCTGTGGTTGCCCTTCCGATGGTTTTTGCCTGTATGTTTTATCACCAATTTGGCGTTATGTTTACCCTTATTGTTGCTTTTTTAGTGCAATTAATAGGCAAAATGACCAATGCTCCTGTAGGTACTTCACTCGACGCATTATTGTTATTGATGATAGGGGGTATTTTAATTGGTCAAGTTTTAAAGAAAGATTGGACTTTCGCCAAAGACCCAATCTCAACGGTTTTGCTTTTTTGGATATATTATAATATTTTTCAAGCCTTAAATCCTTCACAGGAGTCGAAGATGGCTTGGCTCTTTACGGTACGCAGTTTGGCAATCCTTAATTTGCTTTATTTTATTGCTTGTTATGCTTTCAATTCCTTCAAACGAATTCAGCAAATGTTGAATTTAATCGTTGTATTAGCTTCAATAGTCGCTGTTTATGGACTTAAACAAGAGTTTTTTGGTTTTTCTTCTGCCGAAAAAGCATGGATTTATCAAGACCCTGAGCGTTTTCAATTATTTTTCCAATGGGGTCGAATGCGCACTTTTTCCTTGTTCAATGATGCGATGACTTTTGGGATAATGATGGCGTATATGGGTGTTTTTTGTTTGATATATGCCACAGCACCCATGCGTTTGGTCTATCGAGGTTTGCTGGTTTTAGCGGCAATATTGATGTTTTGGTCTTCGATTTATACGGGTACACGCACGTGTTTTGCCTTAATTCCCTTGGGTTTAGCGTTTTATGCACTGATGACTTTAAAAAAAGAAATCATATTGGGTTTTGGTCTATTTCTGGCATTTGGCACTGTCCTCGTTATCAAAGGAGGCAATTCCAGCGCAGTTCTATTTAGGGTAAAATCGGCTTTTGAACCCAGCGAAGATGCTTCCGTCCAGATTCGATATTTCAATCAAAAAAGAATTCGACCATATATTTATTCACATCCTATTGGCTACGGACCCGGTAGCACAGGCTTGTGGGCGCGACGGTTTACACCCGATTCCTTTTTAGCAAAATTTGCCCATGACTCCTACTATGTTCGATTAGCCGTTGAAGAAGGTTGGATAGGACTTGGTTTGTATATGTTTTTTCTATTTACTGTGTTACGACGCTGCTTGTATTTCTATTTGCGGGTACGAGACCCAATGATAAAAATACTTTATTTATGCCTTTTGACATCCCTTTTCATGTTGGCAGTTGCCAATTATCCGCAAGAAGCGATTGTGCAATTACCGACAAGTTTAGTGAGTTATGTTTTCTTTGCTGCGGTTGTTAGACTCAAAGACTTTGACGCATTTTATCAAAGTGTTGTAAAAGATATTCAAACCTAATACCCCCTCAGTATAACGACTTCTTTTATTTAAAAATATATATTTTTAAATAATGTTTTTGTATTTAGCAAAAAGAAACCAACAATATTTTTGGATAAATAAAAAAATACCTTAATTTTATGTCTTTGAAAAATATATTTACTAATCATCTTAAACTTAATTTTAGCTATGAGCAAATTTGATGAAGCTCTCGACAAGTACAAAGGCGCAATGTCTGATTTAGGCGTGGGCGCGGACGATGCTCTTTTAACAGCCGTCGCCAAAGGTCTTGGTCCATCTATCTATCTACCTGATGCCTCTACGGTTTCATGTTCGGATCAAACAGAAAAAGATAGAGTGAAAAACAACTTCCTTATCAAAAAATTAGGTTGTACCGATGGTGCTGACCTTGATGCTGCCGTTAGTGCTGTTTGTGACCAAATGAGTAGCGGTAATCGCAGTAAGCACCGAGCTGTTTTTTACTATTTATTAGTAAAAAAACTCGGCTTGGAAAGCAAATATGCTTAATTTATAAGGATTTTCTCCATTAAGAGGTTTAGGAAATGTATGTTTCCTAAACCTTTTCTGTTTGGAGTAGGATGAATTCGGCATAATGTTGGCAGCCTAATTTGTGAAATTTTTGAAAAAAAAACTTCACAAAAAACGCTAAAAGCCATAATTTTGTAGATTATTGACTAATATTCAACAAATAAACGTATTATACAATTCATTTTTCGTCTGATAATTGTCAGACAAATCCAACGAAACTTATTTTTCCATGACAATAATGAGTAAACTAACCATTTTTTTTGCAGCAATTTTATTGTTTTTTTGTAGTACAATGAAGGCTCAAAGTTTTTATAACTTCGATGGTTTTATTGCAGATTCCGCCTTTATTAGCAACAATAAAATAAAAAGCGTCATCATACGTATCCCTTCTTTACTCGACGACACTGCGAATAAAGAATTTCTCCCGTTTCAAAAACTGTGTTTCAATCCCTTTGGCAAATTAGCAACATACGAATTTGATTTCTCTGAAAAAAAACGAGAAAATGAGGATTATCTCGAACATTACTACAACGATACCACAACTCGGTGCGTCAAAAGTCATCGTTTTCGCAGACCCAAAGGCGGTCCCGGAACTGGGAAAGACAGTATCCGTGAGGAAATTGTTTATCATTATGATGAAGAAGGAAAATTGTTTTTTGAAGAACATCATCAAATTTTTATCAGTGAATTTAATGAATGGACGGTTGGTTATGAATGGTATGGCGATACCTTGCGGGTACGTTATGCTGAAAATAATAAAATAGACACTGTTCGTTTTGATGAAAAAGGGCGTTTGTCGGAATATACTGAGGGGGGAAAAATATATGCAATTCATTACGATAGCCTTGGACGAAGGACAAAAATGCCCTATTTTTTATTGAATAAAGACCTCACTAAAGGTAAGCAAATCGGTGAATACAATTATGTCTATGACGGAAGAGGAAAATTGGAGCGTATAGAGACGCTTGGATATGAGCTGGTATTTACCAACGATTTTATGGGGTTACCCACCAGTAGCCAAATGCGCGACCGAAAAACAGGGCAGCCTATTGGTTGGCAAGTGCAATATGAGTATGAGTTTAGATGGTAAGGTAGGGGATTGGTTATTAGGGATTCGTTATTGGTTATGAGAAACTGCCAAATTCCCAATAACGAATCCCTAATAACCAATATACTAAGTCTTTACACCTTTGAATTTTTTATATTCAGAGGCAACGTAGCGGAGCAATTCCTCAAGCGTATCATGCTTGAGGAACAAACTTTCGTAACGATGTTGACCACGAGGTGCTGAAACATGCTTCTCAATATCTTCGTCCGTAATGATTTTTTTATCGCGGCAATAAACAAGCAAACGTTCGACAACATTCCGTAATTGACGAATGTTTCCAGTCCAATTGATGTTTTGCAAAGCGATAATAGCATCAATCGAAAACTCCTTTTCAGTTTTGAAGCCGTATTCGGCGCTTATCGTTTTTAGGAAATAATCTGTTAATATTGGAATATCTTCTTTGCGTTCATTGAGCGAAGGCACGTAAATATCAATGACTTCAAGGCGGTTGTAAAGGTCTTCGCGGAAACGTTCTTTGCTGATTTCTTCGCGGAGGTTCTTGTTAGTTGCTGAAATAATTCGAACATCAACTTTAATGTCTTTATCACTGCCGACTCGTGTAATTTTATGCTCTTGCAATGCCCTCAAAATAGTCGCTTGCGCTTTTAAGCTCATGTCACCGATTTCGTCAAGGAATAAAGTACCACCATGGGCTTGTTCAAACTTACCAGTTTGGTCTTTAATAGCACCTGTAAACGACCCTTTTATGTGGCCAAACAATATACTTTCAATCAATTCTGAAGGAATAGCTGCGCAATTGACCTCTACAAATGGGCCATTTTTGCGAACACTTTTTTCGTGAATATGACGAGCAACCAATTCTTTACCTGTACCGTTAGGTCCCATAATCAAAACGCGTGCGCCATCAGCATCGGCAGCCATTTCGATTTTATTCTTTACGTCTTCTATCGCTTTTGAATGACCAATAATGTCTTGAACTTTAGACTGATGAACACGCCGTTGCAACACTTTTGTTTCCGTAATAAGGTTTGAACGGTCAAGGGCATTGCGAATTGTAATCAAAACACGGTTTAAATCAAGGGGTTTTTGAAGAAAATCAAATGCACCCTTGCGTACGCTTTCAACAGCCGTTTCGATACTACCATGTCCAGAAATCATAACAACAGACGATTCAGGGCTGAGTTCTTGAATCTTTTCTAAAGCTTCCATCCCATCAAGGCGAGGCATTTTGATGTCCAAGAAAATGACATCATACTTTTTTTGCTTAATTTTCGAAAGGCAGTCCACGCCATCAACGCCTTCGTCAACTTCGTAAGGCTCATTTTCGAGAACTGATTTGAGTGTGCGACGGATGTAGGCTTCGTCGTCAACAATTAGGATGTGTGCAGCTATGTTTTTTTTCATACCAAAAACCGGTTTTGAATTTGTTAAAGTTAGAATATATGTTCAAATATAGGATGAATAGAAAGGGAGGATAAGTTTCTCAAACGGACAAATTGTATTGATTGTTACTTTGACGTTAAAATTAATTTACTTATTTCCTTTTCTTTATAAACCTGTGGGAATGAGAGACAAAGATATTAGTTTTTTATTAAATTGAAACTGTGTTTTGATAATTCTTTTAAAAAATCAACATTGACTGTCGAAAAATTTTTGTAACCAGTCGAAGTTTTTCTATTCTCTCCTTCATAAAATTCACTTTTGCTATATCAAAAATGGATTTTTACTGAGGGGTCTTCTAAACAAAGTTTTTGTTTACATTTGCACTCTTTTTTTATGGAAAAAGCAGAATTCATTTTTTCGACAATAAAAATCATTTTATAACACTCTTATTCAATCATTTAGAACAGTGGGTATTTTAATATTTTTTATTCTAACTTATATTTTATCATGCGTCACGCTGATGAAACTTTTTGAAAAAGCAGGTGTCGCCGGCTGGAAAGCGCTTGTTCCTGGTTTGAATTTCGTCGAATGGGCAAAATTGATTGGGCATAAACCTATTTATGCCTTGTGGTTGCTTTTCCCAATCGTCAATATATTTGTTTGGTGTAGTATGGCTGTTGATTTAGTACGTGCTTTTGGGCGTTTCAGTTTCCCCAGTAGTGCTTTAGCCGTTATTTATACGCCGCTTGAATTTTTCCTAACGGGTAAAAGCTCCGATAGTAAATATGAGCCTAACATCGTTGGGCGTGAAAAAGCCTATCAAGATCAAGTGAAAGAAGCCTTGGCAAAAAAAGATAAATTTGCCCTCAATCGCCTTGAAAACAGTGTTTTTCACAAAGGTGGCGCACGTGAATGGGTTGAAGCCATTTTCTTTGCCGTTTTTGCAGCAGCATTCATCCGTATGTTCATTTTTGAGATGTACGTGATTCCGACATCTTCGATGGAAGGCTCGCTATTGGTCGGTGACTATCTCGCAGTCGGCAAATTTAACTATGGTTTGAGAACGCCTATGACCGTATTTCAAGTGCCTTTGTTGCACAATCAGATTCCAATTTTTGGTTCTGAATCGTATGTCAACCCACCAAATTTACCTTATTTCCGCTTGCCGGCTTGGGAAAAATTGGAGCGCAATTCGCCATTTGTTTTTAACTGGCCCATCGGAGACAGCATTGTTTTAACGCCTGAACGTTCATATAACGTTAATCAACTCCGTGAACAAGGTATTCCGATGCCACCTAATGGCTTGATTGTACGACCAATTGATAAAAAAGACCACTATATAAAACGTTGTGTGGCAATTGCTGGAGATAAAATGGAAATCAGAGACCGTCAATTGTATATCAATGACCAACCTGCACAGAATCCTTCAAATATGCAATTTGCCTATCGTGTTTCTGGCAACTATAATATCTCAAAATTGGAAGAATGGGGCGTTCATCTCAATGACTTCGGTGATGGCAATATGCGTGCAGGTGTTTTTCCATTAAATGCTTCTCAAGCTGAAAAAATCAAAGGTATGGGTGGTGACGTAAAAGTTGAAGTTTTACCAAACAATGCTGTTTCGCCAAGCATTTTCCCGAACGATACGGCACATTATAAATGGAGTGTTGACAATTACGGACCACTTGTCATTCCTGCAAAAGGTGCGACTGTAAATTTGAGTTTAGAAAATATCAAAATTTATGAACGTATCATTCATGTTTATGAAAACAATAGATTAGAAATAAAAGACGGCAAGTTTTTCATAAATGATACAGAAACAGGTTCTTATACATTCAAACAGAATTACTATTGGGCTATGGGTGACAACCGTCACAACTCCGAAGATTCTCGCTATTGGGGTTTTGTGCCAGAAGACCATATCGTAGGCAAGCCACTTTTCATCTGGATGTCAACAGGCAATAATGGTATTCGTTGGAACCGTCTATTTACAACGGCTAATAAAATGTAGGTTTAAAAATATAAGAAAAAAGGCAGATTTTACTGAGGGGGTAAAATTTGCCTTTTTTTATTTTCACTTTTCACTTTGCTCATTCTTTTCGTAACTTCGTGTTTAAGTTCATGAAGTTTAGGTTCAATACTTCCGATAACATTTAATATGAAAGCTCTCATTCCCGTAGCTGGCGCGGGTATCCGTCTTCGTCCACACACCTATACACAACCTAAACCGTTGATACCGGTCGCAGGAAAACCCATTTTAGGACACATCATTGATGAACTCATCGCTGCAGACTTCACCGAATTTGTCTTTATAATTGGCTATTTAGGTGAAAAAGTAAAGGATTTTGTAGAAAAAAACTATGGAAATCTGGATTGTCAATTCATCTTACAATCTGAACGAGAAGGTTTGGGGCATGCAATATGGATGGCTCGGGATACTATAAAAGATGATGAGGAATTGTTTATTGTCTTAGGTGATACCGTTTTTGACACCGATTTAAAACCCATGATTCAATCCAAAACGACCTGTTTTGGTGTAAAAGAAGTGGCTGACCCGCGTAATTTTGGTATTGTCGAATTAGATGAAAAAGGCTTTGTCCGAAAGGTTATCGAAAAACCACGTATTCCACACTCCAATTTGGCGCTCGTTGGTTTGTATAAAATCAAGGAAGTCAACGAATTACTGAGGGGGCTACAATACAATATTGACAATAACATACGCTCAAATGGCGAATTTCAACTCGCCGATGCGCTTCAAAGGATGATAGACGCGGGTGTAAAAATGACGACGATAGCGGTCAAAAATTGGTTCGATTGCGGAAAAAAAGAAATTTTGTTAGAGACAAATGCTATGTTATTGCAAAAAAACAACACTTATGATGTGGATTTGCCTGTTTTTGATAATACAATTATTGTTCACCCTGTGAGTATTGGCGAAAACTGCATTATAACGGACAGTATTATTGGTCCTTATGTTACTGTTGCATCTAATACGAATATCAATGCCTCCATTATCCGCGACAGCATCATTGGCAGTTATTCCCATTTAAGAGAAATTATATTGAATAAATCCATCATTGGCAGTGATACATCTATACGCGGGATTCGCCGCAGTTTGAATATTGGCGATAATACAGAGATTGATTTCAGTTGAAAATAAATTTTTAACAAATGCGTTAATTTCCCAGTCTTTACCCCCTCAGTATTTTGACGTATAACGCCCTATTTAAAGTATTTTTTTCTAATTTTTAAACAAAAATGATGTTTCAAAAACGCTTTTTGCCTGTTAGCTTCCCGCCTTTTGCTCTTTGCCTTCTACTTGTGATTTTTTCAAATTGTAAAAATGATACTGATAAACCCAATACGCCTGACGTATCGGGCATCGCATCTGATATAAGAATTCATCGTTTCGACCAAGACATTTATGCCATAGACACCTTAAATACTGAGGGGGGAGTAAAAGCATTGGAACAGAAATATCCTGAATTTTCAAACCTCTATTTTGAACGGGTCATAGGTATCAAACAGCCAAATGACTCACTTGGTCAATATCGCAGCCAAGTTCGTCCGTTTTTGACCAATCCATCCATGCGGGGTATGATGGATACAATGGCTTTGGTTTATAAAAAATTTGACGATATTGAGAAACAAATCGAAGAAGGTTTGCGCTATCACAAGCACTATTTTCCTAATAAACCTGTGCCAACCGACATTTATACCATGCCTACGGCTTACAACTTTGCAGCCGTTTTGACCAATGACAGTACCATTGCCATTGGTTTAGATATGTTTTTAGGTCAAGACCACAAGACTTACGAGTCGCTGATTACGACATATCCTATGTTCATCAGCCGAACTTTTCGGAAAGACTATTTGGTTGAACGTGTTTTTGAATTACTCGTTGGTGACTTAGTCGGTGAAGCAAAAGGTAACAGGTTGATAGATTATATGATACACAATGGTAAAAAACAATATATACTTGATTGTTTGTTGCCAAATGCCCCTGACAGCATCAAATTGGCATATACTCGTGAACAAATGTCGGGTTGTTATACCAATGAAGGTTTCACTTGGGGACGTATTTTGAAGCAAAACCTTTTGTATTCGACCAAATTTCAAGATTTTCAAAAGCTCGTTTCACCCAGCCCCGATGCACCGATTATAGCTGCCGAAGCACCGGGCGGTGTGGGCAATTTCTTAGGCTGGCAAATTGTCAAACAGTTTATGAAGCGTAATCCTAATACATCCCTGACGGAACTCATAAATATGCGTGACGCGCAAAAGATTTTGGATTTATCGAAATATAAGCCACCGCAAGACAAATAATTACAGAAGCCCTTCTCTCACTAAGTCGTGCAAATGCACCATGCCTACGTAACGCCCCCCCTCAGTAGCAATGAGTTGTGTGATGCTTTTTTCACGCATCAACTTCAATGCTTCTACGGCAAGTGATGCAGAATCAATGGTTTGTGGATTTGGTGTCATCACTTCTTTAGCTTTGACAACTTTCAGATCCAAGTCTTTTATCAACAAACGCCTCAAATCACCGTCCGTTACGATACCGATTAGATTGTGGTTGTCGTCCAAAACAGCGGTTGCACCAAGGCGTTGAGAAGTCATTTCCAAAATCGTATTTTTCAAATTAGTCGAACCCGATACTGAGGGGCTGCCATGCAACGGATAAATATCGCGCACCCGCAAGTAAAGCTGCTTGCCCAAAGCACCCCCTGGATGAAATTGCGCAAAATGCTCCGCTGAAAAACCTCGTAAAGTCAGCAGGCTAATCGCCAAAATATCACCCAACACCATTTGAGAAGTTGTAGAAGCTGTGGGTGCGAGGTTATTCGGGTCTGCTTCTTTTTCGATGGGCGTGTGCAATATATAATGTGCTTGCTTGCCGAGATACGAATCCCGATTCGAGACCATAGCGACGAGGGTGTTGCCGAAATTCTTCAAAAGTGGTATCAGAACTTTTATCTCAGGCGTATCACCACTCTTTGAGAGACATAAAATGGTGTCGTCCCGTTGAATCATACCCAAATCGCCATGTATGGCATCAGCTGCGTGCATAAATACTGAGGGGGTGCCTGTGGAGTTGAAGGTGGCGACAATCTTTTGAGCAACGATGGCTGACTTGCCTATGCCTGTAACGATGACACGACCCTTGGATTGAAAAATGGTTTCCACCGTTTTTACGAAATCATTATCTAAGCTATTGGTTAACGCAGCAATGGCTTTTTGCTCAATTTGGAGCGTCTGACGAGCAGTTGTGAGAATTAATTCTTTCATAGAAAAGCAAAGTTCTACTTTTTATGAAAAAAATATCATAAAATTAGCTGATAACCGAAAAGATTGTTTTAATTTTAGATTCAGAAAACAAAAAACATAAAAAGACTCATTTCAAAAGAAACGACTAAAACCGAATTTAATTTGGTAATTATTGAGAATCGAGCGAAAAATTTTGACCAAAAAGAAACCCGTCCATATTTTTCAAGGTTTTAAGGTGTCAAAAAAATAATAGTTTATTAATATAAAATGTAATTTGGAGTATGCAAATAATATTTTTTTTCAAGCAGATTCGATAATCTTTTTTTTCTACTGGGTTTTTGTTGTACTAAAATATTTCCTCCAAGGTGGTTTATACTGAGGGGGGTAATTCTTATTGTTTAATAAATTAAAATAAAAATAAATACGCGCAATGCATGAGATAATGGAAGTGACGACGGATTCGCTGCACGAGGCTTTGCATCAGTACTTCGGTTTTGATAAATTTAAGGGAACTCAAGAGGCGGTTGTGAGAAGTGTGTTAGAAGGGCATGATACATTCGTTATTATGCCTACGGGCGGCGGTAAATCGCTTTGTTACCAATTACCAGCTTTAATGAAAGAAGGAACGGCTTTGGTTATTTCGCCACTCATCGCTTTGATGAAAAACCAAGTTGACTCTATTCGAGGATATTCCCAGAACGATGAAGTTGCCCATTTTTTAAATTCGTCCCTTTCGAGAACGGATATTAAAAAAGTGAAACAAGACATTACGGATGGCAAAACGAAACTCCTCTATGTCGCACCAGAAACATTGACAAAAGACGAAAATATTGAGTTTTTTCAGAACACAAAAATCTCTTTTGTCGCTGTTGATGAAGCGCACTGTATTTCGGAATGGGGGCATGATTTCCGACCTGAATACCGTCGGATTCGGACTATGATTGAATCAATTGACGGTTATGTGCCGATTATTGCTTTAACAGCGACGGCTACGCCTAAAGTACAGGTTGATATTGTTAAGAATTTGGACATGAAAGATGAAAATATTTTCATCTCATCGTTCAATCGCGATAATCTGTACTACGAAGTTCGACCAAAACCGCCTAAAGAAGAAGCACTGCACCGTCAAATCCTTCAAATTGTTAAAGATTTGCCCGACCGTTCAGGCATTATATATGTGCAAGCTCGGAAATCAGCAGAAGATATTGCTAAGGTTTTGTCTGTCAATGGTATCAAAGCTCGACCTTATCATGCAGGTCTCGATGCCAAAACAAGATCCAATACCCAAGACAATTTTTTGATGGAAGACATTGACGTCATTGTGGCGACGATTGCTTTTGGTATGGGTATTGACAAGCCCGATGTTCGGTTTGTTATGCACCACGACATTCCAAAATCCATTGAAAATTATTATCAAGAAACGGGAAGGGCGGGGCGTGACGGACTTGATGGTCGTTGCACCGCTTTTTATAGTTATCGAGACATTGCTCGTTTGGAGAAATTCTTGCGCGATAAACCCGTTGCTGAACGTGAAATGGGTATGCAGTTGATGGAGGAAATGACGGCTTATGCTGAAACAACAACATGCAGACGTGAGTTTTTGCTTCATTATTTTGGTGAAAAGTTTGTTTGTGACCGTAAAGGCATGTGCGACAACTGTCGTCACCCACGTCCAACGGTTGATGTGCGCGACGAAATGGCAACGGCATTGGAGGCTATCGAATCATTGGGCGAGCAATTTACATTGAAAACAATTATTGATTTCATTCTCGGCAACGAGACGAAAGAAATGAAAGATTTTAAATATACAAAGAACGAATTATTTGCTTGTGGCAAAGCTAAAAGTGAAGTCTTTTGGCAATCTGTTGTACGCAACGCCATGTTGAGTAACTTGATTTACAAGGAAATTGAGCAATACGGTGTTATTCACCTCACTGATGACGGTCGGGCGTTTATAGAAAAGCCGTATGAGATGAAAATCACGCTCAACCACAATTTCGAAGATACATCGGTTGACCCTGATGAAATGCAAGCGAAACCGGCTGCTCTCGATACTTTGTTGTTGAAATTGCTTAAAGACCTGCGTAAATCGGAAGCTAAAAAGAAAAATGTTCCGCCTTATGTCATTTTCCAAGACCCAAGTCTTGAAGATATGGCGACGCTGTATCCGATTAATATTGAAGAAATGACTAAAGTGCAAGGCATTTCATCGGGTAAAGCACTGAAATTTGGCAAACCTTTCATGGATTTGATTGCTAGATATGTGGAAGAAAATGAGATTGACCGTCCGCAAGATTTTGTTATCAAGCAAGTTGCCAATCAGTCGAAGACCAAAGTTGCCATTATCAAAGGTATTGACCGTAAAATTCCACTCAATGAATTGGCGCGTCAGAATCAATTGACGCTCGATGAGTTGATGACGGAACTATATGTCATTGTCCTTTCAGGAACAAAACTGAACTTAGATTATTCTATTCTCGATGTGATTGACGAATATGTCCAAGACGAAATATATGAATATTTTATGAAATCGGATACGGACGACCCTTCTATCGCTTATAAAGTTTTGAAAGAAGAGGACGATGAAATCACTTATGATGAAATCTGTTTGATTCGATTGAAGTTTTTGTCGGAGGTGGCTAATTAAGTAGGTTCTTATTTTTTATTATAAATCCTCATAGATAAAATGTTGTAAGTCAATGTTTTGTTTATGGGGATTTTGCTTTTTATGTAGGTGAGATTTGTGTTATAAAATTTTTAAAAATACTCTTGGAATAGATATAAAAAAATAATCTAATTTTTTTTAGCAAAGTTCCATCATTGTTACATAGGAATAAAATAAAATATTACCTTTGTTATACCTTAAATCAAAAAACAATTCATGTAGCATGATGACTGTATTCCTTCTCTTTACGCACTACGCACTACGCACTACGCACTAAACACTACGTTAGGCTCTTTTCATTATTTAAATACAAAAAATCAATTTTTAATCACTCTGCCAATTTTAGGCTTATTCTCATTGAATAAGTTCAATTCCTCATGTCCATACGTCAATTCCGTTGATAATCCTCACCTTATATATTTAAAGTAATATTTATTTAAATCTTTTTTAAATCTTTAAAATGATAACTTTATGAAAAAAACATTAGCTTTGGGTATGATTACCCTCTTTTTATTTAGCAATTGCCAAAAAGACATTAGAATGGCAGAAACAGAGTCGAAAATCAACAGCACTTCGACCTCAAAAAGCGCAACGCTTTACAACCCGAAAGTAAGCCCAGACAATGACGCAATCATTACAAAAATTAGGCTTTTTGCAGGTTTATTAGAAAAAATTGAGCGCAAAGGCTCTTTAGCAACTCGTAGTTCAGAAACAATGAGTGCCGACAGCGTGGTTTGGAATATCGAAGCATTGATGAATGCTCGTTACGCTGATGCGGATAAACCGTTTAAAAACAGTTTTGTAAAAACTGAAGTTATTAAAATTCCGATGACCGATGGCATGGTTGATTACAACGCATTACCTGCCGCCGTCGAAGAAACTCGCCAGAAAATAGCCAATCATTATACTAGCATTAATGGTGATAAGCATATCATTGCTATAGATTTAGCTGTTTCACCTATCGAAAGTCTTAATTTGACTTTGGAGGTTACAAGTGTTATTGGTGAAGGTGAACCAGAGAGTGATCCGTTTGGGGCTGGAGATGATTGGATATGGGGAGCCGAGTTAGGTAGATGTAACCCCAGAGTTTCGAATGGAAAGGACGCAGCCATTCGGATTCAAGAAGAACTCAATAAACGTTTTCCTAACCCTAATGTACTATCTGGTGGAAGGGGCTTTTTTATTGATGAGGTAAACGTCCCGTTTGCTGCTAGTGATGATGTCTCAAACAGAAATCCCAATGATAATCCTGTTAGGGATAATATACGAGATTTTTTGCTATACTGGACGGACAGCGAGATTGCCAACTTTGACCCCTTAAAGTGCCTCAATCCCGACGATATGAATTGGTATTATGGAAATACTTACTCTTTTATTTCTACTCAACTTACGTTGACAGGGAAAAGCTTTATAGCTGTTCCTTTTATGGAAGGTAGTATTCATGCTCATATTTCCAATGGACACAATCAGTCATGGAATTTGCATAGAGGTTCAATTGATATGGGAAGATATATAAAACTACGTTGTAGAGAAGTTTGTAGTCCAAGCGCAGAATTTTGTTATATAGCCTGCTTGGAACCGATTAACGGTGGTCCAATGTAATTTAGTTATTATTTTATTAGCCTGACGAATATTAGTATTCGTTAGGCTAAAACTATTAATATAATGAAAATAAGTATTCTCTTTCTAAATTTATTTTTACCTCTTTTATTATTCAGTCAATCTAATGGCTTTTCATACAGTCATTTTGATTCTTCTTATAGTATCGTAAAGACAGCTATTCAAACATCTGATAATGGCTATACCATAGTTGTCAATGGATATTCACGTATTGATAATATAAGCCGAGTAACAATGATAAGGTTAAATAAAAATGGGCAATTTATATCTTCAAATATTATCAAAAATGATAGTATTTCGTCGTACTTGCTTAAGTTATTAAAGACCGAATTTGGGTTTTTAGGTGTTGGAGGGGCAATAAATACAGTTAATAATAAAAATTTTCTTTGGCTTATTAAATTCGATTCTTCTTTTAATATAATTGGTGAGCAATTCCATGAAACACCTACTAATGTACAAACCCCGAGTATTGATACTGACCGAGATTCGAATTTTATTGTTGGTTCTTTTATGTTCTATCGAGGTTCTACTCCAAAGTTATTTGGCGCAAGAATCAATAAACAAGGAAATCTTACTTATTTAACTTATAAATACCCAACGGATACATCTGCGGCAGCTATTAACGCTTCTTATCCCTATACAGGTTTCTTTGATTGTCTTCAAGCTAAGAAAGACAGTGCAAGATATGTTTTATTTGATGGTGATAGAGTGATTGATGTTGATACTAATTTCAATATCATTCACACTGCTAATATTCGGGGGGCGACTGGCTCAGATTTATTAGGGCTTCAACCTACTGTTAAAAGAGTGAATGACTCTACATATTACATGGGAGGTAGATATCGTTTAAATCTGTTTTTTTTAAAGACAAATCTTAAAGGTGAACACTTGGTATTTAAACAATTGGGTAATAGCGATACGCTGCAACAACAGGCATATTACAATTCAATAGATACAACATCAAATGGCGATATTTATATTGGTGGTATTTTTAATAGAGCATTCGCATCAGGATATCCATTTATCTATGATACAAGCCAATTTGTTTTGTACAAACTAAATAAGTCTTATAACACAATTTGGTCACGAAAATATGGTAAAAATAATATTTATGATATGCACGGCTTGCTCGCCACAAACGATGGTGGTTGTCTTATGTATGGTTTAAAATACAACTATAATCCTGAAAGAACAACAGAAGCTTACATTCTAAAAGTTGATGCCGACGGATTAATAACAAGTGAAACTTCGATACCCCTCAGTATAACGACTACTTTGTTATCACCAAACCCAAGTTATGGCGGTTTAGTGCAAACTAACTTAAATAAAGATGTAGGTGAAACAGATTTGACATTTTATGACCTCGCTGGTCGGCTTGTAAAAGTTGTACATCTAACAGTGCCAAACCAAACTTTTGATGTTACGGATTTACCTATTGGGCAATATATTTTTCATGTTAGTGATGTCCACAAACGACCCCTCAGTATGGGGAAGTTTGTAAAACTTTAATGTGTAATACATGGAACAGGGCAGAAACCGAGAAACGTTTTTTCTTACTTAGGTCTTGAAAGTGACTATTGATAGGGTGATTTTAAAATCACCCTATCAATTTACGTGCAAATACCCCCTCAGTATTTCTCGAGTTTTGACCCGTTCCGAGTATAAAACTGTTATTTATCCTTTCAAGACCCACAAGACCAAACTTCTCTTGTGGGTCTTTTAGTTTTCCTTTCTAACATTTGCTTCAAACGGTCGTTGAATTTACAAAAGATGTTGACGTTTCATTTTCAAAACGATACTTTTGCACCTCGAAACGACCCCCTCAGTATTTTTCAATAAATCACCCTTTTATGTTAGACATTTTAATCGAAGAATTACCTGAAATTGAACTTATTGACATGCCACACGCTCAAAAACAAATTTTAAAAAGCCAACGATTGGATAATTTGCGCTACGAAATTCGTGGACCTATTTATGAACGTGCGCTCTACTTACAGCAACAAGGCTTTAAAATCACCAATCTGAACATCGGCAACCCTGCCGCTTTCGGTTTCGATGCACCCGATGAGATTGTGCACGACATCATCGCCAATATTCGTGATGCACAAGGTTACGCCGATTCGCGCGGTTTGTTTGCCGCTCGCAAAGCGGTGCAACATTATTATCAAACAGTGGGTGTTAGAAATACGCAAATTGAGGACGTTTTTATTGGCAATGGTGTCAGCGAACTCATCGTGATATGTATGCAAGGACTCATCAATAATGGGGACGAAGTGCTTGTACCTACGCCCGATTATCCGCTTTGGACGGCTGCTGTTGGGCTGTGTGGCGGCAAAGCAGTACATTATATGTGTGACGAAGCGAGTGATTGGAATCCCGATTTAAAGGACTTGGAATCAAAAATAACAAGTAAAACAAAGGCGTTGGTACTCATTAATCCGAACAATCCGACGGGTGCAGTTTATGAAAAAGAAGTCGTTGAAAGATTCGTTAAAATTGCTGAAAAGCACCAATTGATCCTCTTTTCAGATGAAATATATGACAAAATCCTTTATGACGGTGCACATCATCACTCTGTTGCACCTTTGGTTCAAGACACTTTAGCCATTGTTATGGGCGGTTTGTCAAAAAATTATCGCGCAGCAGGTTTTAGAGGTGGTTGGATGATAATGTGTGGTGCCAAACATCGTGCTAAATCATATATTGAAGGTTTGACCCTTTTGGCTTCTATGCGTCTGTGTGCCAATGTCATGGCGCAGTTTGGTATTCAGACAGCTTTGGGTGGATATCAAAGTATCAATGATTTGGTGATACCAACAGGGCGTTTGTATAAGCAAATGGAATTGTGTTATGATAAATTATTGACGATACCGGGCATCAGTTGTGTGCGTCCAAAAGGAGCGTTGTATTGTTTTCCAAAAATTGACTTGAAAAAATTTGATTTTAAAGACGATGACGAATTTATTTTAGGACTTTTAGAAGAAAAACACATCCTTGTCGTAGCAGGCAATGGCTTTAATTATCCAACAAAAGACCATTTTCGTATCGTCTTTTTGCCGCCAACTGAAATGTTGGGGACGGCGATGGATGGCATTGCTGATTTCTTGCAAACTCGATGGACATAGAATGTTAGGTTTTTCAAAAACCATTAACGAAAGGAAGTGACCCCTCAGTAAAAACCATGTCTTAAGCTTGTTATCTTTGTTTCGCTTTTCGAAAGAGAGGTAAAATGGTATTAAAAATATTTAATCAAAATTCAATTATCAACAACAATGAAGAAAATTTTGGCTATCGCAGCTATGTCCGCATTTGTATCATTTGCAAGTGCTCAAACGCAACCAGCTGCTGCAACGAGTGCAAAAGCACCTAAGGCGAAAAAGGAAGCTAAGGTTGCTGCTACAACGGATGTTGCAACGAGTGCAAAAGCACCTAAGGCGAAAAAGGAAGCTAAGGTTGCTACTACAACAGCTGCTGCAACGATTTCAAAAGCACCTAAGGCGAAAAAGGAAGCTAAGGTTGCTACTACAACGGATGCTGCAACGATTTCAAAAGCACCTAAGGCGAAAAAGGAAGCTAAGGTTGCTGCTACAACAGGTGCTGCAACGAGTGCAAAAGCACCAAAAGCGAAAAAAGAAGCTAAGGCTGCTACAACTACTGCTGCACCTGCTGCTGATAAAGCTGCAAAAGCACCAAAAGCGACGGTCGCAAAACCTAAAGTTGCTTCTTCTACAACGACTAAAGCTGTCGCAGGTGCTGACAAATCAATTGGCAAAGATGCACAGGGACGTACTATTTTTGAAGGCCCACGTGGTGGTCAATACTACATCAATGCGAACGGCAACAAATCTTACATCAAGCAAGATAAAAACTAATTGTTGTGTGTTTACAAATAAAAAGGGCAAAAAGCGAT
>JAYVFS010000287.1:0-25873 GCA_043772905.1 Saprospiraceae bacterium | reverse complement strand
TTCGCCATATCGAATAAATTTGTTTGCTTTGCATAAACATTGATAAACTAAATGAGTTAACGCCCCCCTCAGTATTTGCTTACAAAATTGACCAAATTATTTTACAGACTCAACGAGAAAACAGCCGCTATGCAAAACTTGAATGACTTACGGCATTTTTACAATCACACAATCCATCCCGAACTCATGCGTATGGAGCGGCAGCGACATTATTTGTTGACCGTCATGGGTATCGCTTTTTTAACCATTTTAGGCATTATTTTCCTTCAGTTTTATCTCAATATCCTTGTTTTGACCCTCGTTTTGGCCGTACCGCTTGTACTTTACATTACCTATATGTTCAATGAGTGGGAGAATTTCCGTGCGACATTCAAACCCAAAGTCGTAACATTGTTGCTCGATTTCATTGACAATGACGTGACGTATAATGTGCCTTTGAAATATATGGAAAAGGCTTCGATTGCGCCCGCCGTTTTTCAAGCGAGCCGTTTGTTCAACTCTGCTGCGCCTGATTATGTTGGCGAGGACTATATAAAAGGTGAAATGGGCGAATTGGATTTTGAGATGAGTGAGCTATCTGTTAAAGAGTTTTCGCCTGTGCGCAATAGGCTCGATGATGTTTTTCGAGGCGTTATGCTTCATGCTCGTTATCGCCGACAGGTACAATCCGAAACAGGTGAAATCCTCGTTTTGCCCCGCCATGAACGTCAATTTTTATCCAAAACCATAAAATCATTTACCGCCAAAGGTGGTCGGCAATTTGATAACCTTACGCCAAAATTTCTACATACTTTTGTCGTTTACTCAACGGCAAATGCGAATACGCGCGGCTTTTTGTCAGAAGAAATGCAAGAAGCGATATTAAAATACAGAAATAAAGAAACAAAAGAGGTCTATATTTCATTTATAGCAAGTGACATTTATATCGCAGTCGCACAAGAAAAAGACTTGTTAGAGCCAGCACTTTGGCAATCCAATGTCAGTTTTGACCTAATTCGAGAATATTACGAAGATTTAACTTTGTTGTTAAGTATAGTTTTGGATATTGATGCCAATAACTAAGAAAATGATGAATGATGAATTTGCAAAACGTTGATTTCCAACGGCTTTCCAAAATAAAGTTTGGCGCTTTCTGTTTTCTTTATCTTTTCACTAATACTAAAAATACCTTTTATAAAATGTTGAAAATCAAAAACTTAGTTTTATTTTTTATTGCCATTGGGTTTATTGGAAACCTAACTCTGACAGCACAACAAGCTGAAACAGCCATAGCCACCCCCTCAGTATCCAACCCCGAAAATGCCTTATTGTGGGAAATCACTGGTAAAGATTTGAAGAAACCGTCTTACCTCTATGGCACGATTCACATGATACCCAAAGCGGATTTTTTCCTAAGCGATGAAGCTAAAAAAGCCATTGCTGCCAGCGAAAAAGTGACTTTTGAAATCAATATGAAAGACATGAGTAATCCGATGGCACTCATTGGCGTGATGATGAAAGCTATGATGCCCAATGGTATGCGCCTACGTGACTTGGTTTCTGCCGAAGATTATAAACTTGTCCAACACCGTTTTGACTCAATCGGGATGCCAATGATGTTGTTGGAACGTGTAAAACCCATGTTTTTATCCGCATTAGTGGACGGCGACGGGACGCAAATGAACCCACTTGACACAACATCAACCGACCAAAAGACGGTTTCTTACGAATTTGAAATCATGCACATTGCCGAAAAACAGAAAAAAGAATTTGGTGGTTTAGAGACTATGGAGTTCCAAATGGGCATTTTTGATTCGATTCCATACAAAGCACAAGCCGAAATGCTTGTCAAATCCATCAAAACAGGTTCGAAAGGTGGTGACAGCGAATTTAGTAAAATGGTAGAAATGTATAAAGCACAAGACATTGAAACCATGGCAAATATGCTCAGTTCAGGCGATGACACCGAAGGTTTGGGACAATACGAAACCTTACTCGTGACAACCCGAAACCTCAATTGGATTCCATTGATGGCAAAAAGTATGAAACTGAAACAGACGTTTTTTGCCGTCGGTGCAGGACATTTAGGCGGAAAAAAAGGCGTGGTTAATCTGTTGAAACAAGAAGGTTATACTTTGAAACCGTTGAAATAACAGAAATATAAATCTTGAAAAAAGACGGGGTGAAGACATTCACTCCGTCTTTTTTGTATCTATGGCATTTCAAATCCGTTTAGTGATGTTTCTGTGAAATCTTATGCTCATTTTTGGGCTTCTAAAAATAATGGTGTATGATGACTTTACGAATACCAATGCTTCTTTTTTCATTTCTTTTTTGCATACAAAACATTGATTGCCAAAATGTTACAACTGGCAGCGATGCAGGTGCATTGAGTGGTAGTTTACAAGCCAATGGCAATTTTTATATCCGCGATTCAGCAATTGGGGCTGCCAATATCCCTCAGTATGACCATCAACTTGTGGGTGCAGACTCATGGTTGACGTTAAATTACAGTCGAGCAGGCTACGATATTGGTGTTCGTTTCGATGTTTTCAACAATTCGCAACTCTTAAACCCGCGTGAATCCTATTCTGCGAATGGCATTGGTCGTTTTTATCTCAAAAAACGGGTGCATGATTTGACGATTTATGGCGGTTATATCTACGATCAAATCGGCTCTGGCATCATTTATCGCAGCTACGAAGACCGTCCGTTGGGTGTTGACAATGCGCTTGTGGGTATCAATCTCGACTATCAATTGGGCAACAATGCGCATATCAAAGCCTTTTCGGGCAGACAAAAACAGCAGTTTGATTTTTATAAATCTACGATAAATGGCTTAAATACTGAGGGGTTCTTTCAAGTAAAAAATGTCTCATTGGCACCAGGTATTGGCATTGTTCATCGGACTTTGGACGATGCAACGGTCAATCAAGTTGTCTCTGCATTGGCGACTTATACACGTGCCGATAGCATTGGAGCAAAGTACAATACGTTCGCAACTACCATTTACAACACAATGTCTGTGGGAAAATGGACATGGTATGTCGAAGCAGCTTACAAAACGCCAGAAGCCATCTTTGATCCTAATGCGCCAAAAGTTAATAGAGATGGTACATTGACGGAAGGGAAATTTGTAAGTCGTTCAGGTTCAGTTATTTACAGCAATATCAGCTTTGCTACTGAGGGGGTCGGTATCACACTTGAAGCGAAGCGGACGGATGGCTTTACGTTTCGAACTACACCTTTTGCGGTTTTAAATAGAGGCATCATTAACTTTTTGCCGCCTATGAGTCGGCAAAATAGCTATCGTTTGACGACCCGTTATGTGCCTGCAACGCAGGAATTAGGCGAGCAAGCCCTACAATTAGATGTTAAATTAGCACCTAACGACCACTTGAATTTTGATGTCAATGTCTCCAATATTTCAACCTTAAAAAACACTCTGCTCTATCGTGAAATTTACGCCAGTTGCCTTATCAAAAAAGAAAAAACAGACATTACACTTGGGCTTCAATTGCAATCATATAATCAACAAATTTATGAAGTCAAACCACAAGTACCTATGGTTCAAACAGTTACGCCATTTATTGAAATTAGAAAAAAACTGAACGAAAAGAAATCTTTGAAAACGGAACTTCAATACATGAACACAAAACAGGACTATGGCTCATGGCTTTATGGCGGTGCGGAGTTGAGTATCGCCCCCCGTTGGTCATTTTCAGCGAGCGATATGTGGAATATTGTACCAAAAAAAACGGCAAAAGCATTGCACTACCCCTCAGTATCGGTGGCATTTACGCATGAATCGAATCGTATAACTATTAGCTATGTGAAGCAAGTGGAAGGGGTTGTTTGCACAGGCGGTATTTGTAGATTAGAGCCTGCGTTTAGTGGTGTGAAAGTGGGGGTGACATCGGCATTTTGATGCAAAAATCACCCATACAACTCATAATGTACCTGTGATTTATCATATTTTAAATCAACAATCAACTTCGCTACGGCATCATCAATCATATTCGACCAACCACAGATATAAAAATCCACATCAGGACGGGCAGTTTTATACCCCTCAGTATAAACACCATGTACATAACCTTTGTGACCCGTCCAATCAGGGTCGCGGGACAATGCCACATCGTATTTAAAACCCGATAAGTTTTTTTCAAAAAAGGCGAACTCATCGCGGAATAAAATATCGCGCTCATAACGTGCGCCAAAAATCAAATGAATGTTGCGATGCGGTATATTTTGGTTGTGAATATCCCAAATCATACTCCTAAATGGCGCAACGCCTGTGCCTGTACAGATAAAAACAACATCTTTATCGGCTATCGGTTGCCGCAATGTAAAAGTGCCATCGGGTCCTTTGAACCGAATCGGTGTGCCTATCGTCGCTTCATCAAATAAAAAATTAGAACCTCCTGTTGATTTTTCTAATTTAACAATAGAAAACTCCAATTCACGCTCTTTTAGGCTTGGTTTGTCTGGCTCAATGATGGGTGCATTGGCTATCGAATAGCTCCGCCAACGTTTGAGTCTTTTCTCCGAAATCGGTAAATCCATAGTGACAAACTGCCCTGCTTTGAAGCTGATAGGCTCGTCACCATGTACTTTTAATTTAAATAAGCGAGTCGTTAAGCTTTGTTCTTTTATGCTTACTATCTCGCTTTCATACCATTTCCACATATTTTATTTAAAATTTATATTTTTACACGAACACTGCTTTCAGCAGCCTTATAAATAGCTTCAACAACCCGAATATCACGCAAACCTTCTTCTCCTGGTACTAAAAGCGTTTTTTTATTCAAAATGGCAAAAGCGTCTTCGTCCATCTGTTTTGCTTGTTGATTTTTATTCTCAAAATTGATAATTGTACCATCCGACATACTGCCTTTGTTGCCGCTATAAGCCGAATGCGGATCCATTTTTAGCCAGCCTTTTTCATAATTGACTTGCAAATAGTTCATATTCATGCCATAACTTGAATGGCACGCCGCCAATGCACCGCTCGGAAATTCCAACTGAAACATCATTGTTTCTTCAACTTCTTTATAAATTTCAGGTCGCGTCGTTGAAGCTTGGGCCGTTACCGAAATCGGCTCTTCGCCTGTCGCCAAACGCGCACCTTGCAGTGCATAAACACCCATATCACCCATAACACCGCCACCGAGTGCTTTGTTTTGCTTCCAATGGGTTGTTCGACCATCAAAATAGCCTGCCGCGCTCGTTATCATTCGCACTTTTCCAAACGGTTTTTCTTTGCCCACTTTCATATACGCCTGAATATTGGGATCGTGTTGACAACGGTAACCAATCGCTAACTGCACTTTGTTGTCTTTACAAGCCTTAATCATCTCTTCACAATCGGCAATAGACGGTGCCATCGGCTTTTCACAGAAGACGTGTTTACCCGCTTTGGTTGCCCTAACAGTGTATTCTCTGTGCATTGAAGGCGGTAAAACGACATAAATGACATCAATATCGGGGTTGTTAGCAATTTGGTCAAAATTGTCATAATTATAGACATTTTTGTCTTTTATGCCATATTTCTGTTGCCAAACGCCCACTTTCGAAGGCGTGCCTGTGACAATACCCCTCAGTTCACAGTTGCTTGTGAGCTGCAAAGCGGGTGCTAAAAGGTCGGTGCTGTAATAGCCCAAACCGACTAAGGCGATGCCCAATTTTTCCTTTGGCGATTGCGTCGCTGCTAAAAAACAGTGCGGCGAAAAAGCGGCTACGGAGCTTAAAACAGTTGCTTTTTTGATGAAATCACGTCGTGTATTGGTCATTTTATCTTCATTGAAATTGTTAGGAAATGGTTGTTTTTTAACAACTTATGAAGTAAAAGTAAACAAATCCTCTGTTTTTCAAGTCCTTTTTAGACAAGGTTATTTAAAAAATTGCCGATTGACGTAGTCGGCATAGTTCCAAGAAAGCCACGAATACGTCTTTTGTTCTGCCTCAAAAGCTGTTTTTTTGTTATTTAATAGGGTTTTCAGATAAGCTAAACGTTCAGCATCATTAGCAAATGTGTTTGTTTCGTAGTGATATTCGCTGTCTGGAAAAGGTTGCGACGGCATTTTTGTTGCAAGGCGTTCTACATTATTAAAAAGCAAATACAGGTTTTTATCAGAGACATCATTGACTAAAAAACGCACGTCAATCGCACCACTTTTTGCAGGTACATTAATATTGAATTTGGTGATAAAAACGTCCCAATTGATCAAACAAGTTGCCATCAAAACAACATAAATGGCGTAACTGCTGTGGCATATAAAGGAAAAAAACGTGCGTTTCTCTTTGATTTTCAAATATAAAAGCCATAAACCATAAAGTGTGAGCGTGAGAAAAATGAATACACCAATACGTTTGTATGCCAAGCCATAATGACTAATATATTGCCCATTTCGGATGCCAACAGACAAGGCAAGAACCGCATTTTGCACCAACCAAGCTGTTGCGACACCCCTCAGTAAAATAGGCTTTTTTCGGGCTTCATCTATGAAATTTAAGCTGTTTCGGAACAACCATAAAATGACTATAATGGCTAATAAAATACCATATATGAGGACAAAAGTACCTTCATGCACGTACTGTTTTAGTTCCAAAGCTGTTTTGCCATTGACATCGCCAAACCAGACATAACGTATGTCAATGATGTTGTTGATAAGCAATAAAATATTGAGCGCAACAATCAAATTCAAGGCGTTTCGATACATTAATGAGTTGTTTTCACCGTTTTCGGGTGGTGACAAAGTTTCAGGAAAAGCGGCTTCTTTTTGCGAAAGGTCTATCCATGACTGTTGCCAAACTGCTGCACCGACAATAAAAATAGCAAAAATAAAAAAAAGAATACGTTCGAAATCAATATCAAATGTAAAAAACGGTAATAGTTGATGCCAAAATTGGTCAGATAATTCTGCAAATTTGGCATTGGCTGCATAATAAATTATGTAAAAAACGGGCAATATTAACAGTGTCAACCATATACCATTGAGTTGTTTGGCAATGTTGTTTTGCCCCCTCAGTATAAGGAGTACTTTTAATTGTTGAAAAAAGCGAATAGGCACAGTGAACCAATTTAAGACATATTGGAGCATGGCTAATCCGAGGAACCGCAATGCGCGTTGTTGCACCATACCAACCATAGTAATAAAACTTAAAATGTGTATAAATTTCACTAATAAGGAATTATGCCAAACAATGAGTACGGCTGCTAGTAAAGTGCAGCCAACAGTGATTTTTACTGAGGGGGTCAAAAATGGCTCTTTGTCGAGTTGCCACAATGTCATGACAATAAAAATGTCGAACAATAAGATGTTTAAGCCCTGCTTTTCGTTCCAAAAGATGACGTTGAAAAGTAATGCACCGAGTAAAACGGCAATGGGCTGAATGATGGATTTTTTCATTTTAATCACTGATTTAAACTGAATTTTATTGATTTATAAGATTATGTATTTCAAACTACTTTGAATTTCAAAGTTTGAGTGCAAAAAAATCTATGATAGATTTTTTAACAAATTTTCTAATGCCGTTAGGTGGTCGCCAAAGGCTTTTCTCCCCAAAACGGTTGCTTGATAGGTGGTTAAAGGCTTTCGCCCAACAAATTGTTTTCTGACTTCTATATACGTTTCTTTTTCTAACACCTTTATATGACTTGCCAAATTGCCATCTTCGAGTTCCAACATATCTTTGAAGGTGACAAAAGAAACCCAATCATTGACCATAAGAATGGACATAATGCCGAGCCTGATGCGGTTATCGAAGGCTTTGTTATTTATTTTTTGTAAAATATCTTTCATTTTATGTTATAACACATAGCTACATTAGAACACATAACTTATTTATTATCAATGACATACACAAATGCACCCCTCTGTATCTTTATCTTTTTTCGTACTTAAAATACATCATCGCACCATATATAATGTGCAGAAAACCAAAACCGATGACCCAAAACTCAAGACCATAACGCAGTAAAAACATGGCAATGATGCCCAAACCGATTTCGACTAATCCAAGATAATAAACATCTTGCAGTGTGTATTTGCTGCCATTGACGAGTGCCAGACCATAAAACACAAGCGTTGCAGGTGCTAAATACGCCACTGAACCATTTAGCAACATGGCTAAACAAAACAAACCTCCTGCGCCTAACGGAATGATGAGACTCGCCAACAAACGGCGTGCCGATGCGTCCCAGATACTTTGTCCTTTTCGCAGTGCATTGCGTGTTGTGAATAAAATACCAAAGGAAACGGCTGCTAAAATGGTCAAACTGGCGACTAAAATAAAGAATTCCGTGTAGTGAAAACCCCATTTCGATGCGTCTAAGGCATGGTCATAATATAAACGCGATGGGTGGTCATATTGGAAAGGTCGTGCATCGAGGTAAATATATGTAATGGTTGCGCCAGTTAATGCGCACAAGCCCGCTGCGATGCCCGATAAGCCGCTCAAACCTATAAATCGGCTTGAACGTTCCATGAGTGAACGTATTTCTTTAAGGTCGTTGAGTTGTTCGTGAGTTGTTGTCATTCCAAAAATTAATTTTAAAAAGAACTTTGAAATGCAAAGCTACTGCAATTATTTAAAACTGCAAATTATTTTTCCACACTTGTTTTAAAGATCTTTACAAACCGAAAATACATCAAATTCAAATAAAAAAAAGACGGTTTCTTTAAAATTGTTAAAAACTGTGAAAGATAAGTTGTAATTTTGCGTGTCTTTTGGAAAGTTTGTCGGTCTTTAACATGTTCAACTACTTTTCAAGAGGTTTAGAAGGTCTCATAGACAACCAATTTATAAACTAAAAATGCAAAAGAACTGATGTAATGAATTATTTAACTAAAAATAGAGGTATTATGTAAAGACGATGTCCATACACGACTTACAGCCTCATTCATTGAGCAGAACTTTTGCCTACCACTTGACGTGTCGTAAGCAAAATTTTTTTTTATATAAGGTGGTGTTTTTAGTTAAAAAAAAGGAAAAAGAGGGTTTGATACTGAGGGGGTGCTTGAGACAATATTGGGTTTGATTTTTAATAAAAAATTTATAAATAAAAAGTAGTTTTTGTAATCAAAGGTGTAAGAATTTGATTTTCAACAAATTACATCTTACAAAATTATTTTTCAATAGTCTGAATGGAAAGACAGTTAATTAAGGTAGCAAAAGAACTCAATGTGAGTTTACAAGCTGTTGTCGAGCAGCTACACGACAAAGGTTTTGACATCGAAAGCAAACCGAACGCAAAGGTCACTGATGCGATGTACGATGCCGTGGTAAAAAAATTCTCGGATTCAAAAGCTGAAAAGCTGAAAGCCGACCAACTTGTTATTGGCACACGACCAATGCACCAAACGCCGCCGCAACAGCAGCCGCAACAAATTTCTCATCGTCCAAGTTTGTCGTCTATTACACGACCACCTATGGAGCATAAAACGATTTCGTTGGCACCACTCACGTCGAAGCCTGATGAAAAACCTGCTGTTAGTGACCGTCCGAAGGTAGATGTGCCTAATATTGGGGTTAAAATTGACCTCACACCAAAACAGCATGAGCCTACACCTAAAGTTGATGAAAAACCAATAACCGTACAAGAGGTTAAGGTTGAAGCTAAAACTGAAGTTGTCGCCCCTGTTTCGCCAGAGGTTAAACCTATACAACAAGGTAACGACCGTCGGAACGACCAACGTCCTAATAACGACCGTCGGAACGACCAACGTCCAAATAACGACCGTCGGAACGACCAACGTCCAAATAACGACCGTCGGAACGACCAACGTCCCAACAATATTCAACCGAAAAAGCCTGTTGACAAGCCTGTTCTACCGATACAGCCTGTTGTGCCAAAAGAACCAGAAACGGTTTATGTGAACGAACAAACGGGGGAAATTCCACCAGAATTGATTCGTGCAGTCGCTCCAGAGTTGCGTGGCTTGAAAATCAAGGGTAAAATTGATATTGACAAATATTTAGAGAAAGAGAAAGAAGTTACAAAGTCTATTGCAGACAAAAAGAAAAAATCACGCGAGCAAGAACGCAGCCGTCGCCGTGGTAGTTCTCCAGACCGTTCTACAGTGAACGCTGATGGCACGAGAACGCAAACGGGTACTGTTGATAACAACCCTAATAGCGAAGCGAATAAACGGAAACGGAAACGGAAAAAAATACCAGGAGCACCAGGTACAACCACAGGAACAACAACCGAAAACCGTACAGGTGATAATACTGGCGGCAATCGCCCTGCGGGTAATAACAATACAGGCGGCAATCGCCCTGCGGGTAACAACACAGGCGGCAATCGTCCTGCGGGTGGTAATCGCCCGATGGGTAATAATAATACAGGCGGCAATCGCCAAGGTGGGGGTGTTAATCGTGGCGGTGCGCCTCCACGTCGTGATCCTGCACAACCGACTGAAATTTCGCAACAACAAATTGAAGCGAAAATCAAGGAGACAATGGCACGCCTTAATATAGGCACCAAAAGTAAAGGTCAAAAAATTCGCCGTGACAAACGGACTAAGCTGCGTGAAAAAGAAGAAATCCGCCAACAGGAAATGGATACGGCAAAATTGCAAGTCGCAGAGTTCATCTCTGTATCTGATTTGGCAAGTTTGATGGATATCAGTGCAACGGAAATCATCAAAACATGTATGGGCTTGGGCGTTTTCGTCTCCATCAATCAGCGTTTAGATGCGGAATTGATTGAGGTTATCGCAAGCGAGTTTGGTCATGAAGTTGAGTTTATTTCTGCCGAAGAGCAAGTTGCAATCATTGATGAGGAGCCTGATTCACTAGAGGATTTGGTTTCCCGTGCACCAGTTGTGACCATCATGGGTCACGTTGACCACGGTAAAACTTCGTTGCTTGACCATATTCGAAAAACGAATGTTGCAAGCGGCGAGGCGGGTGGAATCACCCAGCATATCGGTGCTTACGAAGTGAAATTGGCAGATGGTCGTAAAGTAACATTCCTCGATACACCTGGTCACGAAGCCTTTACAGCTATGCGTGCAAGGGGTGCTAAAGTGACCGATATCGCCGTTGTCATCATTGCAGCAGACGATAACATCATGCCGCAAACACGTGAGGCGATTAGCCACGCACAAGCAGCAGGTGTACCGATTGTATTTGCCATCAACAAAATTGATAAAGACGGAGCTGACCCAGAACGCATCAAAAACGAATTGGCACAGATGAACCTCCTTGTTGAAGATTGGGGTGGAAAATTCCAATCACAAGATATTTCAGCCAAAAAAGGTCTCGGTATTGAAGAGTTATTAGAAAAAATCGTTCTTGAAGCCGAATTACTTGATTTGAAAGCCAATCCTGATAAACGGGCAAGTGGTACAGTCATAGAAGCATCACTCGACAAAGGGCGTGGTTATATTTCTAAAATGCTTGTTCAAGCAGGTACAATGCACGTCGGCGACTTTATGGTTGCAGGTGAAAATGCAGGACGTATCAAAGCGATGTTCAATGAGTATGGCAAAAAAGTAACAGCCGCAGGACCTTCGACACCCGTTCTCGTTTTGGGTTTGAGCGGCGCACCACAAGCGGGTGAAGTCTTCAAAGTCATGGCAGATGAATCCGCAGCAAAAGAGATTGCGACAAAACGCGCTCAAATTGTTCGTGAACAATCTGCTCGCGCTACGAAACGGATTAGTTTGGATGAAATCGGTCGTCGTTTGGCACTCGGTACGTTCAAGGAACTTAACCTCATCATCAAAGGTGACGTGGACGGTTCAGTTGAAGCCTTATCTGATTCATTGCTCAAGCAGTCTCACGAAACAGTTCAAGTCAATGTCTTACACAAAGCCGTTGGTGCGATTACCGAAGCAGATATTATGTTGGCATCAGCTTCAGATGCGATTATTATTGGTTTCCAAGTCCGTCCATCGCTCAATGCTAAGAAAATGGCAGAACGTGAAGGCGTTGAAATCAAATTGTACTCGATTATCTACGAAGCCATTGCTGAAATTCGTTCCGCTATCGAGGGTATGTTGGAACCGACGAAGGAAGAGAAAATCACTTCAACCGTCGAAGTCCGCGCCATCTTCAAGAACTCAAAAGTCGGTACAATTGCAGGCTGTTATGTTCAAGAAGGCAAAATCGAGCGTAAGCAATTCATTCGTATTATCCGCGATGGCATCGTTATTTTCCCTGTCAAAGAAGGTGCAACAGCCTCTTTGGGCTCTCTCAAACGTATTAAAGATGACGTTAAAGAAGTCCGTTCAGGTTTCGAGTGCGGCTTGACGATTGACAATTTCAATGACCTTGAAGTCGGTGACTTCGTCGAATCTTACGAAATTATCGAAGTAAAACAAAAATTGGCGGCTCTGTAAAGACCCCTCAGTATAAAACGAAAAACGCCTGTTTGAGTATGAAAACTCAAGCAGGCGTTGTTTTTAAACATCGTTTGCTTAGGATTTGGTAACTACTTCTGTCCGACACGAATTTCACAAATTACACGAATTAAAATGAAGGCATTTTATGGTTTTTAGATCTAAATGAAAAAACTAAAAAATCAATTAGTGAAATTTGTGAAATTCGTGTCGGATAAGTTGTTGTAGGATTTGTATTTTTGTCCAAAATATCGGAACGCATTTTCAGTCTATGAAAAAAACATATTTCGCATCAGACTTTCATTTGGGCATTGATGCTCGTTTGACTTCTCGTGAACGCGAGCAACAAGTTGTTCGGTGGCTTGATGAAATTTCTGTAGATGCAGAAGCGATTTACCTTGTTGGCGATATTTTTGATTATTGGTTTGAATACCACAAAGTAATCCCAAAAGGATATACACGTCTTCTTGGTAAACTGTCGGAATTACGGGATAGTAATATACCCATTTATTTTTTTACAGGCAACCATGACATGTGGATGTTTCGCTATTTTTCTGATGAAATGGGCATACCTATATATCGTGAACCGATTATCAGAGAAATCAATGGCAAACAGTTTTTCATTGGTCATGGCGATGGTTTAGGGCCGGGCGACTATGGTTATAAGTTCATTAAAAAGGTCTTTGCCAGTCCGCTGTCTCAATGGCTTTTCGCACGCGTGCATCCCAACTTTGGCATTGGTTTGATGCAGTTTTTTTCATCCAAAAGTCGTGATGGACAAGACCCCTCAGTAGAAAACACGTTTTTGGGGGCTGAAAAAGAGTGGTTGATTCATTTTGCCAATGAAAAAATCAAGGCAGAATTGTCTCAAATTGACTATTTTATATTTGGTCATCGTCATTTACCGATTGATTGGACACTTGAAAACGGCAAATCACGTTATGTTAATCTCGGAGAATGGTTACATTCCCCCACTTTTGCCGTCTTAGAATCACAAAATCTTATATTAAAAACATACGAAAATGAAAATATTAAAATCTATACAAATCATCATGAACTTCAAACTTAGTTTTTTAGCCTTTGTTTTTCTATTGCTAACACTTCCTTCTGTATCAGCACAACAATGGAAACTATTTAAGAAAAACGACAGCCTCGATTGTCGCTATTTCTTGACCGACCATTTGAAAAACATATACGTCATTACGAACAAAAGCGAAGTCCTCAAATACGACAGCGAGGGTTATTTCGACAGCCGTTTTTCGTATAAAAAATTCGGTAGAATTTGGTCTGTTGATGTCACCAATCCATTTAAAATAATTCTTTATTACACTGACTATCAATGTATTGTCATCATTGATGCTGCGTTAAATCCTATTAAAACGTTATTTTTGAATGATATGGGTGTTGCCAATGCCGCAGCAATAGCAATGGGTGATTCAGGACATATTTGGATTTATGATAGTGGCGTGAATAAGATTTTACGCTTTTCCGTAGATGCTTCTGGTTTCAAATTAGCACAGTCAACGCCCCCCCTCAGTATATCGGGCTTGCAACCCAATCAGATGCTCGTGAAAGAAAACAACATCTATATGAATGTCCCAGATAAAGGCATTATTGTTTTTGATCAATTCGGAAAATACATCAAAACATTGGACATTCTGAACGCATCAGGCTTGCAAATCATTGAAAATCAATTGTTTTACAGCCAAAACAATAAGTTTTTTAGGTTTAACCTTCAAACACTTGCAAAAGCCACTATCAACCTTCCAGAAGATGTCAGTGGTAACAGGTATCTCCAAATTCAAAAAGGTCGGCTTTATGCACAACGCTCGACTTCTATTGATGTGTATGATGAGAAATAATTGTTCTGATTGATTATTGTTGAATGATTATTGATTATTGAGCAATAATCATTCAACAATAATCATTTCAAAAGCGTGATACTACCAAAATCGGACAATAATTGGTCTTTACACCTGTAACGAACTTTCCATACATAAACGCCTGTATTTAAAAGCTTTCCGTTGAAAGTTCCATCCCATTTTGCAAATTTATCGGTCGTCGAAAACATTTTTGAACCCCAACTATCGAAAATTTCAAAAACATCTAATTGCTCAATGGCATAAGGGTTAGAGATAAAAAACTCATTATTCAAAGCATCACCATTCGGTGTAAATGCATTCGGAAAAAATACTTTACCACAATCCAAAGTCGCAGGGTCAATCACTTTCACTTCTAAGGTATCGAGAGCCGTACATTGTGACTCTTTCATTGTCAATATATACTTAAATATGCCGCCTTTCTTGGGTGTAATGATCGTCGTATCAACCTTAAAGTTAGATACATCCTCACGCGGAGACCACGAAAAATCCGTAGCACAAGTGCGTGTAACCCTTGTTTTAATCGTGCTGCCTAAAAATATAATAGTATCCTTATTGGCAATACGGTCCGGTGCAGCATATAGCATTCCAACTTCAGTTTCACTCAAAGGACGGTCGTAAATGCGCAATTCGTCGAGGTAACCTGAAAATTTACGGTCAGTGGACTGCAAACAAGGGCTTTTGGCAATGGCAAGCGGCGCATCGGAAGTGATATTGACGCGACGAGTGGCTAAATTCGTTTGCACCAAACGACCATTAACATAAAGTAAAAGTTTATTATAATCTCTAACAACAACGATGTGCTGCCAACAACGACCATAATCCAATCGCTGAATGATGACATTGCGCACTTTGTCATTTTCAGAAACTTCGACGCTCATTTGATTCGTAGCAGGTGTATAACGAATCGCAAATGCGCTATCTGATGTACAATTCCGACGTTTCGAAATGATGTCCAAAGTCGAATTCCCTACTTGATTTGATGCTTTGAAGTAAAAGCTAATAGAAAAAGGACCTGTTTTGAAATTGTCAAATGAAGCGGAACCGACAATAAATAGGTCAGTCCGCAACCCGTCAAAACGCATGGCATTGCCTTCCACACCACAACCGAGCGTCGAGTCAGAACCGATAAAAGCTTTATTGCCGTTGCCGCTTTTGTCAACGATGGGATAGCCGTCAAAAGGATAGTAGCAGACCAATCCTTCTTGAATATTTTGAGCAAAAGCAGCACAACTAATTGATAACGAAATGAATAGAGTTAAAAGGCGCATTGAATCGGTGTTTTATTTTTTAATATCTCACAGGATTTTTATTGATTTCAAAAATTTAAAATACCAAAATTCGATGCCGCTAATAGCGGCATCGAATTTTGGTATTTTAATAAAAACGCTTAAAGGCTTGTAAAATTTTACAAACCACCTTTAAACATATCCGCCAAGCCTCCTAAACCGGGCGGCAACATAGCTTCCATAGATTTTTGCATTTCTACGGCCGCTTTTTCACCTGCGTCGCTGAGGGCACGATTGACTGCAGCCATCAAAACATCTTCTAATTGTTCTTTATCCTCTAATACTGAGGGGTCTAAAATAGAGATATTGACGATTTCTTTATTACCATTGGCTGCAACTTTGATGCCACCAACGGTTGCTTCGACGACAATAGCTGCCGTCTTTTGAGCTAATTCTGCTTGTTTTTCTTCAATATTACCAAACATATTACCAAACATGATTCTATCGTTTTAATGAGTGAACTGATTTTTGATTTAAAAAATGCAAATTTAAAATGTTTTTTCCGCCGTCTGCGTTTTATCTTTGGTTTTAACCTATAAACGCTTTGAAACCAATGATTTTATTTTATTTCTTCACAAAACAATGACTATGCCGCTTCTATTTTCTTTTTTATTACCTTTTTTCTTTATTTTGGACACTGATATAGAGTGGACAACGCCTAAACAGCATGATTTTGGCGAGATACTGAGGGGTAGTAAAGCCGTTCATATTTTTACTTTTAGAAACCTATCAGACAAACCACTCGTCATTGACAATGTGCGGACTGATTGCAGTTGTACCGCTTCCGACTGGGCATCCGTACCTGTTTTACCTAAAGAAATAGGCAAAATAACCGTCTCTTTTGACACCGATAAAATGGGTTATTTTCGTAAAAAAGTAACCGTTTGGATACGTGGACAACGCCAAGCAGAGAAACTTGTCATTGAAGGAGAAGTTAAGTAAATCGTAACACCAACTGAAGTTCGTGTTATAGTTAAGCCATTTAAAATCAATTATTTATATTTTAAACATCTAAACAATGCGGACAACACACCTTTATATATTACCCATTTTGGTTTCTGTTTTTTTAATGAAAAATTGCTCAAATCAAACAACATCAAACACCCCTGCCCTATCTATGACGGAACAGCATACCACCCCATCAGATTCAACGGACAATGAAATAGCTGCCTTAAGTTACTCGCCTAAAATGTCGGGATTGAGCTTCGTTGCGCCGCCACACCCTTTTACGGGTTCGGTGATGAACGAAGTAAAGTCCATCAATGCCGATTGGATAGCGACAATTCCTTATGCTTTTACCCGCGTTGGCGAAGCGGCTGTTCACTTTGCTGAATTTGGTGGACATTGGTGGGGCGAGCGGCTTGAAGGTGTGCGTGTGACGATTGATTCAGCCCATCGAGCAGGTATTAAGGTCATGTTGAAGCCGCAAGTCTATGTGCCCGGTGGTTGGGTAGGTGGTTTGGACTACGCCACCGATGCAGAATGGGAAAAATGGGAGCGTGATTATGAAAAATACCTCATGAGTTTCGTCAATTTGGGCGTTGAGATGAACGTCGAAGCAATTTGTGTTGGTACTGAATTTAAAATGAGTACCGTCAAGAGAGAGCAATTTTGGCGCGGGCTGATTGCTAAAGTACGGCAGAAATATAAAGGAAAACTCACTTACTCCTCAAATTGGGACGAATACCCCGTCATTCCGTTTTGGGACGCTTTGGATTTTGTCGGCATCAATGCTTATATGCCTTTGTTGGACAAAGAGACCCCCTCAGTATCAGAGCTGTGCGAAGCGTGGAAACCGTATTTTGAACAAATCAAGGCGTTTCAATTGAAAGTCAACAAACCAATTGTCTTTACTGAATATGGCTATATGAGTGTGGACGGTTGTGCGGGCAAAGGCTGGGAAGTGGAACGACGTGTTAAATCATTAAAAATCAATGAATTAGCACAAACGAATGCGTTAGATGCTTTGCACAAAACCTTTGCAAAAGAGACTTGGTGGCAAGGTGGTTTTCTTTGGAAATGGTTTCCCGACGGGCAAGGGCATGAAGGTTATATCGAGCGCGATTATACACCGCAAGGAAAACAAGCCGCTGTCGTTTTACGAAAATGGCATTGTGCTTATAAGCCTATGTGAGGTTTGGAATAAGGTATAGTAAACGGAAATTGAATTGTTTTTTTAATTTTTTCAAAAATTAAAAAAACAATTCAATTTCCGTTTACTATACCTGTTAGATGGTCACTCGTGCGTTATACTGAGGGGGTCATTTCTCTCGAATAATTTTCACTTTACTTGTCATCAATTCGTGTGCAGGAATCACAACACGTTCAGTATCAGATACTTGTATGGTAATAGCGACATTGCTCATTTCGATAATTGTACCTCGAATGCCGTCAATTTCGATGACCATACCTTTTTGGAAGTTTCTTTTATTGAAAAAACCTGCTAATATATTCGACAGTACCTCGCGCGAAGCAAAGCCGTAAGAAATAGACGCTGCCAATAGAATCGCCCCAATGAACATCATCAAATTCGTTGACAACAAGCGCGTATCTACTTTAGCTTGTTCTAAGGCGGTCAGAATGACCATGATGAACAAGACGTAATAAATCACCGTCGAAAGGATGCGTCCCGTGCTGATACCCAATGAACTTGTGCCGCTGCGGACAAAATCACGTACCAATGTCGAGATATAAGCACCAATGCCAAAAATGAGGATGCCTGTAACGAGATTGGGTAAATACTCCAAAAATCGTTGTATTTGGTAGGAAACAGCCGTCCAATTCAGCGTTTCCGCTGCCGAAGCGATGATGAGTAGGACAAGAATCCAATAAATAAAACGTCCGATGATGGTACTCGGTGTCAACTGAATACCCGCTTGCTCCAAGAAGCCCGTCAGTTTGAGCCGCTCTGCAAAGTTGTCAAATTTGACTGTTCGGAGCAGTCGCTCGAAGCCGCCCGAAACCAATCGCGCCAATAACCACGCGATGACAAAGACAATGACCGCACCCAAAATGCTCGGAATTGTCTCCATAAATTTTTCAGCAAAAACACGGAGCGACTCCGCGAATAAATCCCACAATCTTTGCAAGCTGTTCATTTTTATTTATTTAAAATTTCAGACTAAAAAATATAGTGCTTAATATTTATAAATTATTCAATATCCCTCTCTGTCTCATCCAATCTATTCAGATATTTTTGTTTCATAACCTTGAACAAACGTTCATTTTCATTAAGACTAAACTCGCTTTCAGGCAAGGCATCAATGACATCAGATTGTGCCTGAATGAATTTAACCGTAAAAAGGTCAACAATATCGGCGACTAAGCTGGTCGCATCAATGGTGCTGAACACAGCGTCTTTCAATTTAAAATCGGGAATATCTATTTTTTCAGATTGACTCCCCAGTTGTTGAAAGAGATTGGCTAAATTAGTTTCTTGATTTTCCATATCAAAAGCAGTTACTTAATTTGTTTTTTTTCTAAATCTTCAATCAAATCTGCCAATCTATCTCGGCTGCGTTTAAGGCGCATTTTTATTGCGGACTCTCCTATATTCAATGATTCAGCGATGTCTTTGACACTCATCCCATCTTGATAACGCATCATCAAAAGGATTTTATCATCGGTATTGAGTTTTTCAAAAACGACTTCTAATTGTGTCAGTTTTAAATCTTGCAACAGTTTACTTTCGAGCGATGCGTCGTCATTAGCCACCGTTTCAAGTTCATATTCAGAATATCCAGAAAAATCTAAGCGTTTTTGTTTGGTCAGATAGTCCATACAATAATTGTATGTGATGGAGTGTACCCACAAGGAAAAAGCGGCTGTCCCCTTAAATTTCGCCAAATTCATAAAGATTTTGACCATAATATCGTGTGTACAGTCTTTGGACGCTTCTCTATCTTTTATGAGGCTTAGGCATTTATGAAAAATCCGACCCGAAAAGCGGTCATACAGCACCTCAAGTAAGTGCTGCTCCCCCCTCAGTATGCGTTCCACGATTTCTTCGTCAGTGAGCGGAGGTTGCTTGTCAGATGATATTTTAACGGATTTGAAAAGTGCCATGTAGTTGGTTATTGGTTATTGGTTATTCGTTATTCGTTACTCGTTATTGGTTATTCGTTATTGGTCAATATAACCAACATATAACGAATAACCAATACGAGTAACGAATAACCAATAACCCGCAACTAAAAGAGAATATTGGCGAAATTAAGACAAGTTTTCTCTTCTTAATGAATTTTAAGTGTTTTGATTCAATAATTTACTTATTCAGGTACAAAAGGTGGAATTTGCTCAGGAAAAGCTGCCACTGGTGTTGTTTTTCCAAAACGATTCATGCCAATTTTCAAAGAACCTGTTTCGGTATAACGTTGAATATTAACGAATTTATGACCCCATATCACTTCTTCTGCGCCAAAATAAGAGAACTCCTTGAACAAAATTTGCCGATGCGCTTCATCAAAAACTTTAACTTGAACAAAAAACTCCATAGAAGCACTGATAAAACCCTCGTGTGTCAGTCCCCATAAAGGGCTTTGCTCGTCAATCACGTGTACAACTGTCCAGGGAACAGATAAAAAAGGGATTTTTGAGCGTATCAAATGCAGGTTATAAAATCGCTTTTTATAGCGTCCTTGAACAATTTCGAGTTTGATTAAATCTAAAGTGACTTCAACGTCCACCAATTTGTTTTCATATTCATTCGCAAGCATGAATTTGAGCGCAAAACCGCCTAAAAAATTGTCAAAAACAGCTGTTTTGCTTAAAGCGACTTCAACCCGAGGTTGTGTAAATTTTGTATAAAACAAACCCGTTGCCACTGAAAAGAACAGCCAACCTAAGAAAGATTCGAAAGAAACGATTAAATTTGTAACGAAACAAGTGGGGTGAATGACTCCATAACCAACAGTCGTAAACGTTTGTGTACTGAAGAAAAAGAAGTCAAAAATCCAATATTTTGAGGTTCTATCAATGCCACTTAAACACTCAACACCACCAATCTGCCAATAAAGAATAGAAAATAACACATTCAAAAAGATATAACTGACGAAAGCATACAAAAACAACCGTTGCCACGTCATGGTAATCAACAGATTAAAAACGCGAAATGAGTTGAGCGAATCTTTTTGTAAGTTTAATTCACCATCCCGACGGAGCAATCGGATAGGTCGAGTATGCCTTCTGTTGATTTTCAATCGTTCTTTATCCATGTTTCTACTAACTTTTGTCTCAAAATTATAAAAATAAATATAAAAGACGATAAGAATCCACCAGAGAGTCTTATCGTCTTTACATTTATTTAATATAAACTTGGCTTAGGCTAAAACCGATTCACTCCGCCGTTTCTCCCACGTCCAAGCAGTGCGCATAATATCTTCAATCGAACGCTGTGGCGACCAACCCAATTTTGCTTTGGCATTGTCATTATTGGCATAAATCGAAACAACATCACCTGGACGGCGTTGCCCAATACGATAATTAAATTTAACGCCCGTCGTGTTTTCAAAAGCATGAATAGCTTCTAAAACAGTTACGCCATCGCCGGTTCCAAGGTTAAAAACTTCGTAATTGTCTTCGTTTTTATGTTTCATCACATATTCCATCGCCAATGTATGCGCATGGGCAATGTCCATCACATGGATATAATCACGAATGCAAGAACCATCACGTGTGTCATAATCATCGCCAAAAACAGTCGTTTCTGCTCGTTTCCCAATTGCTGTTTCCGTAATCACAGGTACCAGATTGAGGGTCGCATATAAAGGTGATTCACCCATCAAACCGCTTTCATGCGCCCCCGCAGGGTTGAAATAGCGTAACGAAATGAAATTGCCAAACGGATGAATAAGCGCGAAATCTTGTAAAATGTCTTCACCAATTTGCTTCGTGCGGGCATAAGGGCTTTCGGCATCTTGCCGTTTCGTATTTTCCGTAACGGGTAGTTCTTTGGCATTGCCATAAACAGAACACGAAGATGAAAATATGAGATGTTTAATTTTAAACTCTTCGAGACAAATCAAAATATTGAGCAAACTATCGAGGTTGTTGCGATAATACAACAACGGCTTTTCAACCGATTCACCCACAGCTTTCAAAGCGGCAAAGTGAATAATGCCCGAAATGTCTGGATTTTCAAGGAAGATACGGCGTGTTTGCGCCAAATTGCAAAGGTCAACTTCGTAGTTATGGACTTTTTTGCCTGTAATCTCTGCGATGCTCTCCAATACTGAGGGGTCTGAATTGACGTGATTGTCAACTGTAATAACCTCAAAACCATTGTCTATCAAATCAACAATTGTATGGCTTCCAATGTAGCCACATCCGCCTGTTACCAATACTTTATTCATAATTTGTTGTGTATAAGTTTAAAAATGAGTTATTTTAAGTGGTTTTGTTTCTATAAAAATTGCAACATCAACACGAGGGTTTAATAAAGACAAATGTATAATTTTCATGCCAAATAATACATTCGGAAGTGTTGAATGATGAATGATAAATGATGAATTTGTAAAACCTTGATATTTAACAATATCGCAAAACAAAGTTTGGTATTTTATCTTCTCACAAAATCTTTAGCTTGAATCACCCCCTCAGTATTTTTTATTGCCTCAGCTTCAATAACGCGACATTTTCAACATGATGTGTATGTGGGAACATATCCACTGGACGCACTTTCACGACATCATATTTTTCATGCAAAATCGCTACGTCACGCGCTTGCGTCGCAGGGTTGCAACTCACGTAAATAAGTTTAGGTGCTTCTAATTGTAGCAACATCCTAACAACCTTCTCGTGCATACCTGCACGCGGCGGATCGGTGATGAGGACATCTGGTTTGCCATGTCTTTTAGCAAAATCTATCGTTAAAATGTCTTTGACATCACCTGCATAGAAAGTCGTATTGATAATTCCGTTGCGTTCTGCATTGTCTTTTGCATCTTCAATCGCAGGTCCAATTTCTTCGATACCGACCACATGACCCACCTTGTCTGCAAGGTACAAAGCGATGCTGCCGATGCCCGTATATAAATCATAAACGTTTTCATCGCCTTGAAAATCGCAGAAATCCACAACGGTATCAAACAATCGTTCCGCTTGTTTGGTATTGGTTTGGAAAAAAGATTTAGGTCCAATTTGGAAACGCACATTACCGAGCATTTCTTCCACATATCCTTTTCCTGAATGCGTAATCATTGGCAAATCAAGGATAAAATCGTTCAGTTTATGATTAACACAATAAATGAGCGTCGTTACTTGCGGGTATTTTTCGGCAATCGCATCTAAAAGACGTTTAATCTTATCTTCTCTATTTTCTTTGACGCTGACGATAATCATGATTTCACCCAACGTCGTCATCCGAAACAAGATGTGCCGCATAAAGCCACGGTGCATTTTCATATCGTAAAATGACAATTTTTGTTCGATACAAATCTCACGAATACCGTTTCTCAATTCATTCGACGGGTCGGGCTGCAACCAGCATTTTTCGATGTTTAGGATTTTATCAAAAGCCCCAGGACGGTGAAAACCTAAGACATCTTCAAGGTTCGAAATACTTGTATTCACCTCTTCATGCGTCAACCAACGTTTGTTAGAGAAGGTAAATTCTAATTTATTGCGATAAAAAGTGTTTTCAGTACAACCCAAAATAGGCAGCCATTCGCCCACAGGCACTTTGGCAAGATGCTTAAAAGTGCTTTCTATTTGCAATTGTTTGTGCTTCAATTGCGCTTCATAAGTGATGTGTTGCCACCGACAACCACCACAGAGATTGAAGTGTTGACAAAAAGGCGTAGTCCGTTCCTCTGAATAGGTATGAATTCCGACTGTTACACCTTCGCAATAGCCGCCTTTTTCTTTGTGTACTTTTACGTCAACGACATCACCAGGTGCGGCATTTTCGACAAATACAATCTGTCCTTCCATATCACGCCCAACGGCTTTTCCTTTGTCAGCAATGCCTGTGATGACAACTTTTTCGAGTATTTTAACTTTTTTCTTTTTTCCTGTTTCTGGCGTTTTCTGATCCATTGCGTTTCCAGCGTTTGTCTGTTAATGATTTATATTTAAAAGGGACGACAAAGGTAGAAAAAAAGAGAGGGATTTTATAAAAATGGGGGGTTATACTGAACACGGAACGCATCACGAAAAGTTTATGATAAGAAAGTTTTGAATCAAAGCTATCTTTGCCCCCTCAGTATTAAACATACAATTTAATAAAATACCACAACGTGATTCAATATCAAAAATTCACATTAGACAACGGACTTCGTGTCCTCATACATGAAGACAACTCCACGCCGCTTGTAGCCGTCAATTTGCTTTACGATGTCGGTAGCCGCGACGAAAACCCTGAACAGACGGGTTTTGCACACCTTTTTGAACATTTGATGTTTGGTGGCTCTAAAAATGCTATAGATTTTGACGACCCGATTCAACGAGCAGGTGGCGATAATAATGCGTTTACGAACAGCGATATGACGAATTTTTATGCGACCGTCCCTGCCGAAAATCTCGAAACATTGCTTTGGCTCGAAAGCGACCGCATGTTGTCTTTGCGTATCAACAAACGTTCGCTCAATGTGCAGCGAAAAGTTGTTGTTGAGGAGTTTAAAGAAACAACACTCAATGAACCTTATGGCGACGTGTGGCACATCATCGGGGATATGGTTTACAAAAAACACCCTTATCGCTGGCCTGTCATTGGGCTTGTGCCGCAACACATCGAGGATGCAACGGTGGAAAATGTAAAGGACTTTTTCACGGCGTTTTATGCGCCAAACAATGCGATTTTAACGGTCGCTGGTAATTTTTCAAAAATTGATGGGAATACTGAGGGGGTCAAAAAATTAGTTGAAAAATGGTTTTTGTCCGTTCCAGCGAGTGATGTACCCAAGCGGAATCTGCCACAAGAGCCACCTCAAACTGCCGAAATCAGACGCACCGTTGAAGCCAATGTGCCGCTTGATGCCCTGTATATGATGTTCCGTGTACCTGAAAGAATACATCCTGATTATTACGCATTGGATTTATTGACTGATGTTTTAGCCAGTGGTTCATCGTCTCGTTTTTTTCGTAAGTTATTGAAAGAGAAGCGTTTATGCTCTGAAATTGATTGCTCCCTATCAGGCAATCTTGATCCTGGGATGGTCATCATAGATGGTAAACCTACTGAGGGGGTCACTTTGGAACAATTGGAAGATGCGATTTGGGCAGAATTGGAATTGATAAAAAATGAACTCGTGGGCGAAGAAGAACTTCAAAAGCTGAAAAACAGCGTGGAAAGTCAACAAGCATTTGGCGATGTCGGTGCTTTGAACAAAGCCATGAATTTGACTTTTTATGAACTCATCGGCGATTCAGACTTGATCAATACCGAAATCGATCATTATCAAAAGGTGCAAGTCGCTGATATTCAACGTGTTGCAAACGATATTTTCAGAAAAGAAAACGCTTCTGTTTTGTATTATAAAGCAAAAAAATAACAATGGCAAACTGGCATTTAAAAGGTAAACGCGCCTTGATAACAGGCGCAACAAAAGGCATAGGACGTGCCATTGCAGAAGAATTTTTGAGCTTAGGCGCAGAGATTTTGATTGTTGCACGCAACGAAAAAGAGGTCAATGATGCCGTTGCCGAATGGCAAAAACAAGGACATAAAGCCTTTGGTTGCATCGCAGATGTTGCCAAAGGCGAAGACCGTCAGAAGGTCATGGCAACAGTAAAAGACGTATTTGGCGACCGATTGGATATTTTAGTTAATAATGTTGGTACAAATATTCGGAAACAACTCGTTGATTATCAAGAAGATGAATATCGTCATATTTTTGAAGTTAACTTATTCAGCGTTGTTGAAATGTGCCGTTTGTGCCACCCTTTTTTGAAAAATGGTGTAGGTGCAAATGTCGTGAATGTCGCTTCCGTTGCGGGTTTCATTGACGTACTATCAGGACCACCTTATGGCATGACGAAGGCAGCAGAAATTCAACTCACACGCCACCTTGCTGTCGAATGGGCTTCGGCAGGTATTCGAGTCAATGCTGTTTCACCGTGGTACACTGCTACGTCGTTGACCGTTCCTGTCTTGACAAATCCCGAACGTTTAGACCAAATTTTAAAAAGGACACCCCTCAGTAGAGTGGCTGAACCCGAAGAAATGGCTTCGGTTGTCGCCTTTTTAGCGATGGATAAAGCGTCTTATATTACAGGACAGAATATTTCTGTTGATGGTGGGATGTCGGTGAAGGGATTATAGTTTAGGCAGGTGGGCTTAGGTATAGTAAACGGAAATTGAATAGGTTTTTTATTTTTTTTTGCAAAAAAAAAATAAAAAACCTATTCAATTTCCGTTTACTATACCTTGTCCGAA
>JAYVFS010000286.1:0-26014 GCA_043772905.1 Saprospiraceae bacterium | reverse complement strand
GTTCAAAATTTTTCATTATTTTTACGGTTTAACTTAGGTTAATAAATGACGGCTGCCGCCTCTGCCAAGAATTGCGGTGGTCGTCTTTTTTGTTTGTTCTATGTTTCAGTTCCGCAATAGGTACTGAAATCAAAAATAAATGAGCTACCATTTTTATTTAGTAGCCTGTATATTGAGACGTCTTCAATATTCAATCTTAACATAATCGCAATACAAAGCCTTTTCACTACAAAGTAGCGATTAGCGATTAGTGATTAGCGATTAGTGATTAGCGATTAGCGATTAGCGAGCGTTTCCTTATTTTGGTTAAAAAAATAGTTGCAGCGTTATTGTCTTTGATTAATACAACAAAGCTAATGTGCCTCATTTACTTTTCCAAATAATATTCAACAAAGGTCAAAACTTTAACACATTTACTTATATGTTATATTTTTTATAAACTCCCATGAAAAACTACTATACGCTGTGTTAGACTGAAAGCGTAAAATACTGAGGGGGGTATTTTTTCATAAAAGAGACGTATTTTTGCGCCACTAAAAACGAAATGTGATTCATCATGTTGATAAACAGTCTTTTTTCTTTTTTCAAAAACACCCTGTCCCCAAAGGACACACCTAAAACAGAACCCGACACAATGAAATACTTAATCGCAGGACTCGGCAATATCGGCAATGACTATGAAGGCACGCGCCACAATGTCGGCTTTGACGTGGTTGAGCTATTGGCAAAGGAACTCGGCGGCACTTTCAAGCACGACAGCCAAGCCTTTGTGGCAGAAGTGAAGCACAAAGGGCGCACCTTCGTCTTGATAAAACCGACAACTTATATGAATTTGAGTGGCAAAGCGGTGCGTTATTGGCTCACAAAACACAATATTCCTAAGGAAAACCTCTTAGTTGTCCTCGACGATTTGGCTTTGCCGTTTGGCAAACAACGCCTCCGTCCTTCGGGTAGCGATGGTGGACACAATGGTTTGAAAAGTATTGACCAATTGTGTGGCGGCAACAATTACGCAAGGCTGCGAATTGGCATCAGTTCGGAGTTTCGTAAAGGGCAACAAGTCGATTTTGTTTTGGGTAAATGGACGGATGAAGAAGAAAAACAATTGCCCGATATACTGAAAAATGCTGTGGATACGGTGAAGGCTTTTGGAACGATTGGGATTGCGTTTACGATGAATCAGTTTAATAAAAAATAAAAAAAAGCCGCTGAATACTGAGGGGAGTATTCAACGGCTCTTTTTTATCATGAAAAAACAATCGAGTTGAAAAATTCATAACTCATCGTTCATCATTATCTATTACCAAGATTTCTTACGCTTGTCTCTGTCTTTTTTCTTCTTGTCAAAACCAGAATCTGATCTGGGTCTATCCGAATAGCTTTTTTTATCGCCATAAGAACCACCGCCACCGCTTGGACGGTCTGATGATTCAGTTGCATCATCAACGCGTAATTTACGTCCGTTGAAAGTTGCTTTTTGCAAACCGCTTTTTAGGCGTTCAACAAAATTTGGCTCAACATCGAAATGTAAATAAGACTTTTTGATGTCCACACGACCGATAGCCGCGTTTGGAACATTGAAGTTTTCACCCAAAAGGTTGATAAAATCGCGTTTTGACAAACCGTCCATTTCGCCAATATTGACAAAAAGACGTGCATGTTGACCATTCGACCTTGAAGAACGTCTGTCATCACCGCCGCCCATTGGGGAATCCATACGTCTGCGACGTGGGTTCAAATCTGGTGCATCTTTATAATACATCAAAAAGCGATTGAACTCCATACTCGCGAAACGTTTGATGAGTTCTTCTTTCGACAAGTCTTTCAATTCCTCATAAATAGCGGGCAAAAATGGCTCGATTTCAGTGTGTTGTACTTCAGCTTCATGCACATTTTTGATGATTTTCATCAATTGCGCTTCGCAAACTTCTTCACCTGAAGGAATCGACAATTTCGTGAACTTTGCTTTGTTCATGCGCTCGATTTGCGGAATGCGCTCCTCGTATTTTGTTGTAACAATCGTAATCGCTGTACCTTTTTTACCAGCACGACCTGTACGACCACTTCTGTGCGTATAAACTTCAATATCATCAGGCAAACCGTAGTTAATAACGTGTGTAATATCACTCACGTCAATACCACGAGCCGCGACGTCTGTTGCAATCAATAATTGCAAGTTGTTTTCACGGAAACGCAACATCACACGGTCACGGTCATTTTGCGACAAGTCACCATGTAGGGCATCGCTGTTGTAACCATCGCGGGTCATTTGCTCTGCAACTTCTTTGGTTTCAGCCTTTGTACGGCAGAAAATCAGACCAAAAATGCCTGGATGTGAGTCAACAACTCGTTTCAAAACTGAAAAACGGTCGTCTGCACGGCAGACATAATAAACATGGTCAATATTTTCGTTTGTTTCGTTGCGTCTGCCTGTTATCAATTCTGTTGGGTTCGTCATGTAGTTGCGCGCGATAGAACGCACCTCATTTGACATCGTTGCCGAAAACAACCAAACAGATTGTTTATTGGTCGCAGACTTCAAAATTGTGTCCAAATCGTCTTTGAAACCCATGTTCAACATCTCGTCGGCTTCGTCGAGAACGAGGCGTTTCATTTGGTCCAATTTGACCGCACCACGCTCAATCAAGTCAATCAAACGACCTGGCGTAGCGACGATGATTTGTGTACCCGCCTTGATTTGGCGAATTTGGGTGTCAATACTCGCACCACCATAAACGGCAGTCACCTTGCATTTCGGTGCAAATTTGGCATAATTGGCCAAATCACTCGCCACTTGAACGCATAATTCACGTGTTGGACACAGAATCAAGCCCTGAACGTGGCGTTCAGTTAAGTCAATCAATTGTAAAAGTGGGAGACCGAAAGCGGCAGTTTTGCCAGTACCCGTTTGGGCGAGGGCGACAATATCGCCAGTGGAAGTAAGTGCGGTAGGAATAACCAATTCCTGAACAGGTGTAGGCGTAGAGAACCCGAGTTCTGCAATACCCCTAAGTAGGTCTTCATTCAGACCTAATTTTTGAAACATTTCCATTAATTAAATAAGCATTAAAATGTGATTCGGTAAGATAGTAATCGTAAAAGTGAGTTTCCGAACCTGACCTCATCACATAATTACTTATTTACCTTAACAATATTATTGTGCAACGGCACGCAAAATTTTTGCAAAGGTAGTTTATTTTATTGCGAATTTAGGTATTTTCACTATTTAGTAAAGAATCAGTAAAAGCGAAAGCGATTTAAAGTATTGATTTTCAAGTCTTTTGACTAATTGCCTATTTGGCATTGTGGACAGCCATGAAATTATTAGTTGTTTTTTAATGCTTTTTCGAGAGAATATTTTTTCTGTTATTTTTAATATAAAATACTGAGGGGGGGGTGAAATTTTTATTTTTGAAAAAAAAGCGTGTATTTTAGAATTATAGTCCAATCAAATAAATTAACACCAATCACACAAAATTCTTTTTACAAGCCTTTTTTCTTTTGCTTTACTATGGCTTCAAAAATATTGAAGTCATTTTTCTTTGTCAATAAAGCAAGGTCGCTATAAAGGGTATATGCCTTATCATAATCTTTCATTAATTCAAGTGTCCAAGCATTAAAATACATACTTTGCAAAGCATATTGGTTCAATTTAATGGCATTATCAAAGTCGTTTATCGCATTTTCTAAGTCTGGAATTTGGAAATACATCGCTCCTCTTTTTGTAAAAAAATCTGTATCCCAAGTTGTCGAGTCACTTTTACTCATATTGAAAATTACAGCTTTTATCGAATCTTTGTCCTGTCCTTGGAATGCTGATTAGTGCAAGATGTCCATAAATTTGTAATATGGATCACAAGTAAAAATCATGCTTACTGAGATGCGTGCGTAAAGCTCTTGTCCAAATTTGTAACTTGCTTGGTCAGATGTATCTTTATAAAGAGCCATGCATTATTTTATTATTAAGTCCCCATTTTTCAGGGTGTTTTTTTGTATGCAATTAAGAAAGTCATCTTTTGACAAGTTTTTAGTTTAACCTATACAATTACAAACATCTGATGAAACAATTTAGTCTAACGTCTCTTGTCCAAAAGAAGTTGATGTAATAAATAATGAAACTATAAATGATAATGTCTTCATAAAAGCCTTAATACGTTGATATGCACAATACACGTTTTTTCACAAATGTAAAAACGTCAAGCCGTTCGACCAAATTTTGTTAAAATGATTGACGTAATTTAGTCAATGAATGAAAATTCATTGAACCTAAAATAACACAATGCTTACCCAATCAGCCAAAACTTATATTTTTTATGCAGTTTTGGCTGCAAGAGTTACTTTTGCAGCCAAAACTTACATTTTCATATCACTTTTGGCTGATTATAACTGTCAATGATTACGTATCATAATACATAAACCAACTTATTGGGACAAAATAACGTGAAAATGGATGCTTTGTTTGAATGAATAAAATGCTCATTCAAATGAGCTTTCATATCTTCGCCCTGAATATAAAATTATGGAACAACTCAAAGAATTAGAACGCCTACGCGAGCTGCTCGCCCTTGAAAAAAAAGCCGACCTCGAATTTTTCAAAACGGTCATTCAAAACAAGCCCCTTGAACAGCGTCGAGCCGATGGGTTTACGTGGTATCCGCTTCAAATCGTTCGAACAGGTTATACTTTTGGCGACCGTGCTTTTGTTGTCGTCGAGCGCAGTGGCAGTCCTGATTCGCCGCATCAATTCCGTCCAGGTAATGTGGTTCAGATATTTACAAATGATAAAAGCAATACATACAGCGAAAAGTCAGGCGTGATTAATTACGTCAATAAAAACCAGATGTACGTCATTTTGAACGCCAAAGACTTACCCGATTGGATAAACGACGGTCAAATTGGTGTTGATTTGTTGTTTGACGACCGCACTTATACCGAAATGGAAAAAGCCATATCCAAAGTGATGAATGCCAAAGGCGACCGTTTAGCCGCCCTCCGCGATGTACTTTTGGGTTATAAAACCTCTGAAAATTTCAACGCCAATGCCCCCCTCAGTATGCCGCGCCTAAACGAAAGCCAAAACTTAGCCGTTCGGCAAATTATGGACAACCGCGACATTGCCATCATTCACGGACCGCCCGGCACTGGCAAAACAACAACCTTAGTCGCTGCCGTTAAAAAATTATCAGAAACAGAAAACACGATTTTAGTCACTGCCCCCTCCAATACGGCTGCCGATTTGCTCACCGAAAGGCTTGATGCCGAAAATTTGGCTGTCCTCCGCATCGGCAATATTTCGCGTGTTGATGAAACCATTGTACGACATACGCTTGAAGGACAACTTTCTACACATCCCGAAGCCCGTAATATCAAAAAAATAAAAATAAAAGCGGCTGAACTCCGTCGCATCGCCCGCAGCTATAAACGCAAATTCGGTTATGATGAAAAATCACAGCGTGACCGCCTTTTGAAAGAAGCCAAAGACCTGTCTGCGTGGGCAAACGACCTTGAAAAACGCATCATTGACGAAATTCTCGACGGTGCACACGTTATTATATGTACACTCGTTGGCGCAGCACATCCCGTTTTGGACAACCGAAAATTCCGCACCGTTTTTATTGACGAAGCCGCACAAGCCCTTGAACCTGCCACGTGGATTCCAATATTGAAAGCCTCTCGTGTCGTTTTGGCAGGCGACCCTTTTCAGTTGCCGCCAACAGTCAAGTCAAATGACGCTAAAAAACAAGGTTTTGACATCACTTTGATTGAAAAATCCATCAAACACATTGACAGCGTCAATTTTTTAGACGTTCAATATCGGATGAATAAGACCATCATGGGCTTTTCAAACCGTCAATTTTATGATAATTTGCTGAAAGCACACCCCTCAGTATCTGACCGTGTTTTAGTGAATTTTCAAGAAGAAAAACCCGTTGTTTACATTGATACGGCAGGTTGCAGCTTCGATGAACATGTCCACCCCGAAAATAAAAGCCGTTTCAATCCAGAAGAATTTTACGCCCTGCGTGAGCATTTATACCAATATTTAGAGGCTTTTCCCTACGATAAACCCTCTATTGGCATCATTTCGCCGTATCGGGAACAGGTCGTTTTTATGGAAAAAGAAATCGAAGCCGACCCTTTATTGTCCGATTTAAAATTAACGGTTCAAACCATTGACGGTTTTCAAGGGCAAGAGCGCGATGTCATTTACATCTCTCTCGTGCGTTCCAATACGAAAAGTGAAATCGGTTTTTTGAACGATTATCGCCGCATGAATGTCGCTATGACACGGGCGCGTATGAAGTTGATTGTGGTTGGTGACAGCGGCACAATTGGGAATGATAAATTTTATAAATCGTTTTTGGAATATGCTGATACTGAGGGGTCTTATCGATCGGCTTGGGAATTTATGAAGTAACATACGTAACGCCGATCTGCGGTCGGTGCTGTTGCAACAAAGAAAAATTATTATTTTTCACTTCCGAATAAACCACAATTTTTCTTCCACAAAATCAATACTCAAAACACCTTGTTGGCGAAAAAAATCAATGCCTAACACACCATCATAAGGACTTGTCAAGCCCTTTGCTAAAAAATCATAGGTAAGAACAGAAAAATCTGCTTTACTAATGCCCAAAGCATTGAACTCCGTTATCTCATAAACAGGTACATCCATCACACCCGAAGCGGTTTCAACAGGAACTGTATTTTGGAAATCTTTTTCCATCGGAATTGGACAACCCGCTAAAAACAAGGCATTCCAATCTATAACTGTTTGAGAAGCGGCAGTATCTAATGCTAAAATGAGTGGAAAACCTTTGATAGAGGCTTCAACGAGAATTAAGGCATCATCATCGGTTAAGTGGAAATTAAACTTATTTGTCATTTGGAAGAAGTTTGTCTAACGATAAGTCCTATATGCTTTTGGTGCGGACGTTCACCTGTGAAAAAGTGTCGTACTTGCTGATATTCTTTTACCAAATCACGTCCTTGTAAAGCCAATTGATGTTTGTCAGGTGCATTCAAAATAACACGACCACCCAATATATTTATACCTTCCGCTTGTGCATCGGCTAATAAAACCCATTGATTAGGGTACAATTCTTTGATTACCTCAATGGACAGATAAGGTCGTACTTCTTCTTTTTCCTTAATATTTTGGACAAAATCCAGTGATTTTAAATATTCTACCCAGATTTTTATTTGACTTTTTTCTGCGTCTTTCAACTCCAATGATAATGTTGTCATTTTGATTGATTTTTAAATTTCTGAACAAATATAAACTTTTATTTCAAAAAAAAGCGAATGTTATGCACCGACCGCAGGTCGGCGTTACTCATCAGGTTTCAAATTTAGGCGTATCGCTAAATCCTTTACCAACGGATTCACTTCCATCATCAACATCAATTTATCACGCGGCGTGAGGTATTTTCTAAGCTGTGCAGACTTCGTTTCTGGCAATGCTAAGGATTCATCATAGACGATTTCAAGCAGTAATTCCGCATCATTGAGGTCAAAACGAAGGAAATCTGCCAACCGAAACTCTTGTTGAATGATGCCCACCATTAAAGTTGAGCCAACTTTGGCAGTAACTTTTTTAAGTTTTAATGATAAATTAGCGGATTGCAAAGCGGCTTTGGTAGAAGGCGATTCATGCGTTTCAGCATATTTTTGCCACGATTCTTTTAGGTTTTCGATGCTTAGTTTTGAAACACTCTGTTTCAAAATATTCTCTTCTTCTTCAATTTGTGCAGCAATGGCTTCAAGCGAACCAATTTTCATAGACGAACCAAAGCTACTCGTTGCCGCATTGGTACTCGTTGAGGTACTCACTTTGCCACTTGGAACGGCAGGTCCGGGCGTTTCTTCGCTTTTATTTAAGGGTGGAATGGGTTCTTCAGCAGTGGAAATAGGCGTTTCGACCTCTTTATACTGAGGGGGTGCTTGGCTGCCTGAACGAGGGCTTGGAGTAGTGCTTTTAGTCTCTAATTTGCTCCCAACATTAGTTTTTTTTTCAACGAGCATCTGTTGCGGCACAGCCGAAAGGTCAACGGCACGACCGATATAGGTCATTTTTATCAATGCCATTTCAACGTGTAAACGCTTGTAACGTGCCATTTTGTAGTTGACATCACAATCATTACACAAATTAAGAGCCGTCAAAATGAATGAAGTAGAAGACAAAGCGGCTTGGTTTTGATACCGTTGTTTCAAATTTTCACCGACTTCCAAAAGTTGTAAAGTTTGTAAATCCTTAGAAACCAATATGTTACGCAAGTGCTCTGCCAAACCGACAATAAACGTATCGCCTTCAAAACCGCGACGCATCACGTCTTCGAAAGTATTCAATACTGAGGGGAGGTCTTCGGACAGCAACGCATCGGTCATTTTGAAAAAATAATCGTAATCCAATACGTTTAAGTTTTCAATAACATCGGCATAGTGAATCGTATTGTCAACGCTTGCCGAAACAATACGGTCAAATATCGAAAGTGCATCACGCAAAGCACCGTCTGCCTTTTGAGCGATAATATGGAGCGCATCAGGGTCGGCAGTAATGCCTTCTGCTACGCAAATAGTTTGCAGATGTGAAACAATATCGGGTATCTGAATCCGCCTAAAATCAAAGATTTGGCAACGAGAAAGAATTGTTGGAATGATTTTATGCTTCTCTGTCGTCGCTAAAATGAAGATAGCATGAGCGGGCGGTTCTTCCAAAGTTTTCAAAAAAGCATTGAAAGCCGACGACGACAACATGTGTACCTCGTCAATAATAAAAACTTTGTACTTACCTTGCTGCGGCGGTATGCGCGTTTGGTCAACAAGCGAGCGCACATGTTCAACCGAATTGTTTGAAGCCGCATCGAGTTCAAAAATATTAAACGAGGCACTTTGACTGAACGCACGACAAGAATCACACGTGCCGCAAGCCTCAAAATCGGGCGTGCGATTCGTACAATTCAGTATTTTTGCTAAAATACGTGCATTCGTTGTTTTGCCGACCCCACGGGGACCACAAAACAAAAAAGCGTGGGCAATATGATCCGTCCGCAACGCATTTTTTAAAGTTTGCGAGACGTGTGCTTGTCCAACGACATCAGAAAATTTCTGTGGACGGTATTTTCTTGCGGATACGATAAATTCGCTCATGGCGCAAAACTACGGAATTAAATGTCCACCAAAAAAAGTTTTTTTCCACATTTTGAAATAATTTGTTTGTCTTTTGTCATTCTGAACGAAGGGAAAGAATCTGTATATTCATAACATTTAGATTCTTTCACTCCGTTCAGAATGACAAAAAAAACGGCATCTATAATGGTGCAAAAAAATTACTGTAAATTCGCAAAAAAATTCGCTTTATGACTCAATTACAATCCTTTACTTTTAATCCTTTTTCTGAAAATACCTATATCATTTTTGACGACGAAACACGTGAAGCCATCGTCTTCGACCCAGGTTGTTACACAACAAATGAACGTAAGTTGCTCAAAAAGTTCATAGACGATAATCAATTGATTGTCAAACGATTAATCAATACGCATTGCCATCTTGACCATGTTTTTGGCAATCCATTTATCATTGAAACCTATAATGTGCCTTTGGAATGTCATCGCGCTGAACTACCCATTTTAGCACGTGTCGAAGCTGCGGGAATGATGTTTGGCACACCTGTTCCGCCGCAAGAAGCTCCCTCAGTATTCATCGAAGATGGTGATGTTATTACGCTTAGTGGCATCGAACTTAAAGCCATTTTAGCACCCGGACACTCGCCTGGCAGCTTGTGTTTTTATGATGAAAAAAATAAATTTTTGATTGGTGGTGACGTGCTTTTCTTTGGCAGCATCGGCAGAACCGACTTGCCAGGTGGCAATCATGGACACCTTATCAACAGCATCCAAAGCCGTTTGATGCCGTTGCCTGACGATGTAAAAGTCCATTCTGGACATGGACAACCAACGACGATTGGACGTGAAAGACGCTCTAACCCTTTTTTAAATTAGCAAAATGGAACGAAAAACACTTGCGTATCGCCATTCAACCATCAGCTACCTGCGTTTCGGCACAGGCGATCGGTTGCTTTTGGCATTCCACGGCTTCGGCGATAGGTCCGCGATGTGGTTGAACGTGCGCGAGGGTTTTTCAACAGAATTTACAGTTATTGCCATTGGTTTGCCTTTTCATGGACATACGGAATGGCGGGAAGACGTTTTTCGTAGCCGCGATTTTGAAGCGATTGTTCAAGAATTACTAAGAATTGAAGGTAAAGATCGGTTTTCGTTGGCGGGTTTCAGCTTTGGTGCAAGGATTGTGCAACGTTTGTTTTTTAGGTTTCAACACCGCATTGACCATATTTTGCTTTTTGCGCCTGATGGTTTTGGTACAAAATGGATGTTTGAAATTACGATGATACCCCGATTTATCCGCCGTTTTACAAAATGGTTGTTAAACCGTCCGAGTTGGTTTGTGCGTATTTTGACCTTTTTTTATGAGCGAAAACTCATCAATCGGTTTGTTTACTCCTTCACTTACAATCATTTAGGTCGAGTGGAACGCCGAGAGAGGCTGTTTTCTTATTGGCTTTCTATGGACGATTTTGTGATAAAACCAGAGCGTTTTAAAACGAGATTGGTCAAAAGTGGCATTCCAACGGATGTTTTTTTTGGTAAAAACGACGACCTTGTTCCCATCCGCAGTGGTTATTGGTTGGCAAATGAAGCACATAATATTCGCCTGCATATCGTCGAAGATGGACATAAATTGGTCAATGAAAAACGGAATGATGAATTGAAAGCCATTTTTCCCCCGCCTGTTTTGACCTCATAAATCGTTTTGCCTACTCAAAATATCACCCCCTCAGTAATCCACAGCAAATGGCTATTCGTGGATAAGCCTGTGGATAAACCATTGTTATCCACATATTGCGTCTTATTACGGCTTCCTCTGTCGAATCAAAGCATCTTTAGAACTTAAAATCATTTCAATCTGTCATGAAGCATCGCATCATTTTTTTTATTTTCTTTTGTGTAATAACACCTTTATTAGGGAAAGCCCAAACGTATTCAGAATACGGCACATTACTCCGTTTTTCCTTGAAAAATGCGCCATTTCCACACCCTAAACGGGCAGATGGACATACCTATCAAAACCAAAAATTCCCATCAAAACAGCATTATCAAGACAGTTCTGTCCTTGTTTTTATCCCAAAAGACCATCATTTTTCAACAAAAACAGATATTGTTGTGCATTTTCATGGTTGGTACAACCATATTGACAGCGTTTTGTCCACGTTCAAACTCATTGAACAATTGGAAAAGTATGGCGTTTGGTTGCAACAAAAAAGGCTCGGTTGGTCAATTTTTATACAAAAGAAGGCGGCACTTACGCCACTTCACTTGACTTCGCAATAGGCATCGAAGCGTGGCATTTGCAACTATGGCAAGGCGATGAAAAGGATTTGACAGACGAAATGCTTAGAGTCAACCAAATTTTTAATATTTTTACGCCGCTTGAACACAATGATGTTTTGTCAAAAACAAAAATGTTCCAGCGTTTGCTGTCAACAAGTCCTTTTTTAAAACGATAAATGATGTTAAAAATAAAAGTCAAAGCAAGTCAGATTACGAATCTCACCGATGCCCGCTATTTTGCCGCCAAAGAAGTTGAGTGGTTGAGTTTTAATTTTACTGAGGGGTCTAACAATTATATTGACCCGATGAAGGCAAAAGCCATGTTTGAATGGGTACACGGACCGCACATCGTTGCAGAGTTCGATGGATTTTCGGCAGCGGATATTAACTTTTATACTGAGGGGTATCAATTGAGCCACGTTCAAGTTGGTATGAATACGACAGCCGAAGAGGTTTTTGAGCTTAAAGCATCGTCAATTATCAAGGAAATTAATGTGGAAGCGGCTTCAAACGCTGAAATACTGAGGGGTCTGATGCGTCCGTTTGCAGCGTCTGTAGAGGCGTTTCAACTCAATTTTGAGAAAAATGGATTGGATTTTTCAAGGCTTAAAAGTTCTAATTCTTTGATTTCGTATAATGATTTACAAGCTCTTTGCGACGAGTTTAAAATCATATTAGCCATTGATTTTCAAACAATTATGTTAGAAGAAATGCTTAGTTTGAATCTTTACGGTTTAAGTTTGCAAGGCGGCGAAGAAGAAAAAGTAGGCGTAAAATCGTTTGATGAATTAGATGAAATTTTGGAGAAATTAGAAATCGAAGAAGATGAAATAGTTTGGTGGACACGAATTTCACAAATTACACGAATGAAAAAAAATTCGTGTAATTTGTGACATTCGTGTCCACCAAACTATTTCATGCTTTTATAAATCGCCTCGCCTACTTCTGTCCGAATATTCAAAGTACTTATTTTGTTATTGTCTCGTGTAGGATAAACCCTATTCGATAAAAACACATATACGATATTGTATTTCGGGTCAATCCAAGTAAATGTGCCTGTAAAACCTGAATGTCCATAACTTTCTGACGATGCCGATTGAGGACCATTGGTTATTTTTTTATTGAAATCCAATTTATCGAATGCAATGCCACGACGATTATTGAGCGTTGGAAATTGATATTTTGTACACGAATCAATGACCGACGGTTTGATAAATTGCTGCCCACCATAAGACCCTTTTTGCAAGTACATTTGCATCAATTTCATCAAATCATTCGCATTGCCAAAAAGCCCTGCATGGCCTGAAATGCCGTTCAATAAAGCTGCCCCTTCATCGTGTACATGCCCATGAATGAGCGTTTTACGGAACAGAGAATCGTATTCTGTTGGAGCTATTTTAGATTTATCATAAAAACGCAAAGGATTGTATGTCAATGAATTAGCACCTATATCTTTAAACGTTTTCTTCAAATAAGTTTCCCAATCCATGCCCGCAATTTTACCCATCATATCTGGATACGTGTAGTAATGCAAATCGCTGTACACATAACCTTGATCGGGCTTAAGAGGTGAGTCTTTGATGTCTTTAAAAAGGGTTGGTTTGTAATCTTTACTCAACCACATTTTGTCTGTAATTTCAATCGGATACTGAGGGGTCTGCTTGTCCGAAAAAGTATTCGGCAACCATGTAATGGAGGTGGCATTGAATGACTCTTTCCACATATTTTTATCCGTCCGAATGGCTTGTGCAATTTTCGCATCTCTTTTTTTCTGACCACAAAATAGGCGTTGAAAGAAGTTCAAACGAAACTTTTGAGCATATTTTTCCTTGAAAACAGTGCTTTTTTTAACCGTTTCAACAGAATCAATCAACTCTGTCCAAAACGGTATCCAGGCTTTTAAACCTGCTTTATGGGTCAACATATCTTTGAAATGCAAATTGGCTTTGTTAGAATTTGCAAAATCAGGGTAATAATCTGCAAATGTTTTATCAATATCAAACTTGTTTTCACTCATTAATTGCATAACTGCCAATGCCGAAGTAGAGATTTTTGTTACAGAAGCCAAGTCGTATAAATCGTCCATTTTGACCATACCTTTGGCTTCTTTGCTTGATTTTTCCGATATTTTACCTTTAAAACCTTCGTCGTAATTGGTGCGCACTTTTTCATCCATCACATCATTTTTGTTCCCAACTTGATAATTGGCGTTCACTACTGAGGGGGTGCTTTTTTCGGCTTCTTCATACGTATGATAACCATAATTTTTTTGATAAATCACACGCCCATCCTTGGCAATTTGGACAACTGCGCCTGGATATGCTTTTTCTCTCAAACCCAAATTGACAACTGAATCTACCTTAGAAATCAACAAACGGCTGTCAATACCCACCATTTCTGGAATGCCATACGCCAAACGACCCATCGCTTTTGTTGAAATACCCATGCCCAAAACGAAATTTTTATTGACCGTTACAGGTAAACGTCCTTCCATTGGAATTGCGCCAAAAACGGCTTGACCCGCCGCTTCTTCTGCATAATTGGTGAGTTGATACGCCATAACAACAGCTTTTGCATCAGAAACGCCTTGAATTTTGTCCAAAGAATACGGATTCCCAAAAATAACCATGACCGATTTCCCTGTTTTAGTCAATAAATCAAGGGCTTTTTGATTGCTGTTTGTTAAGCCATATTGCGCGCCTGGACGGACATTTTGAAGATGAACGCCAATGAGAATGAGGTCAAAACCTTTGGTTTCATCAACTACTTTTTGAATCACTGTATCGGACGCATTGATGGGTATATTATAAGGTGTAACCGACGTATAATTTTGCGCCATTTTTTGAAAAGCCGTCACATCACTGGCATCAATGGAAACAACAGCGATGCGTTGCGTCAAATCTTTAATCGGCAGCGTTTCGTTGTCATTTTTAATAAGCGTCAACGACCCCTCAGTCATTTGGCGATTCAAAAGGTCTGATTGAATCGGATTGAGGTCTTGCACCAAGCCTTGAAGTTTTATCGGTTTGTATTTGTCCAAACCGACCCACGACTTTGCCATCAAAATTTTGCGAACATGATTATCAAGGTCTTTTTCAGTCAATAGCCCTTTGGTAAAAGCATCTTTGACGGCTTTAAACGCCGTTGGCACATCTTCAAAGGTTTCAATGACATCATTTCCTGCCAAAATCGCTTTAACAATCGCTTCACCATTTGGGAAATATTTGACAGCTCCTTGCATATCCATCGCATCTGTAAATATCAAACCTTTGAAACCCAACTCTTTTTGCAGCAAGTCCGTGATAATTTTAGGCGACATCGTTGATGCTAAATTTTTAGTAGAATCCAAAGCTGGAATACTCAAATGCGCTGTCATAATACCAGATAAACCGTTGTTAATCAATTCTTTAAACGGATATAATTCAACATTATCCAAGCGTGTTTTGTCGTGTGCGATAAGTGGTAAATCGTAATGTGAATCCACGCCTGTATCGCCGTGACCGGGAAAATGTTTGGCGGTTGTGATGAGTCTTTGGCTTTGCATACCACGCATATACGCCAAAGCTTTGCGGGTTACATTCATTTTATCTTCACCAAAAGAGCGAAAATTAATGACTGGATTATTTGGATTATTATTAATATCAACAACAGGCGCATAGTTGACATGAACGCCCAAACGGTTGCATTGTCGCCCGACTTCTTTGCCCATTTCTTCAATCAATGCTTCATTTTGAGGCATCGCACCCAAAGCCATTTGGTAGGGAAAACGCACCGTACTATCGAGCCGCATCGCCAAGCCCCACTCGAAATCCATACCGATTAACAGCGGAATCTTAGAAATCGCTTGCAAATCATTGACAATTTGCGCTTGTACAGAGGGCTGCCCTGCAAAAAAAGCCATGCCGCCGAGATGATATTCTTTGACCCAATTTTGCAATTTTTCAGGGTCATAACCTTTACCGCTGTAATTGCCACGTGGCATGAACAGTTGACCGATTTTTTCGTCAATGGTCATGTTTTTGAGCGTATTTTCAACCCAAGTTGTTTGGTTATTGCTTAGGAAATCAGGTGCTTTTTGAGCCATAACACTCTGTATTAGGCATAAAAGAGAGAAAATTGTAATGATTCGCATGGTTTGATTAGTTCTTAAATTGAAAAATAAAAAGACAAAAAGATGCGTCAAGTTCGCAAATTGAACGCATCTTTTTACCTTAAAATCATAAAAAAAACCCGAATTTTTCATTTACAGAAAAATTCGGGTTTGAGTCGTATTTTATTTTGGTCGCTAAGGAATAGTGGAAAAATAAATTGCTAAACTTTATTTTGCAAAGTCGTTGAAAATCAAAGGCTTACAAATTCATCATTCATCATTTATAATTCATCATTTCCTAATTATGCTTCAGCTGCAGGTGTTTCCGTTGCTGGCTTAACTACTGGTGCGCCTGTTTCTTTCACTTTTTTCGGACGGCTTTTGCCATGTGAACCTAAAATGATTTTGCCACGCTTAGACCTTTTGTCTCCTTTACCCATTGTTTTATTTATTTATTTTATGAAAAAATGCATTTTTTTAAAAAGAGTGCAAAAATAGGCTTTTTATAAAGGAATTGTCAAAAAGGTTACATTTTTTTTATCACATACTTGGTTGACACGAATTTCACGAATACACGAATTAATATTTTTTTAAAATTATTGCTTTTCTTGAAACACATTAAAAGAACAGAAAATTCTTGTTAATTCGTGAAATTCGTGTTTAACTCAAAACTTCACCACTTCCCAAAACGCTTTTTTAGGTTTAAACTCGGTGTCAAAAAGCAGGGGATAATCTTTGCGGTTCGGTACAGGGAAATTATCGAGCCAAGAAGATTTGTCCGACAAATTCCAAAAAGTAACGCTGGTCACAACATCTTTATGTTTTCTGAAAATATCAAACAGCATTTTATACTTTTCCGCTTGTTTTTGCGCCATTTCAGGCGTGAATTCCGCTTTCCCTGTGAACGGGACATTTGTGCGCTCATGCTGTTTTGCATAGACCGACACATCTACTTCTGTAATCTGAACTTCCAAACCCAAAGAGGCAAATTTGTTAATAGATGCTTCCAATTCTGCTGCCGAAGGCTCATAAAGAGACCAATGCCCTTGCAAACCCACGCCATGAATCGGCACACCTTTGTCCTTCAATTTTTTAACCAATTGGTAGATACGCTCACGTTTTGAGGCATTTTCTGTGTTGTAATCGTTGTAAAACAGCTTCGCTTTTGGGTCGGCAGCGTGGGCATATTCAAAGGCTTTTTCGATGTATTCTTCGCCAATGATATTATAAAAATCGGACTCTCTGTAAATTTTATCACCACCATCGGGAACGGCTTCATTGACCACATCCCAAACATAAATTTTACCTTTATAACGCGTTACGACATCGGTGATATGTGTTTTCAAACGTGCTAACAGTTCTTCTTTTGTCACCGTTCTACCGTCTTTTTTGAAAAACCAATTAGGCGTTTGGTTGTGCCAACACAAATTATGACCCCTCAGTAAAAGACCGTTTTTTTGAGCAAAATCAGCAATTTTATCCGCAGGTGCCCAATTATAGCGGTTTTCTTCGGGATGAATCGGACCCATTTTCATAGCGTTTTCAGCGGTCATGCTGCTGAATTGCATGGTTATCAAAGCAGCCGATTGCATATCATCAAACAGTTGCGGTGCAACGGCAACACCAATCGGAAAGTAGTTTTTATAATAATCTTTTAAGCCTTTTTCGTTTGGATTTTGAATCAAAACCCTTGTTTCGGGCGCACCGAGATAGCTGGGTTTTTCCTCACCTCTGTTGATGACGATTTTTTGAAAAACTACACCTGCATCAATCAACCACAGTTTGAGCGTATGTTCACCTGCCGTTTTAAACGTATGTTTTGTTTTTAAAATAGCAATATTATCGCCCGCCATTTTTTCCCACGCTTTATTCGACAAATCAGGGGTCACATTCACGATTTGCGGCGTTTCGTCGTCAATCGAAATCGCAAATTGCAAACTGGGTGATTCATTAAAATTCAGACTTGGAGAGAGGTATGTTGATGCCATCACTTCACCTGTTGCGTCAGCCCAAATGCGATAGTCCAAATGCGGCGTTTTGTCTGACAGCGTTTGCTTCGGAGTCGTCACAGGCATAATAGTTATGCCTGAAGCGGTGCGACCAATATCGGGCAACACTTGCCAACGCATTTTGTCCGTTTCTACTTTGTTTGTGAAATGTTCTGCTTCTATTGAAATAGCTTTATCAACTTCTATAAAGCCATAAAAATCAACGATTTGTGGATTGTTTACGGGTAAAATAACGGTGAATTTTTGTCCGTCAGAGGTACTGATACTGAGGGGTATGCGTTGCCGACCTTTAGGCATTTTTGTCGCATCAATGCTTACTTCAATGCGCTGTTCTGTCGTAACTGTTCCTTTTGAAATAGATAATTTTACACCTTGTGTCTTTGTTTCAATACTAAAATCAAAGGGTTTTTGGCCTTTATTAAAAATATCAAAATAGCGATTTTGAGGTAAATTGGTATTAATTTCAGGCAATTCTAAACCACTGTTTAAGCCTTCCACAGCAACACTTGCCGTTGCATTTTCGGACAACGTAATCGTCTTTTGTTCAGGCATTTTTTGCTCACGTGGTTGCTGCCAATAAGTGTAACCAATATGCGTTTGCGACATCATTTGACTCCATTTACCTCCCGCTAATGTTTTGTGATAATAATCGGTCAATTCAGTGTCTTTTTTATACAATTCTTCTGCACGGTGTGCCAAATCATTTGTTGTGGCACGTCCTTGTAGTGCATACAGTTTGTTTTTTGCCGATGTCAGATACAAATCATTGAGATTCGCACAGGCTTTTACAGGAAATAAAATGAGTTGATAAAACGCATCCCTGTACTCGGGCGACAAATCCGCATAAATCGCTTCTGCATCCTTTTCCAATTGACGATAATCCGCTACAACGGTTTCTGCTTCGCGATAATTCGCCAAACTGTAGGTTTCAGGGCTTAATAATTCAGGTTTTCGACGGGCGTTGAAGTTGGCATACCCCCTCAGTATTTCGGCAGTTTTCGCCGCATGTTTTGCGCCAAATTGTTGCGCTGCCCAACGTTCTGTATAAAAACGCAAACTTTGTACGGGCAACCTTTCTGGATTCCAAGCATAGTCCAAAAAGAACTGAATCGGGAATTCCATTGGCTTAATATCACCTACATTCACAATCCAAATTTTCGTCGCATCGTAGCGATACGCCAAGTGCATTTGTTCCCAAACCCGCGTTATATTATTGGTATTCAACCATTTATAATTACGTGGTCCACCAACATAATCGTAGTGATAATAGATGCCATAACCACCCGACCGCTTCGGCGCATCGAGTTTGGGCAGCTTGCGAATATTGCCCCAATTGTCGTCACATAACAATAAAGTTATATCATCATCAACCCGCATGCCTTTGTCGTAATAGTCCTGAACTTCCTTGTACAATGCCCATAATTGAGGCGTTTCAGATGCTTTTTTGCCTGTGACATCGGCAATAATTTTGCGCTGATCACCGACAATACGTTCCAATAAAGACGTTGCCGTTTCTCTTGACATCGGTTCGTCACCGTCGCCACGCATACCGACGGAGACGATTTTATCGTAATTTTTCATGCGTTCCATGCCTCCCGTCCAAAATGTGCGCAGACTTGAATCATTCGTTGCATAGTTCCATTTGCCGCCTTTGCCATATCGCCGCCACTCGTCGTGTGCGCGACCCAACGGCTCGTGATGCGATGTGCCCATGACAATGCCGTACTCATCAGCAACGATGCCGTTTTGTTTATCGTCGTCATAAAAAGCATTGCCCCACATGGCGGGCCAGAGATAATTGCCTTTCAAACGGAGGATAAGTTCAAAGACATGTTCGTAAAACTTTACGTTAAAGCCACCAAATTTCTCCTTTGTCCAACCCGACAAAGCAGGTGCTTCGTCGTTGATAAAAATGCCGCGATATTTGACAACAGGTTTGTCTGTTTTTGAGAAATTGCTCCGCAAATAGACCTCTTTTTTCTTTTGAACAGGCACATCTGCCCACCAATACCAAGGCGAAACACCCATCATTTGAGATAAATCGAATACGCCAAAAGCTGTTCCACGCCTATCGCTGCCGACAATGACCAAAGCCTTTTCAACGCCTGCCATCGGCTTGTCCACAATTTGAATTTGATACGCTTCCCATTGATTATCAAGGCTTTCTGTCTTTATTTTTTTATCAGCAACCAATTTTTTGATTGCGGCAGATTGATTTAAAGTGCCAATAATGACTAAATACTGAGGGGGCACCCCCTTACCCCCAAAGGGGGAATTGACAATATTCGGCTTTTTGCCTGTGACCAATTCAATGTCATGTTGCAACCAAGTTGTGGCTTTTTGGACGGTGTTTAAATCCTTGTCATCCACATAAATAGCGGTTGCACCCGCCGCCGTAACGATTGGAAATGCACCCGTTGCATTAGCTTCGAGAATGGGTTGTAGCGGTTGTGCAATAAGTTTTAATGCTAAAAAAAAGCATACAAACAAGGGAAAGAATGTCTTTTTCATGACAATTTGAAATTAAGATGTATAGATTAAATGTTTGATAATGGATTATTCTATTGGTAAATTTTATTCGCAATAGATTGATTATCAACATTTAGGAAATTTTAAAAATTTCCTAAATGTGTGCTTTAACATAAAATAGATGCCTTTAAATTACAACTTACTATTACTCACAAAAGCAATCCGCTTACTATCAGGCGACCAAGAAGGCACATTAATCGTTCCTTGCCCTCCATATATATAAGCGATATTTCGAGCAATGCCACCCGAAGCGGGCATCAACCGAAGGTATATTTTCTGATACCAAGGGTGGTCAGTTGGATTGATTTCTTTTGGAAAAGATAAATAAACAACCCATTTGCCATCGGGTGAAAAATGTGGAAACCAATCGTTGTATTCATCAAAAGTCACTTGCTCTTGACCACTGCCGTCGGGTTTCATGCGCCAGAGTTTCATCGTGCCTGTGCGAACGGAATTGAAATAAATCCATTTGCCATCGGGTGTGTATTCGGGGCTGTCGTCGAGTGTCGGTGTATTGACCAATTGAGTTTCCTTTTTGGTAGCGATATCAACAGACCAAATATCGTATTGATTTTTGCGCTGCCCTGTAAAAATCAACTTTTTACCATCAGGCGACCATGTATGCAAGTAGGAATGACCTGAATCAGGCGAGGTAATCATCGTCGGTTTGTCCGAACCGCCAATCGGTAAAGTGAACAATGTTGAAATACGTTTTTCACCTACGTGATTGCTCAAAGCCATCATTTTACCATCAAAAGAAATCACATGGTCGTTGTTATTATTGATAACTGTACCCGTATTCATGGGTGAAATAGTGCCTTTTGCTAAGTCATAATTATACATCCGACCTTCCGAATTGTAAATCAACGTTTTACCGTCTTTTGTCCAGTTCGGTGCTTGTAGCGAGTTGGGTGCAGAGTGTAAAATCTTTCGTGAACCCGTTTGCACGTCCATCACTTCGATATGGCTGCCGATATAATCCCGATAAGGTTTGAAGTCTTTGGCAGCAGGAATGATGACGCGGACATTGCTGAAAACGGCTTTTTCCATGACTTTATCATTGTGTGAACAAATAAAAAGCCCTGCATAAACCTCGTCATTCAAGTCAATTTCCTTTGAAACGGATTTATAATTTTCACCAAAAACAGCCGCTGAAAACGTGAATTTATTGCCAATACGTTGAAATTCAATCTCTGTTGGGTTAAAAACGGGTATTTCGACTTGATCCGTCACATCTGCATCTTTGCTTCTGTATTGTAGCGAAGTGAGGTCAACGCCATGCACACAAGCGTCTGCATAAGGAGCAGTTGCCGTCAGCTCATTTCGAGCCATAATGCCAATTTTGCGATGTGGGTCCACGCCTTTTCCAACAAAACGAACCGTTGCAGAAATGATAAAATCTCCTTTGATTTTTTTCCAAAGGAAATGGAATTGATCTGTTTTTGCCCATACATTGACGCTTTGGCTTGCCATTGTGTATTCCTGAGTTGTAGGATTGTACGTTGCAGAGCCTTTTACTGAGGGGTTGCCAATGTCCTCGTGGTTGTCAAAAACGCCTAACTTTTGTTGGGCAAATGTTGTTTGTGTCAATGCTAGAAGCATAATAACGAGTATGTGTAATTTTTTCATTTTATTTAATTTTTGATAAAACGTATAGACGTTTTGTATGTAATGATGAATGATAAATTATGAACGATAAATAACGTAAAACGTTGACTATCAATTATTCGAAAGAAAACCTAAAATCATTTCAGCAATTTCCGCTTTGGAAAATAACGACAGTTTTTTTGTCATTCTGAACGAAGTGAAAGAATCTAAATCTGACAAAATGGCTTAAAAAGTGCTTTTTTTAAGAAAAAACAGATTTTTTCGCTGCGCTCAAAATGACAAAAAAGCCCAAGCGGAAATTGTTAAATCACTTAAAATAACGACTTGTAAACGCGATAAAAGTCGCCCAATTAGGCGCAGGTGTATGCCCCGCTGTATGTTGTCGAAAAGCAATATCACCATCTATCAAAGCCGTTTCGATTTTTGGAAAATCGTTTGTGCCTAAGCCTTTTTTGCCGACCAATTCATAGACTTCACTGGCGGCGGCGGCTGCCAAAAACATGCCTTTGACATCTACCCAACCATCACCTTTGTCACCTGCACCGATAAAAACAGGGCGTGGCGCACACAAAGCAATCAACTCATGGGAGTCAACGGGCATGTCGTCCCAAGTGGTCGGGTCGGCAGCATATTTGATGAAATTGCCCGCCATCCAATGATATTCGCTTGAACCTGCTACGTTTTCGACGAGTTCACCTGCATTGCGACGGTGCAATTTTGCACCGCCTTCCCCCGACGAACTGACGTAAGCGATTGCAAAACGTGCGTCATAAGCCATCGTCACAAGAGCCGCTTTGCCATAACGCGAATGTCCTGTGATACCTACTTTTTTAGCATCAACGTTTTTATCGGTTTCAAAATAATCTAAGGCACGGCTGGCACCCCAAGCCCAAGCGCGTAGGCTGCCCCAATCATCGGCTTTGCGATTTTGTCCTTTGTTCATCAAACCGATGATGCCTTCGGTCAAACCTGCACCGTTGTCAGCTTGATACGTGGTGGGAATAATTTGGGCATATCCCCAACCTTTTGCCAAAAGCTGATGCTGCCAATTGACAGGCTGCGGTTGATTCGTCGGCGGTGGCGGCGGCATTCTGAATCCTGGAGGAAAACGGAAGGAATATTCCATAATAATCGGCACCCGTTTCGTCTCTTTTGCTGGCGTTGCCACCATCAATTCAATATCCACCTTGATTTGCGGATAGCTCGAATTGTCCACATGACCGACCAAACGCTTGAGTTTTATAGGAAAATCGCCATTCATAGTGTCAATTTCGCTCAAAACCTCCCATTTTACTGAGGGGGCGTTTTTGGGCATTCTGCCATAAATTTCTCTGTCAAAATCCTCGACTATTTCGGGGCGGCGTTTGTGCCACCAATCCGTAGCCGTCGTTACCTTTTGACCATTTTTTAAAACCAAGGCTTCGGGCAAAGTGGGAAAAGGATTCGCCTTTGCCTCGTCATAATTGGCAGCATTGGGTGCATTCGGATTGCTGCCGTTTGCCCCTTGTCGCAAGGTTTTGATACCCAAAAGGTCGAGCATGGCTTTGTGGTCAGCCTGTGTTTTGCGCTGTGTGCGGGCGATGGCGCTGTCCTGTTCGGGGGTGCGTTGCGGCTGTTGGGCATGGGCATTTTGACAAATGATTGCCAAAATAAAATAGAGGGTAATTAGGTTTTTCATTTTTATATTATTTTTCATTTAATGTTTGATAAAATACTGAGGGGGTGTATCATCCTGTAAACGCTTCCGTTTTTATTCTTTTGAAAACAACACCTGTTTCCAAACTACTTAATTCTCTATCAATTTTAAATATCCCTTTAAACCTATAAAATACAAATCCTAAATTATCTTTCACTCTTGGAAAAGTAAGGCGTTCTATTTCTTCGTTCATAATCTTATCTAAATATTTAGCTCTTAAATGAGGTGTTTTACATAGCGACGTTATTTTTAATCCATCATGTGATATTTTATTATCCCAATCCTTATTTTCGTAAAATTTGGGAAACCATAAGTACTGTGTTTTATCAAGATTGTTAATTGCCATAGCTTTTTGAAATCCATCATAATTATGACCAAAGCAATTGCAAGCATGTGCTATATGTTTAAACATTGCCCCTTCTTCTACGCTAATTTTTCCTTTGTTTTTATAGTAATTTGGGTCAAATTCTTTATCAAAATCCCAATTTTCAAATTTATTTTCTTTTTTTAACCCATTTATAATGTGTAAAATATCACTAACAGTTTCTCTAATTTGATTATTAATATCGTACAGATCTTCTGAAATGGCTATTCGTTTGATACGATGATTAGTAGCATCAATAATATCTGTTTCTCTCGTCAAATCATTTTCAATATTCCGTTTATGATGTGGTTCATCAATTTCAACATGAAAATTAATCTGAGGAAAATACATATCTGTCAATGCAAATCCGTTAGGTCGAGTTACATATTGTTGCGTTATAAACTTAATATTCAAATTATTCAACTGATGCCAAATACCAGTCACTACATAATTTTCATAATTCTTTTTGTTGGTTTTGCTTATTTGCCTAATGATGTATTCTTTTTTATTCATACTCAATGTTAAATTTTAATTTGTTTGTTGCTTCTTAACATGCTCCGCAACCTCAATCATCGGTGCTACCCATATATCATTTTCATTATTTTTTAAAAAATACAGCAATTCACGATGGGCTTGCACATCCACGTTGATACCATGTTCGCCACCCACACCGTGAAATAAAAAGACCAATAATTTGCCCGAATCCATACTTTTTTTAACCAAATCAATCATTTGTTCGCCTGTTTCGCCATTGATGGCGTAACAATCCACGTTGTATAAATCCACTTGGTCGAGGGTGTGCATTTCGTTGCGGACGGCTCTTGCTGCAACAAAATCATTTTTCAAGCTATCGATAAAATTTTTACCATCAATCACCATATCGCCGCAGGTGTAGGCGAAAGTGCGCTTGGTTTTACCGTCAATGGCTTCGAGTAAAATATTGGTGGCTTTGATTTCGTCGGTCATTCTTTGCACGCTGTATTTGCTCATATCGCGCTCGGCGGTAAGCCAACTGCGACCAGCTTTTGAGGCATCACAAGGATGAAACATGGTGTGGTTGCCCAATTCATGCCCATTTTGCGCCGCTTTACGCCAATCTTTTATGCGCCTTTTAGAAGCATCAGCAGTACCAATTAAGTAAAAAGAGCCTTTCATGCCCAAGGAATCCAAAAGTGGAATAGCGTTGTCAAGGTGCACATTGAGGGCATCGTCATAAGTCAGTACCACCGTGCATTTTTTGCCTTGCCAAATTTTATTCGGGTCATTTGTGTTGCGTTCTGTGGTAAAAGGCGAAGCGGGTAAGCCTTCTTTGTTGTAAAAATTGACACCCGCAGGGTTATCTGCCCACGCATAACGCACATACTGAGGGGTCGGCACACGTTCACTTGACACCACAATGCTATTGTTTTCAATGTTTGCCGTTGCCCAAACGAACTTTTTATCCACGCCCGCAATAGCAAACCATCGCAAAGGTTCGTCGTCATTTGACACTAAACCACTACCAATATGGTCAAAATTCAAGCGAATTTGATTATTTTCAAGCGCTGCGGACTTGAAAACAGGTCCAGAAGGAACGACTGTCTTATCGCCGTAAGCAATATTTTCAGCTGCCACTGCCAAACGTTGCCCCACCTCTTTTTTACTGAGGGGGTGTATGTCGTTCCATTCGCCCATGTCAATCGTTACTACCATGCCTGTATTTGGTAGGGAAAGGGCTTGTCTTTGCGCTTCGCGTAAAACCGCCCAAGAACTTTCTGTTGGCAAATAATTGACATCCAAATAGTTTGCTAATTGGACGTATAAAAAAGGCAAATTGGGTTGTTGCCACTGCTTTCGCCAGTCGTTTATCAAGGCAGGTAAATATTCTTTATAGGTTTCTGGTTGCCCCGTATTGCTTTCGCCTTGATACCATAACACGCCTTTTATGCCGTAATTGACCGCAGGCGCAGCCATCGCATTGAACAAGGCTGTTGGTTGATTTTGAAAGGAAATACCACCGCCACCGCCGCCTTTTGTCGGCTCAAACACTTCTCCTACTTTGTATTGCCAATCGCCTTTTAAGTCAATATTTTGACCATTGGCTGTTAAAAAATAGGGTTTATCAGGTACAAAACCGCCTTTTCCATTGAAATTGGTCACTTTTATAACAATCGTATTTTCACCTAATTTTAAAAGACCAGACTCCACATTGTAACGTCTTGGCGGATATTGATAGGTGATATTGCCGACTTGAACGCCATTGATATACGCCACATCAGCGTCCACAATTCGACCCATAAAAAGTTTGGCAGGAACGCCAACCATGTTTGC
>JAYVFS010000285.1:0-26454 GCA_043772905.1 Saprospiraceae bacterium | reverse complement strand
TTCAGTAACCACCGCAAGTACATACCGTCTATCAAACCAAAATGAAAAATCCCCGAAAAAGAAACCAAAGCTAAAAAAGTGCGGTACTCTCCAAAAGTTTCTACTGTTGAGTGCTTAGATAAAATATAGTTCAAGGAAACTTGCACCAATACGCTCAACAACGAAATAAGGATGAGCAATATCGGTGTTATCCGTTTGGCTTTAAGCAGTCTCAACGGTGTGCTCTTTTTTGTACCATTCAAAAGTCTTTTTCAAACAAGTCTCCATCGGCAAGGTAACGGTATATCCAAGCATTGTTTGAATCTTAGAAATATCCGCTAAACTGTAAGGAATATCACCCAATCTGTGCGGTCCAAAAACAGGTTCAATGTCAGAATGAGCGATATTTTTTATCATATTGAACAATTCCAACAGTGTTGTACTTTTGCCACAAGCGACATTGTATATCTGATTTAAGCTGTCTTTATTGTCTGTAAAAAAAGCTAAAATATTGGCATTGACGACATTATCAATATAAGTAAAATCACGACTGATTGACCCGTCTCCATTAATCGTTGGACTTTCTCCTTTTATGACATAGCTCATAAACAGCGGAATGACCGCCGCATAAACACCATTGGGGTTTTGATTGGCACCAAAAACATTGAAATACCGCAATCCGATATGCTCCAACCCGTATAAATTGCCATAAACCCTTGCGTACAACTCATTGACGTATTTCGTAACGGCATAAGGAGACAAGGGCTTTCCGATTTCATCTTCTTTTTTGAATTCACTTTGGATGTCGCCATACGTTGAAGACGAGGCGGCATAGACAATACGCTCAATTTTGTTCTCCTTCGCCGCCGTAAATACGTTGAGTGTGCCTGTAATATTAATAGCATTGGTCGTCAAAGGGTCATTTATTGACCGCGGTACCGAACCTAAAGCGGCATGATGCGATATCAAATGCATACCAGAACAAGCCGCCAAACAAGTCTCATAATCTCTAATATCTCCTTTTACAAATTCAAAATTTAGATTGCTAAAAAAGGGATTAATATTTTCAATAGAGCCTGTTAATAGATTATCCAAAACACGGACAGTGCCAATGCGACTATCATTCAATAATGCCTTTACGAGGTTTGAGCCTATAAATCCAGCACCGCCCGTAACAAGAATATTTTTTTTCATGACTATTTATTCATTTTCAAAAACAAAATTCTAAAGCTGCAAATAGCTATATCCCTCCGAAGGACCATAAAGCCCCTTCAAATCCACTAAAATACCGCCTTTTTTCATAATTGACTCAAAATACTGAGGGGTCAATTTTTTATAATCCTCATGCGATACAGCCGAAATAACAGCGTCATAGTCGCTCGAAATATGGTCAATCAATGTCAATTTATACTCATGAGCCACCTCATTGGGCGAGGCATTCGTATCAGTGATATGCACATTGATAGAATAGTCCATTAACTCACGAATCAAATCCACTACTTTAGAATTGCGAATATCTGATACGTTTTCTTTGAAAGTAATGCCCATAACTAAGACCTTACATTGTCCTGGATTTTTACCATTGTGAATCAACATCTGAACCAAACGTTTGGTGATCCAACGGGGCATATCGTCGTTGATACGGCGACCCGCAGCGATGACTTGTGGCTCAACGCCCAATTGACGGGCTTTGTGCAACAAATAATATGGGTCAACCCCAATACAATGTCCACCGACTAAGCCGGGTTGCAGTTTGATAAAATTCCATTTAGTCCCCGCAGCTTCGATAACAGCTTTTGTCGAAATGCCCATTTTACTAAAAATCATCGCCAATTCGTTCATCAGAGATATGTTCAAGTCGCGTTGCGTGTTTTCAATCACCTTTGCGGCTTCTGCAACTTTGATGCTTTCCGCTTTGAAAATACCCGCTGTAATTATATGACCATAGACTTTCGCCACTTCTTCTAAGGCTTCGGCATCCGAACCTGAAACAATTTTCAAAATGGTGTCAATCGTCCGTAACTTATCACCTGGGTTAATGCGTTCCGGCGAATAACCTGCTTTGAAGTCCACACCAAATTTCAAACCTGATATTTCTTCAACAACTGGTAAACAATCTTCTTCAGTACATCCTGGATACACCGTTGACTCATACACCACATAATCCCCTTTTTTAATGGCTTTGCCTATGGTTTCAGAGGCTTTTTTCAAGGGTGTCAAGTTCGGCACTTTGTTTTCGTCAATGTCTGTTGGGACAGCGACGATGAAAAAATTTGCCGTTTTCAAGTCATCAAGACTCGTTGTAAACAGGATGTCTTTGTTGTCAAATGCAGTGCTGTCCAATTCATTTGAAGGATCGATACCTTGATTCATCAAATCAACCCTTTTTGGGTTGATGTCAAAACCGACAACGCTGAAATATTTGGCAAACTCCAATGCCAAAGGCAAACCAACATAACCTAAGCCGAGGACTGCTATTTTCTTTTCTTTTTTGAGAAGACTGTCGTACATAATGGATAAATGAGTAAATTAAGTGAATGTAGAAATACTGAGGGGAGGCATAAATTTAGAAAATTGAATAAATCGATAAATCCCTTTTCAATTATCAATCGTTTTTAAGACTGACCGTATTTTTTTTCTTAATACAATAAACAATGTTCCAAGAAATCCACCTATGATAAAACCCAATAAAACGGCTATTTTTTTAGATTTTTTCTTAGGTTCAATCGGTGCAATGGGTCTATCAATTTCCTGAATATAAGGTGCTTTGTTTTCGAGGGCAAAACCAGCAATAGCGAGGTTTTTTTGAGATTCGGCATACATTGTATTGTAAATCATGGCTTCTTTTTTCATTTGTTCAGCAGGCAATCTGTCCTGACTTAAAATTAGTCCGCGTTGATTATCGTCAAAATTTGCCGCTGCCGCTTCTCTCGCACGAGCCAGTCGCTTGATTGAGTCGGACTGTTGCCTGAGTACATTATAAGTTTTGGATTCTTTGACGACACTTTTTTCGACATAAAAATTGCTTAATTCTGTAAATATGGCTTGGAGCAGTTCTATCGAAAGCGTTTCGTTAGTCGTCGTCAGGTCGAGAGTCAACATCTCTGACATTTTTGCAAATGAGCATGAAAATAGGCCTTTTTTGCCCGAAAGAATATCATAAAGTCGCAATAAAGCACTGTTCTCTGTACGGTTAAACTGTTCAAAATTACCATTTTTGAATAAAAAACCATTCAATCCCGTCGTATCTTTTGCCCACTGATCGTGCAGTTCTCGCTCGCGAATAAGGTGATTGGCAAAAAAATCATCGCGCCCATCAATTGTTGACCGATGGAAAAGAGCTAATTGAACGATACGCCGAGATTTTGACAAGTCTGTAATCTTATCTAAATTCGTATTCGTCGAGCCTAACCCATCTAATCCTAATTTCCCCGCAATCGCAGCTATACCCAGAGAACTACCTTCATTACCATTAACTAAAAAAGTGAGACTTGCACCATAAACAGCCTTAGTCGTATAGGCTTTGTAAAGCAAATAACCTGTTATTGGTATTGTAAAAGCAGCCACCCATAACCAATTGCGCAACACTTCACGACTGTATTCACGAACCGTTAGAATGATGTCTCGGAATGTGATTTCGTCGTCTTTTATCGTTTTTATCTTATTTTCTGTCATTTTTTTTAATAAAGAAGTGTTATTTCAGACGTGCAGTTTAGTAGTACCTCAAAATACTGAGGGGGTACTTTAGTCTTTGGGGAATAGTTTTTTTGCAGGATTGCCGACCCAAACTTCGCTTTCGCCGACATTTTTCAAAACAACCGCACCCATACCAATAGTTGCATTTTTACCAATTTTTACTTTTTGCAAAATGCTGGATGAAGGTGCAACCCACGCATTTTCACCAATTTCAACGCTGCCAGCTACCAAGGCAAGGGCAATCACGAGAGCATTACGCCCAACAATGACACCATGGGCGATGTGAACGAGGTTATCTATTTTACAATTTTCTTTCAAAAACGTACTGCCCAAAACGCCTCTATCAATACACGTATTGTTACCGATTTCTACGCCCGCTTCAATCACCACATTGCCTACGTGCGGAATGAGCGCATAATCGCCATTTTCGTCTTTTTCATAACCAAACCCTACCCCACCGATGACATTGCTCGCACCAATTTGAACGCCTTTTCCGATATGTGTACGCCTTTTAATCACCGTATTATGCCCAATCGTCGAGTTGTCGCCGATAATACAACCCGCTTCAATGACCACATTTTCGCCGATAGACAAGTTTTTGCCCAATTTTACTGAGGGGTCAATAATGGCTGTCCGAGCGATTTCACGCTGTTCAACAGGCATAAAAAACGTTTGAAGCATTAAACGGAAAGCACTTCGGGGGTTTTCAGTAATCAAATATTGACAATCAGGCTGAATATCCTCTTGTTCAATATGTTGACAAATAACTGCGCCTTTTTTGATTTGCTTTAAGACATCATCGTTTTTAACGCTCGCCCACATGACGACATCGGAGCGGTCATTCTCTGCCTCCAATTGAATCGGCTCGATGATAATTGTATTTTCATCACCGATAATATGACTAATGCCGATTTTAGAGGCTATCTCTGTTAAAGAATATTGATTCATACGTATTATATATAGGTGTGCAAATCTTTAACGTAAAGCATAAATGCGCTCGATGATTTCAACGACTTTCATGCCTTCAAGCGCATTTGTGGTAATACTACCTCGATTTTTCAAAACATCTACCACATTTTCGATAATATAATGGTGGTTTGCAGCGGAACCTTTGTAAGGTCCGTAGTCATTTGGCGGGTTCGATGCTTCGAGTGTGGGCATCATATAGCCTTTAATATGGCAATATTCTACTTCATTCATGTATTGCCCGCCTACTTTCAAAGAGCCGTTTTCGGCAATAACCATGATGCTGCTTTCCAAGTTTTTGTCCCAAATCGCCGTTGAATAACTCAAAGATCCCATGCCACCATCCACAAAATCAAACTGGATAAAGCCTGAATCCTCAAAATCTGTTGACTGGCTGTGCGTAAAGTCATTAAAACGGGCTTTGATGTTTGTAATATCGCCAAAATACCAATACATCAAATCCACAAAGTGGCTAAACTGAGTGAATAACGTACCACCATCTAAGTCACCTTTGCCATGCCAACCACCTTTTTTGTAATAACGGTCATCGCGATTCCAAAGGCAATTGATTTGCACCATAAATACTTCACCGAGTGTCCCATTATTGAGCAATTCTTTGAGCCATACTGAGGGGGGGGAATAACGGTTTTGCATAACACAAAAAACCTGCTTCGACTTCTGTAAAGCCTTGAAAATAATGCGCTCGCAACCTGCTTTTGTTAAAGCCATCGGTTTTTCAACGACAATATTTTTGTCTGCGTTCAATACTTTCAATGCTTGTTGCTCATGCAAACCATTTGGTGTGGCAATCACAACGACATCATATTCTAAAGTAGAGGCTAATAATGTGTCAATTGAAGGGAAAAACGGCACATTATAGTTCTCTAAACCCAACACCTCTTTGGGTTGAATATCACACAATGCCACCAATTCTGAATCTGGACTTTGGGAAATCATTGCCGCATGGCGTTTGCCAATATGACCACAGCCGACGACCGCAAAACGCACCTTATTATTATGACTCATATAAATGTATAAGCGTTACTGTCTTGAAATAGGAAATTACTGAAGGGAGGGTAATTGTTTTTTCGTAAAATAAGGCTAAAAGTTTCATTGGGGCATGGCTTCGCCCTTGATGTGTTCCACGCACATAGCTTGTTCTAATCAATGTCCACTCTAAGAAGGCGCGAAATTAACCATACTCGTTAGGAAAAAGAAACATTTGAGTAATTATTGTACTCAAACTTTATTATCCTATATTCCTTCTTTTGCCTCGCCCCTACCCTTTTCTCAAAATATTCATTTTTGAGAATGAGAAATGAGAAGCGTTTCCCTAAATTAAGTATCAATCAATACCTTATCTTATTAATCACCCCGCTTGAATATAGGAATCATTCTCTGCTTTCATGTTTTAAAAGACAATCTTTTGTGGGATATTCTGAGTTGTTCCAACGCTTTAAATGTCGCGTGAGCGACGACATATTTGTAACTCACTTAGGTTTAGGTATTCTTTTGATTCATAGGATCAACATTTGTCAACATCCTGATTATACGAATCAAAGAAAAAAAACAAAGTCGTGCGTGTTCCAAATATGTCGTCCCTAACGCGCCAATAGGATACGAGAATTATTAAATACAAAAACATACAATTATATACAAATAGAATTGTATGTTTTTATAAGATTTCGTATAAATATTAAACAATAAAAATAAAATCACTTTAATACAATTAAATACACTTCAATACAAAACAATTCATATTTTTACGCTTTAATTCATAAAAATACAAATAGATATGGTTATTTCAGTCACAAACTTGAAAGGTGGCGTTGGTAAAACAACTGTTTCAATCAACATTGCAGTGGGCTTGGCACTCAAAGGATACAGCATCTGTCTCGTGGACAGCGACCGTGAACAACGCTCTGCAACCGAGTGGCGGGACAACAGAACGAAGGAGTCTCCACAAATAACGGTGGTCAGCGTGTCCGAAAAGCAGTTTACAAGCGAAATTAAAGCCCTTAGAGCAAAGTTTGACATAGTGTTGATAGATGGCGTACCCCAACTATCAGAACTCGCCCAATACACAATTGGTGTGAGTGACTTGGTGTTGATTCCGATAACGCCAAGTTTGATAGATTATCGGGGTTTTGAAATCTTCTTTCGCAAGTTCAAAGAAATCAAATTGATGAAGGAAGAGATTGGTGGCAAAGTTGAAGGTGTTGTTGTGATGAATCGCGTTCAGCGCAATCGTTTAGTCAATGAAATTCCAGAAGCTGTTGAAAGTTATGGCATCCGCCTTTTGACAAATCGGCTTGCCGATAGATTGGCTTACAAGGATACTTTTACTGAGGGGTTAGGCGTGTTGGAATACAAAGACGAAAAAGCTCGGAACGAAGTGCAAGGCATGGTAGATGAAATCGAAGAGATCTTGAAAAGTATTTAATACAATTCATTCTAATTCTTTTTGTATAAAATTACATTAATTTACAGTTAATTATATAATTTCACATTTATTCATAATTAATCGTATAAAATTGTATTTTTATAAATAATTTTAGATAATTATGATTTTTTATGAAACTATTCGTATGAATTTATATTTTTATTAATCATTGTAAAATCAATCATAATAATATGAAACAAATAAAAAAAATTCAACCAAAATCGAATCCAGATATTGATTTGGAGATGCTCACGCAACGTATAAGGGCAGGCAGTAAGCAGACGCTTGTTGAAGAAACATCCGAAGAAACATCCGAAGAAACGCCTGTGCCTAAACCCAAAGCCGCAACAAAAACACGAACTATAACCGAAAACGAAGAGCCGAAACCAGTTAAACCAAAGAAAAAAGCAGGGCGGAAAAAGCAAAATACAGAAGAAATGCACCGTTTTGCCATAGATTTGCCCCTTTGGTTGTTCGAAAAAATGAAATCCGACGCGGATGAAAATTTTTCGACGGTGCGCGGTCAAATTTTAAAATTATTGTTGGCACACTACAAAAACTAATTATTTGTGTAATTTAGCCACTTAATTCAAAAATTCAACAACAAAAAGCCTTTTGTTGTTTTTTTAATTTTAAGATCTTTTAATACTTTTACCTACCGATAATCCATTGATTATCAATTTTTTATGAGGTTAACTATAACCAAAAACGAAGAAACTATAACCAAAAACGAATCCAACTATAACCAAAAACGAAGGAAATTATAACTAAAACGAACATTACTATAACTAAAACGAAGAAAATACATTAACTATAACCAAAAACGAACTATACCGCATATATAACCCAAAACTGAACAATAATTGATTTTTAAAACACACTTACACCTTATTATATAGCCCCTTTTTGACCCGAAACAAGAAATTAAACCTAAAAAATACATTGTCGTCACTCAACTATAACCAAAAACGAAAACCAATGACTATTATATTTCGGTTTTAGTTATAGTTACAAAACAGACTTTGTTCTGAGATATGAGCCAACGAACGAAAAAAAATAGAGGCATAAAACTCATCAAGAAGTCCAATGACCTCATCGAAGCCCGTTACCGCTTTGATATTTGGGAAACCCGTGTTTTCACAAGTATTCTGTCTGAAATTGAGCAACAGGACGAAGATTTCCGTGTTTATAGGGTCTATTTACGCGATATTATCAAAGAATTTAACATCAACAACGGCGATGCTTATGAATTGCTGCGCCAAGCGACGCATAGTTTGATGAATAAAAAACTGTATGTCAACTATGAACATGACGGTGCAATTAGAGAGAAAATTTATCACATCATTCGCAAAGCGGACGTGATGAAATCCATTTTGGACGAATCAAGGCGAAAAGTGAATGAATATGTAGATATTTCGATTGACCCCGAAATGAAACCTTTGCTTTTGGAGCTGAAAAGCCGTTTTACGACTTATGATGTGCAAAATGTCGTCAAATTTAAGAGCAGTTATACGCTGCGTATTTATGAGCATTTGAAGCAATATGAGAAAATAGGGAAGCGGACATTGGACATCGAATATTTGAAACGCATCTTTGAATTGACGACAGAATACCCGCTTTTTGCCAATTTTTATCAAAAAGTGGTTGACCCTGCCTTTCGAGACATCAATGAATTTACGGATTTGACAATTTCACGCATTGAAAAACTCAAAGCGGGTAAAAAAGTGGAAAGCCTGCAATTTTTCTTTCATTCTAAATCAAAAGAGATTGCCAAACAATCGATAAAGGCTATTCAGCCACCGACTCGTGCTTTGAAAAGTGATCAAAAAGTAGAAACAATAGCTGAATATGGGCAAAAAGATCAGCTTTTTTTGCAGTTTCAAGGCATAGTTGTAGGCCAATTTGGCGTTTCACCGACTGTTTTTTTGACAGAATTAGAAGGTTGTACTGAGGGGAGGCTTGAACAAGCCATTCGGGTGACACGTCGTGCGGCGCAGAAAGGGAAGCTGAAAAACCCATCGGGTTTTTTCATAGAAGCCTTGCGCCGCGCTTTTACTGACCCGAAGGAACAGCAAATAAAACGTGGACAGAATGAAACCCAAAGAAAAACAACGCTCAAACAGCTTGAAATGCAGTTAAAATCGCTCAAAGAAGACTATCAAGCAGCGATAAATCATAAAATTCGGTTGCTCACAGAAGTTGATTCTAACATTACGATAGCGGCTGTTGAAGCCATAAAAGAGGAAAGTAAAGGTTATTTTGCTTTGAAAGGTGTCCAAACAGACAAATTAACACTTGACGATTTTAGAGAAGACAAAATACTGAGGGGGTTGGTTATTCTACAAATTCAAGCGCAAAACAAAACACAGTTTTCAGAAATAGACAATGTGTATGTACCTCAAATTCAAGCATTAACCCATGAAATTAAGGAGTTGAATGGTTAAGCTCACTTATGATTTCAAGTTGCTGATTAATATGTAGTCACTACGTGACAAAAGGAGACAGCGTGGTATGGTTTGTTACAAATATGTTGTCGCTAACGCGACCTTTTTATCGTCAATTATAGACAGAATGTCGCGTTAGCGACAACATATTTGTAACAACGAACAAAACGTTCCTTTTCATAGTGACGTAACAACTTAGAATCATAATAGAGCAACCACAATTCTATTTCGCTCTCATGCGATTGTTTCGTGCATTATGCTCGACTTCTGCAAGTCCTAATTCTTCCATCAAAGGCGGAATATACATGCCAAAACGCCCACGCAGACCTTTTTTTAAGCCATACCAACCGCCATTTGGGTTATTTTCAGAGCGTCCCCATGCTTCAACGGTGCCTTCTTTGGCAGGTTTTTGTTCATCGGCGGAACCTAAATCCATCCAATCGCCATGTTCTTTAAGCATTGTGTGCAAGTCGTTTAGGCATTTAGCATCATACAAAAGCGTTGTTTTACCAACGACGCAAACGATGACATCTTTACCGTCTTTTACGTCACGGTACATTTCATAATCAGAGGTGAGGGGTGGCGTTTTGAGTTGCCACGGGTTGGTTTTAGTACCTTTTTCCATTGTTTTTTAATTTTTAGAATTGTGAATTAATTCGGCTTCTTTCTTCAAATCGGCAGCAAATTGCTCAAAAGATGTGTCAAAAGGTGGAATCATTTTGGCAAAAAGCGGAAACATTAAGCCGCCTATTTTTTCTGTCATGTCAAAACTGACGCTACCGTTTTTATTTTTAGTTAAACTATAAACCCGTGTGCCTTGACCATCGCCCCAAGCCAGTTTTTGTTCGGGTTCAAAGGTTTTTACTTTCAATTTGAAAACCCGTTTTGCGTCCAAAATGGATTTCAATTTAATCGTTTCACCCAATTTGATACTGCCTTCAAGAGACGTAACGGTTGAATTCCATCTCGAATAATCGTCGGCATGGGTCAATAATTGCCAAATAATAGCGACATCTGCTTGAATATCGATACCAACAGATGTTTCGCGGCTAAAAGTGGTTTTTACTGTGGTGGCTTTACCATTTGTCGTCATAATCGTTATTGTTAAGATTGTTAAAAATATTGTTTCTTAAACGTTTTGAATCTTTGACGACTGGGTGACAAAAAACGATAGGCAAACAGTCAATTATTTTCTAAAAACTTTTCTGTTACGTTTTTATTATGCTTCAAATGGTGCAATTGTAATGCTGCTGCCGACGATTCAAAAGGGTCAATGCCTTGCACAATTTTCATCCTAAGGTCAAACAAATGCTCTTTATCGGTGTTGTTTGCATCACGCGCCAGCTCAATTTTTGCCAATTCTTCTTGTGCTTTTTGCTTCGGATTAAAAATGCCGTTGAGTTCCGTACATTGATGACAAGTGCCTTCTTTATTGATTAAAGCGCACCGACCATTGAAAATATCCACCATTTTTGAGCGACTGACGTGCAGATAATATTTGACCATCGCTTCGGTATTGTCTATGATTTCAGCAATTTCTTTGACCTTAAAATCATAAACCTCCTTCAAAAGTAAGGTCAAATATTGCTCCAAAGGCAGAGATTTGGACACACACGTGAAGCAAAAAGCGATGTGTTCCTTGATTTCAAAATTGCCTTGCTCGGAAGTCGTTCTTATGTGCATCATTTCGCCTAAAAATGCTCGATTGGAAAGGGCAGCACTTCTACAAATGTCCGTCACGTTTTCGGGCCAGCGTTTTTTTGACTTCAACAAATCTTTTGCAAGGTTAGAAGCAATAGCAAAAATCCATGTTTTCAAAGACGAATCGCCTTTGAAAGTTTGAATATTTGAAAAAGCTTTGATGAACGTGTCTTGAACGATGTCTTCCGCATCTTCGACACTTGCCGTTAAGCGCAAAACGTAAGATTTGAGTTGAGGACGGTTTTGTTCAAAAGAGAGCGTTAGGTTTTCTCGATTCATTTTTAAGGATTTTTTTAGTAAAAGTAGAGTTTAGAAAACAAACTTACTAAAAAAGGTGGAATACTGTGGGGATTTATTAACGATAATTTATTATTACTTTTTCGTAGGTTTTTCCGACATTTGGCATTAAATCAAATTATTGATAATCAATGCTTTAAAAGTCTAAAATCATCATGAAAAACCTATTTCCCTTTCGCCGTGTCCATTGGACACCCCTCAGTATATTAGCCGTTTTATGCCTATTTGCGGCATGTCACACCACTTCTTTGACGGCTATAAAAGACGATAATTTGTATAAAAGCCTAACGGCAAAACGCATTCAATTACCCAATCAATGGAAACTCACACCTGCGGGAACAAGCCTGCCTTTGGGCGATTTGCCTTTAAATATGGTCGTTTCCCCTTCAAAAAAGATGTTGGCTGTAACCAATAATGGCGTAAGTAAACAGAAAATTCAGATTTTTAATATTGATAATGCGGCGCAATCGGTCAAGTTGGTTTCGGAAGCGGAGATTCCTAAATCATGGTATGGTTTGGCGTTTTCAAAAGACGAAAAACGGTTGTTTGCTTCGGGTGGCAACGACAATACGATTGTTATTTATTCGATTGAAAATCAAACAATTAAACATGATACGGTTATAAAATTGGGCGAAAAGTGGTCAAAAAATAAAATTTGCGCTACAGGTATTGCCGTTGACGATGCGACAAATCGTTTGTTTACAGCCACAAAAGAAGATTCTGCGCTTTATGTCTGTGATACAAAGACGTTAAAAGTGCTGAAAAAGTACCCCCTCAGTAGTGAAGCTTATGCTGTCCAAATTTCGCATAGTTTAAACGAAATATACGTATCTCTTTGGGGTGCAAAGCGTATTGCTGTTTTTGACTTGAATAGTTTGGAGAAAAAAGCAGATATAGCTGTTGGCGACCATCCCAACGAAATGCTGTTGAACAAGAGCGAAACAACGCTTTTTGTCGCCAATTCCCTTGATAATTCAGTGTCCGTTATTGATTTAAAGACTAAAAAGGTCTTGGAAACGCTGAATGCTGCGCTTTATCCCGATGCGCCAAATGGTTCAACGACCAACGGCGTGGCTTTGAGTAGTGACGAAAAGACGCTATATATTGCCAATGCAGATAATAATTGTTTAGCTGTTTTTGATGTCGAAAGGGTAGGAGAGAGCCATTCAAAAGGATTTATTCCGACAGGTTGGTATCCGACAAATGTAAAAGTTGTAGGCAAAAAAATCCTTGTTGCAAATGGCAAAGGCATGAGTTCGGAGGCAAATCCAACGGGTCCAAGTCCTTTCAAAAAGAGCGAAGACAATCGGGCAGGGCAGTACATCGGGTCGTTGTTTTTAGGCACTTTGAGCGTTATTGATGCACCTTCGGTTAAAGAATTGGCAGTTTATTCAAAATTGACTTACGAAAACACGCTGTATGCAAAGGAAAAAGAGATGAATACTGAGGGGGTAGTTGGCAACCCCATCCCCATGAAAGTCGGTGCGCCTTCGCCTATCAAATACGTTTTTTATATTGTCAAAGAAAATCGGACGTATGACCAAGTTTTGGGTGATGTGAAAGCGGGCAATGGCGATGCTAAACTCTGTCTTTTTCCAGAAAAAATAACGCCTAATCAACACAAATTAGTCAATGATTTTGTTTTGTTAGACAATTTTTACGTGGACGCAGAAGTGAGTGCCGATGGTCATAATTGGTCAATGGGTGCTTATGCCAATGATTTTGTGGAGAAGACTTGGCCCACAAGTTATGGTGGTCGTGGCGGCAGTTATGACTTTGAAGGGTCGCGACGAGTGGCATTTCCGAAGGGTGGTTTTATATGGGATGCATGCCAACGGGCGGGTGTTTCGTACCGTACTTATGGCGAATTTGCGGACAATTATAAAGCGAGTTACAAGACATTGGAAGGCCGCATTTGTCCTAATTATTCAAGTTGGGATTTGAAAATTCAAGACATTAGTAGAGAAAGTGTTTGGGAACACGACTTTGATTCACTATTGACAATCAATCAGTTACCGCGTTTTTCAACGATTCGTTTTGGCACTGACCACACTTCGGGTATGTCAAAAGGAGCGTATTCACCCAATGCAGCTATGGCAGATAATGACTTAGCAGTTGGTCGTTTTGTCGAGCATTTATCTCAGTCGTCAATTTGGCACGAATCAGTTGTTTTTATCGTTGAAGACGATGCTCAAAATGGCGCAGACCACGTTGATGCACACCGCTCAACGGCTTATGTCGCAAGTCCTTATATCCGTCGAAATTTTGTTGACCACACGATGTATTCCACAAGTTCGGTGTTGCGGACGATGGAGTTGATATTAGGTATTCCGCCCATGAGCCAATACGACGCGGCTGCGATGCCGATGTATCGTTGTTTCACTGAAAAACCTAATTTTGCGCCTTTCAAAGCCTTGCCTGCGGGCATTGATATCAACGAGCGTAATATGGCGGACAATGAATTGTCACGTCAATCGTCGTTTTTTAATTTAGCAGAATTAGATGCTGTGCCAGAACGGCAGTTTAATGAGGTGCTTTGGAAAGCGATAAAAGGGTTGGATTCGGAGATGCCGCCGCCAGTCCGTGCTGCTTTTGTTTGGTTGAATGAGCGTGATGATGATTGATTTTCAATTGATATATAATCTGCAACTCAATAAACAGTTTGATTGAATAAAATAGTCAAATTAGGGAAGCTACCTCATAGAAAATGCGTAAATTCGCCCCTTAAATTTGAAAAAATGGTAATAACAGTCCATAATTTCGACAAAATCGGCGATAGAACGGTTCTGGCGGAAGGCGAACGCTTGTTTAAATTGAAGCGGGTGTATGATTTGACGCAAACAAATGAAGGTGCATGGACAGCCTATGTCGAAGGAACGAATGACGAATATGCTGTACGTGTGGCGTTCAAAGATAAAGAAATTACGAAATCTAACTGTACGTGTTCCTACGAAAATGGTTTATGCAAACACGCCATTGCCCTTCTTTTTGAATTGAGAAAACAGTTTTCAGAAGTGCTGTCACAGCGCGCCGAAACGCTTGAACAAGGTGCAGACGGTGTTTATAGAACAAAAAAAGATAATAACGTGAATAAAGATTATTCCCCAAGCGGACTTTATGCCGCCTACAAGACCCTACCCGAAAGTGAGCAACGGACGATTAAAATAGCTGCCCTCGTATATGAGCCGTTTTCGATGACCAATTTGATTGAAATTTTCAATTCCAGTTTTCAGCACATGGGCAAGGGATTGACTGCAAGTTGGGCTAAAATTTGGTTGTTAGAACTCAATCAAGCCGCTTTTTTGCTGTATTTACCAACTGGACAATACCGCATTAAGCCCGATTTTGCAGACTTTTTACTCGAGCAAGAGTTTGAAAAAGATAGAGATTTTCGGGTGCTTGTGCCACGTATTCGTCGGCTGATGGAGCCGTCCGCAATGCGTTATAGAGATTTTGAACCGTCGGAACGCTATTTCAGAGAAGTGCGTTTTGCTTTTTATTTGGGGGATATAGACCTATTTCGGAGCAATTATTTTATGACGATTCAGAATAGTGGTAGTTTAACAAAATATTCTCAAAAGGAATTGTTGCAACACTTTTTGCCTTCTGCTTTCAATTTGGAGAATATTGATAAAATACCTGCGCCTATTCGCAGCTTTTTATTGAGTGAACAACTTGTTGTGTCAACTTTTGGGTTATCTGCAACCGATGGTTATTATGATTATGTGATTCAAAATTTGGATAAATTGCCTGAAGCTGACCGTCCCAATTTGGCACGTTTAGTGGCACAAATTGCGATGTTTAAAGGTGATTGGAGCTTAGTTGGCACTTTGTCAAGGCATTTTGATGACCTTAATTCAGCCATTATCTTAGGTTGGCAAACTTTACTGAGGGGGCGCGCAACGGAAGCGGTTGATATTTTTAATGCAGGTCTTAAAGCACTGCGTAAAAATTCAAAAAATCCAAAGGAGTACTTAATGAACTTAGCCGCTGTTTTTCAAATTTTAGCGCAGCTAAAAACACAGGATTCGGCATTTTATGCCAAAATTGACACACAGTACAAGCAATTAAACAAGTTCAATGGCGTATATAGTCAAATTTATGATGCTCTGATGGCTGTATTAAGTTTGTTGAAAAATGAAAAAAATGCAGCAAAACGGATGCTGCAAAACATGATGCCGACGTCGGAAATGAACCGTTTTTTCATTTATTTGACCATGTTTTGGGTGGACGAAAAAATGTTGCCCATGACAACATTGAAGAATATGGCAGATCGATTGGTCAAAAATGAATACCATTGGTTGGCTTTTGAGGTATTGTCAATGCTCAATCGGATAGAACCGACGGTCGAAAAATGGCAAATTGAGTTGGATATTTTGAAAAGTAAACCCCTCAGTAAAAATATCAATTTAGGCGATATTGAGCCACTTGTTGACCTTGTGCCACACGTTGAAGAATGGGAATCTGCCTTAAATGCTTTGTTGGGTATGACTTCTGGACCTGCCGCCAAAGCCTTAGCTAAGGAAAATGATTCCCGTCTCATTTGGCTTGTTGATTTTGAAAATTTGCAAATACAACCCAAAGAACAAGTGTTTGGCAAAACAGGCTGGTCAGCAGGGCGAAATGTGGCTTTACACCGCTTAATGCGTGCAGAACTCAATAATATGACCGACCAAGACCGGCGCATCAGCCGCAGCGTCAAGCAATATTATGGTTGGAGTGGTGGCAACGAATATGCGATTGATACCGACATAGCGATTCCTGAATTGGTCGGACATCCGCTTTTATTCCTCTATCGTTCGCCGCAGGTTGCCGTTCAATTCATTGAAGATAGACCTATTTTGAGGGCAAAAGAGGTGAAAGAAGGCTATGAATTGTCGTTTTCTCAAAAAATTGATGCCGCAGGTTGGTCAGTCGTTAAGGAATCGCCGACACGTTATAAATTATTGAAAGTGACTGAAAGCCACGCTCAAATTGCTCGTTCGATGAATGGCAACAAATTGGTTGTACCCGCCAAAGGGCGTGAACGGCTGCAAAAAGTGATTGAAGGTTTGTCGAACCTTGTGACGGTGCAATCGGCGTTTGAAACGACGGATAATTTGCCTGTTGTTGAACCTGATTTGCGGACGTGTGTGCATCTTTTGCCCGTTGGCGATGGTTTTCATATTGAGTTTTATTCGAAACCGTTTGCTGAAAATCCGCCTTATTTCAAGCCGGGCGTTGGCGAATCTTTGGTTATTGCTGATGTCAATGGCGCAAGGGTGCAGACCAAGCGGGACTTGGAAATAGAGAAAAAAAATGCCGATGATTTGCTCGAAACGCTGCAAATACTGAGGGGGGTAAAACCCGAACACGACACGTGGCAATTGGAAAATGCAGAGCAATGTTTAGAGTTTTTGTTGGAACTACAACCATTGGTGGCAGAAGAAAAAATTATCTTGGAATGGCCCAAAGGTGAGAAATTTCGGATAACGAAAATTGCAGGTTTTGACCAGTTTTCGATGAATATCAAGGAGAAAAACGATTGGTTTGAAGTAAATGGAGAGTTGCGGATAGACGAAACGATGGTTTTGAGTATGCAGCAATTGCTGCGTTTGAGCGAGTCAAAAAGTCAATTTATAGAACTGTCGCCTGGCAAATTTTTGGCTTTGACCAATGAATTTCGCAAGCGTTTGCAAGAAATCAATGGTTTGATGAATCCGCAAAAAGATGGCTCGATGCAGTTGCACAAATTGGCTGCCTCTGCGATGTCGGTTTTTACAGATGAGTTGAAATCCTTTGATTTTGATAAAAAATATAAAAATAACCTCGATTTACTTCAAAAAGCCTTCAAAACGAAGTTCAAAGTACCTGAAAATTTCAATGCGACTCTTCGGGAATACCAAATTGAAGGTTTTCAATGGTTGAGCCGTTTGGCAATGTGGGGTGTTGGGGCGTGTTTGGCGGATGATATGGGCTTAGGTAAGACAGTGCAAGCATTGGCTTTGGTGCTTAATCGGGCTGATAATGGACCGACTTTGGTGGTTGCTCCTGCGTCTGTTTGTCGGAATTGGGTGGTTGAAATTGGCAAATTTACACCGACTTTGAAAGCTGTTTTGTTTGGCGAAGGCGATAGAGAAGCGATGATTGACCAAGCGGGCGCAAGAGATATTGTCATCACAACTTACGATTTATTGACTCGTGAAGCCGAACATTTTACCAATAAACGATTCACAACCATCATTTTAGACGAAGCGCAAGCCATTAAAAACCGTGCAACAAAACGCTCTGAAACAGCGATGCAACTGCAAGGTGATTTCAAGATATTGACAACAGGCACGCCTTTGGAAAACCATTTGGGCGAATTGTGGAACTTGTTTCAGTTCATAAATCCAGGTTTATTGGGCAGTGCTGACCGTTTTGCGGAAAAATTTGCTGGACCGATTGAAAAATATAGAGACGAAAATCGTCGTGACCAATTGCGTCGTTTGGTGCAACCGTTTATGTTGCGTCGCCGTAAAGACGAGGTTTTGAAGGAATTGCCGCCTAAAACAGAGATTCAACTGACCGTCGAATTGTCGCCCGAAGAACGTGCGTTTTATGAAGCCTTGCGCCGCAAAGCACTTGCCAGTTTGGAGCGTGATACTGAGGGGGTCGGTGGTGGACAAAAACACTTGCAGATTTTGGCTGAAATCATGCGTTTGCGTCGTGCCGCTTGTCATCCGCGTTTGGTTGATGAAAATGCCGATTTTGTGGAAAGCTCAAAACTGCGTTTGTTTGGGGAAGTGGTTGAGGAATTGTTAGACAATGGACATAAAGCGTTGGTTTTCAGTCAGTTCGTTGGGCATTTAAAGATTTTGGAAGCCTACTTAAAAAAGAAAAACATCAAATATCAATACCTTGATGGTTCAACGCCACTCAACAAACGGCAAGAGCGCATCGAAGCATTCCAAGGCGGAGAAGGCGATTTGTTCCTCATCAGCCTCAAAGCGGGCGGAGTAGGGTTGAACCTCACGGCAGCTGATTATGTGATTCACATGGATCCGTGGTGGAATCCTGCCGTTGAAGATCAAGCGACTGACCGCGCGCACCGCATCGGACAGGAAAAACCTGTCACGGTTTATCGCCTTGTTACTGAGGGGACCATCGAGGAGAAAATTTTGAAATTGCACGAACAAAAACGGGATTTAGCGGACTCGTTACTGACGGGTGCAGATGTGAGCGCAAGGCTTTCTGCTGATGATTTGTTGGCTTTGATTAAGAGTCGGTAAGTTTGTTTTAACTACCTCGAATTCGAGGTGGTTAAAAGCAGAACAATCTAAAATTCAAAAAACATATTTATGAAAAACAAAAACATGTCTTTTATGAGCAAAGAAATTAAAAATGAATGGCAAAAACGCGGTGTTCTGCAAGATGCCGAACATACCCTATTGTCTTACGAACTTGAAAAAGCGACTTTCGGTTTAACACCCAACGAACATGCTCAATTCAAAGGTCTCGATAAGCAAAACCTAAGAGACCACATGACCAATTTAGAACTCGTTTTCACTGCATTAGGTGAGGAAATAACCCGTGGAGAAACCGTCAAAAACGATGCACAAGGCTTCCATGAAAACAGAGATATGGCGATTAGGGGCGGTACTTTGGCAGGAAAAGCACGGAAGTTGATTGAAGATGAACGGGGGGAAAAGGTGGTTTCTGCGGCAAATTTTTTAGATGCCATTGACGATAAAACCAAGCCATCAGAACTTGATAGCGGCAAGAAAGAATGAAGTTTAAAATTGACATAATTTCAAAATGGCAAACCGAATTTTCGATGAATTTCTAAGCGATTTCATGCAACACACCCTTATTGCATGTCCAAACTGTCAGAAGCGGGCAGATGTTAGGGTGCTTGATCCATTGAAACATAAATACGCAAACACATCACCGAGCAAAGTGACTTGTCTGCATTGTGGCTACAATAAGATTTTGGAAAACGGCTCTTTTGGTGAAAACCATACCTTTTTTTTGACCACTTCTTGCGGGGGAAACACGCTTTGGGCATTGAATGAAGCACATCTGCAATGGCTTGAAGATTATATTGGGGCAACACATCGCTCTCGTCCTTTGAGTAGCAATCAATCTTTGGCTTCTCGATTACCTCAATGGATGACGACTGCAAAGAATAGAAAAGCTGTTTTGAAAGGGATTCAACAGTTGAAAAATAAACTAAAACATACTTAAAATCGTGATTCAATCCTAAAAATTCTAACTTTATGCCTCAAATCAATCCATAAAAATATGACATCACATATCCATTACCGCGCCTGTAACCTCTGCGAAGCCATTTGCGGACTTGAAATCACTATTGAAAACAACAACATTACGCATATTGCGGGAGATAAAAACGACCCCCTCAGTAAAGGCTACCTTTGCCCGAAAGCTTATGCTTTGAAAGATATTTATGAAGACCCTAATCGGCTCAAACAACCGATTCGCAAACGGGCAGATGGCACTTGGGAGACGATAACTTGGGACGAAGCTTATGATTATGTTTCCGAAAACCTGCAACGGATACAAGCAAAATGGGGTCAAAATGCCGTCGGTATGTACCTCGGAAACCCCTCCGTACACAATTGGGGAACGACCATGAATTCGACCGCTTTTATCAAAAGTTTGAAGACGAAAAATCTCTTTTCAGCTACTTCGCTTGATCAATTGCCGAGTCATTTTGCAGCATGGGCGATGTTTGGACACCCACTTTTGATACCCATTCCCGATATTTCCAGGACGGACTATATGCTCATCATGGGCGGCAATCCGATGGCATCAAATGGTTCGTTGATGACAGCTCCTGATGTGGGCAGTTATTTGAAAAAAATACAAAAACGAGGCGGCAAAGTCGTCGTCATTGACCCACGACGCACTGAAACGGCTGAAAAAGGTACGGAACACCACTTTATACGTCCTGCAAGTGATGTATTTCTTCTTTTAGCTATGCTGAATGTTATTTTGCATGAGGCTCAACCCCCGACCCCAGAGGGGAGTATGCAGAACTTGAAACTTGAAACACTTATTTATACTGAGGGGGTAGAGGGATTGAAAAATGCGGTTGCTGAATTTACACCTGAAAAGGTTGCTTCGCAAACAGGGATGAGTGCGGAATCGATACGCACCCTTGCGCTTGAATTTGCGTCTGCGAAATCGGCTGTGGCTTATGGACGTATGGGTTTGTCGGTTCAAAAATTTGGTGGATTGTGCCAATGGTTGATTAACTGTTTGAACATCGTTACAGGCAATTTTGATAAGGCAGGTGGCGCAATGTTTACCTCTCCTGCGGTTGATATTTTGGCGCAAGCCAAACACAGCAACATTTTAGGCCGTTGGAAAAGCAGAGTGCGCGAATTGCCAGAATTTATGGGTGAAACGCCTGTTTCGACTCTTGCAGAAGAGATTTTGACTGAAGGAGAAGGGCAAATCAAGGCGATGATAACGAATGCGGGCAACCCCATTTTGTCGGCACCCAATGGTCGGCAGTTGGACACAGCGTTTAAATCACTTGATTTTATGGTGTCTATTGACATTTATTTGAATGAAACGACACGTCATGCGAACATTATTTTGCCACCTGCAACAGGCTTGGAAACCTCGCATTACGATATGACTTTTCACATTTTTGCGGTTCGCAATACTACTAAATATTCGCCCCCTTTGTTTCCAAAAGGAGACCATCAACGGTATGATTGGGAAATTTTTCAAGAACTAACACACCGCTTGACGAACTCGGAAAGCGGGTTGAAACTCGCACCACCAGAAGAAAAACTGGATTTAGGCTTGCGTTATGGACAATATCAGTTAAGTTTACAGCAACTTTTGGACAATCCGTCGGGCATTGATTTAGGCGATTTGCAGCCTGTTATGCCCAATCGTTTGGCTTTTGAAGATAAAAAAATACGGCTTGCACCCGATATGATGCTCGCAGACCTTGATAGAGTGAGAGAGGTTTTAGAAAAAGGCCCCCCTCCCCGAGAAATCGGGATGCAAGCACAGTATAAAGAGAGTTTTCAACTCATCGGACGACGAAATTTGCGCGACAACAACTCATGGATGCACAATTCAGAGAAGTTGATGAAAGGTAAAAACCGCTGTACCGTTATGATTAATGCCGATGATGCGACGGCTTTAAATATTGAAAACAATCAAACAATCAAAGTTACTTCTCGAGTGGGCAGCGTTGAATTGCCTGCTGAAGTGACTACCGATATTATGTCAGGCGTTTTGAGTATCCCACATGGTTACGGTCATAATCGAAAAGGCACAAATCTCGATATTGCACAACAACACGCAGGGGCAAGCCTAAACGATTTGACTGATGAAATGGAAATTGACGAATTAACTGGTAATGCGGTTTTGAATGGTGTTTTGGTACACATTGAGGTTGTTTAAGAACATAAAAAGAAAATAATGATTTCTCAAAATATTGATAATCAAACGGTTAATGACATTCGTCAACTGACAGAGATAGACTACCCACAGATATTTGACCTCTTTTGTCACTACAACATGAACCCCGAACTCGGCATGGATACCTTTAAAACAGCCGAAAGACAAGCCACTGAATTGCATGCCGCAGGTTACGAAGTTACTGAGGGGGTCGCCAAAACAGGAGTCGTGGGCGTTTTGAAAAATGGCGAAGGTCCGACCATTCTGTTTCGTGCCGATATGGACGCTTTGCCCGTCAGCGATGATAGGGGAGAGGTTTGGGCTTCAAAAATTGAAGGACGTGGGCATCAATGTGGACACTCGATGCACTCTGCAAATTTGATTGGGATTGCCCGAAATATGGCAAAATTGAAAGAAAATTGGCGTGGAACAGCCGTTTTTGTCTGTCAACCTGGCGAGGAGTTTTTCAATGGTAGCCAAAAAATGATTGATGATGGTTTGTTTACCCGCTTCCCAAAACCCGATTATTGTTTGGCTTATCACGTTTCACCGACCTTACCAAGTGGCACGGTGGGCATTGTGAAAGGACGTACGCTGGCATTGGTTCAGATGTTGGATATTAAGGTGAGAGGTGTGGGCGGACATGGTGGTTATCCTGTAACTGCGATTGATGCGATTGTTTTGGCAGCGTCCATCATTATGCGTTTACAAACCATTGTGAGTCGTGAAATCAATCCATTTGAGCCAACCGTTGTGTCTGTTTGTATGATACGGGGCGGCGAAAACCACAATGTTCTGCCTTCTGAAGTTGATTTAAAACTAACTGTTCGTGCGTTTTCATACCCTATTTATGCGCAAATATTAGCGTCTATTCAACGTATTTGCAACAGCGAAGCCGCTGCTTCGGGTTTGCCGATTGATATGTTTCCAATAATTTCAGAACGGGAGTACATTACAAAACCACTCATTAATGACCCCGATTTGGTATCAAAAATGGAAATGACATTTAACAGCGTTTTAGGTGCGGAAAATGTCCGACAAGAACCACCTTATACCTTCGGAGAAGACTTTGCTTCATACAGTTTAGATGGTGAAATACCGATTGCTTTGACGTGGTTAGGTTCCGTTAATCCGTCAAAATTTGAGGGAAAAACGGGCGAGCCGAACACCTTTTTGCCGTCTTTGCACCATCCACAGTTCAATCCATATCCCTCTCAAACCATCCGTACAGGCATAACAGCGATGACGGCAGCGATGATAGATTTGTTCAATAATTGGCAATAAATTGCATCAATTGACCTCGATTTGCCGCATTTACATTGACCAAACGAAAATGCCCTCCCGAGGTTTTGGGATAACACCCCTCAGTAAATGTCGCCCAACGCCACACTATTTGGTCAACAGTGCGCTCGCCCCATTCATTTTCAAACCACCAAGCTGTGTACATTGTGGAATTGTCTTTTGTTAAAATACCCGTATAAATTTCGGCATTATTGACTTTTATTTTTTCTATTTTTTGAAAAACAAAACCGCTTCCTTTCCAACAAATCATAGGGCTGTGTTCAGTCGTATAAAAGCTCTTTAGCGGCTTTATATAAATCAAAAAACTGTCATTTGACAATTGACAAATGCCGTTTGGTAAATCCATTTTTTCAAAACCATTGAGCGTGAAATTAGATGTTGTATCAACCGTTGCATTAGGTTTTTTATAAAATAAAAAAACACTTTTTGTAAGTAAAATGATTATAAAAAAAGTATTAATAGTAATATTTTTCCAAGAGTTTATACCGAGTATTTGAGATGGGAAGGTGGATACGCCTCTGTTTTTGTTATTGAAAAACCAATCGTATTGGATGACTTTTTTTATCAAAAAAAACATAGGTGTTACGACATAAATCGCTAAAGCCAGTAATCCAATCATATCATGTCCGATGGTATGTGGCAGTACTTTAAAATGCACTAAAGCAATGATTCTTAATAGATTACAAAAATAATTTAAGAATAAAGTAGTAACCAAAAGCACAAATACTCCCCTCAGTAAAGGACGTTTTTTTAGCCTGTTTGAAAAATAAGCGATGAAAAAAATACTCAAAATTAAAGATACGCCGAGCATATTTAAGCCCATACACGCTTCGTCAACTTGCCATTCGCTGCTGTCATTCAATTGTACTAAATTTCCAACAGCTTTTACGGAGGGGTCTATTTTTTGTAAAATATGAGCCGCTATTTGTGTCAGTTTTAATCGAAAATCAAAAGTAAAAACGTCTGTGGCATATCTAAAAATAGGCGACATAATGAGTAATAAAATAGGTGGTAAAGCCGATAATTTACCTATTCGACTTTCCCAAACCCATAAGATTGCGCCAACACAAGCAAGATAAAAAAAGGTGAAACTGCTGGTCGAAATTGCTAAAGTCGTTGTTGGTAAAAGCCAAAGAAGGTAACGATTAGAGAAATTACCCCCCCTCAGTATATTGTCAAAATTTTTGAAACAAAATGCTAAAACAGCTAATCCAACAACAAAAGTGGCATCTACAATGAAATAATCATGCAGCGTAAAACCCATCATTAAGGCATAAAAAGTGCATAAAAGCAGTGTATTTCTCTCCTTTTTAGCCATTTTAGAATTCTTGTTTTTTAATAAAAAATAAAATCACACCCAAAGCCAAAACAATTAATATCCATTCAGCAGGTTCAGGCGCAGCACCAGATTTTGAAGCCGCCGCTTGTTTCAAAACAGCATTGCCCAGCGATTTTTTATCTCCTTTTTTGATACCAAAACGTTCATAATCAGCTTCCGTTTCTAAAACAATAAGACTCGAAACGGGCGAAACGACGTAGGCTTTTTCTGCCAAATCAACCAACGGTTTTAGGTCATAATCCTTGCGAAAATAGTTTTTGCCAACTTCTGATAATATTTTGTTATAGGCAAAAAGCCGTAATAAATGGTCGTCGGCGTTTTCTGTTTTGGGTAAATTGTTTGGCATTTGAGGTTGCTCAACAATGCTCATTTGAGCGGTTGTGATATTGAGTTTAGAAGCTGTTTCTGTATCCGTTTTGAATATTTTTTCTGTAAAAACCAACCTTTTCAAATCGTCAAAGGTGCCGCAGTCGGCATTAATAACTCGCATTTGGCGCAGTGTATTGAGATATGTTGAGAACAGATTATCGAGACAAAAGACACGTACTTGCACCATATCGGGGAGAATTGTTGACATATCGTTGGCAAAAGTGCTGCCTTTCAAAGCGGTAAAATCAGGTGAGAATGATTTGTTTTTAGTGATAATTAAAGCATTTTCAGCGTTTTTTATTAAATGTAAAGGAAATAGAGAGAAGTTTTTTGATTTCAATGATTCAAAAAGTTCAGAGCTGTTTTCATTTCTCAACTGTATTTTTTTATTATTTAAAAACACCATAAAAGATTCATCACGGTTCAGTTTCATCACATTTTCAAAATCCGTTTTTGTCCAAGCGGCATTGATATCGAGGTAAATTTCTTTGGCATCAAAGGCTTCATACTGAGGGGTGTATTCCTCAACTTTATATGTTTTTTTATCAAATGAAAAAACCGATGTCGAGAGGGGAGGAGACGGCACGGAAAACGCCCAGTTTTTCATAGCATCAACCGTTGCGACTTGATTTTTTTCTTTTTTCATAAAAGAGAGCCCCTCCCCGAATTTTAGGGATGCAAGCACAGTATTTCCTGTATAATTCATCGTCAAACTGTCGGTTACGCCTTTTGCCAGAACACCATCAAAAGTGATGTTTTCATATATCAATTTATCTCTCGATTTGCGTAAAGGCGTTGTAAAACCCAATTTGAATTGTCGCGGCAATACGGGGGAACAAGGGAAAACACGTACAGTTACGGCATTTCCCTCTTGCCAATGCACGATAGACGGGTCGCGACGCTCAACACCCACGACCGCTTTGTAGGCAGAATCTGCTTTGCCACGAGTGGTCAAAAAAGCAGGTCGTTCTTCACCATCAATCCACAAAGAAGACGAAGTAACAACGCCACCTTCGGGCAAACGAAAGGTGAAAATCGCTTCTTCTGTTGCCCAACGTCCTTCGTTGATGGCAATATTTTTCATACTTACCCACTTTTCGGTATATGCCAAACGCTGTTCGGGATGCAATTCAATTGTCGTTTTAACGCCTTCAACGCGTAGGTTTTCGCCAGACCAAAGCCGTTGTTCCGCTTGTGTACGTGCGTCAAAAATCGCCCGCAGAGCATTGGCTCGGTCAGCGTCTTCCATGCGAGGAATGGGTTTCAGCTTGTTGGCAACGACCATAAGTGGATCATGCAGCCGTTCACCGAGCCTTGAAAAATTTAAAAAAAGGCTGTTGTCAATGGTCGGAATCTCCGATTTTAAGAGTTTTTCGGTCAATACTGAGGGGGGCAAAACTTGCGCTACACGTACCCACGCAGGCAACGGGCTGTTGGTATCGCTCAATGCATCGTTTGTTTTTTTGACCAAACCGACCCAACCACTGATGAAAAGTGCCGCACTTGCAATGCCT
>JAYVFS010000284.1:0-26540 GCA_043772905.1 Saprospiraceae bacterium | reverse complement strand
GAACACGGTCAACCATTTGTTGCACTCTATCCTGTCCTGTGACACCAAGATAACTGTCTTTTATAGTATTTGTTACGGCATTAAATGCCGCCCCAGATTGTTGATTTGTCAAAACAATGATACCTAATTTCATTTCAGGAATCAGCGTTATTTGCGTAACAATACCCGCCAAACCGCCGGTGTGCGTACATTGTTTCATGCCTTTTACGTCCGAAAGACCCCAACCCAAGCCGTAACTGACAAAATACGTATTATAAGGTCCGCCACCCCTCGTTTTTATGATGGTTTGTGGCGACCACATTTCGTCATGCACGGCTTCGCTGAACAATTGTTTCGATAAGCCTTCGCCGTATTTACCATTGTTCATTTGCATAATGAGCCATTTCGACAAATCCGTAATATTGCTATAAATACCGCCCGCAGCGTTTGCCGTTTCGCTCCAATCGGTCTTTATCACTTGAACTTTTCCGTCAATAGGTGCATGAGCATTAATGATGTTCGATTTGTCTTTTAATCTATAAATCGAAGCTGCACTTTTTGACATGTTCAACGGCTGCATGATTCGTTTTTCAATAAAATCCTCCCAACTCATACCTGATGCACGTGCGATGACTTCTCCTGCTACGATGTACAAATTGTTGTCATAATCGTATTTTGTTCTGAAACTCGAAACAGGTTTGAGGTAGCGCAAATTATGGATAATATCGGCTTTTGTAAAATTACTTGAATCGGGCCACATCATCAAATCGCCAGCACCAAGACCTAAGCCACTTCTATGTGTCAATAAATCTACAATTGTAAATTCCTCTGTGACATAAGGATTATACATTTTAAATTCAGGAATAATGTCCGTTACCCTGCTGTCCCACTTCAATTTGCCTTCGTCAACCAACATACCCAAAGCCGCCGCTGTAAATGCTTTGCTGTTTGATGCAATGCCAACTAATGTGTTTTCATCCATCGGTTTTTTATTATCCAATGACCGAACGCCATAACCTTTGGCAAATATCAGTTTATCATCTTTTATAATGCCCACTGAAATCCCCGGTACGTCAAAGGCTTTCAAAACCTTTTCAACCAAGTTATCAATTTGTACAGGTGTGATGACTTGTGCGCTGATATAATTTAGCGATTGACAAAAAAGAAGGAGAGTGATGAGTCTTAGTTTTTTCATTAAAATTGATTTATGATTGGTAAATAGGTTATTGATGAAAGATAAAAATAGGCATTTTTACTGAGGGGGTACAACGCTTGATTTCAAACAAAAGAAATCAGCGAAAACCACTCGAATCCGTGTCATCTGTGGTCAAAAAAATCAATCCTTAAATTCTGGTTTACCCTTCGTCATACTCGCTTTAAATGCTTCAATTAAGTCATTGGAATAAAACATAGCGGCATTCCAATTAGCCATGTACTCCAAACTTTCTGCAACGGAATGGTCTCTTGAAAAAATAATATTGCGTTTAGTGCCTCGAATCGAAAGGGGCGATTTTGTGGCGATGGTTTCAGCGATACTTGTCACCTCTGCCAACATCTGTTCTTTGTTGTCAAAAACGCGATTGACCAAGCCGCTTTGTAAAGCTTCCTTTGCCAGCATCTTTCTGCCCGTATATGCCAATTCTCTGGTCAAACCATCAGAAATGAGTTTGGGCAAACGTTGCAAAGTACCTAAATCGGCGACCATGCCTAAGTCAATTTCTTTAATCACAAAATACGCGTCTGCGGTGCAATAACGCATATCGGTCGCACAAACAATGTCCAATGCACCACCGATGCAGCCGCCATGAATAGCCGACAGAATCGGTTTAGAAATCTTTTCAGAAGTGGTCAAAATATCTTGAAAATCAAGCAAAAAACCTCTAAATTTCTCTCTTTTACGCCCTTCACAATCATCTTGCACAAGGTCGTTTGTTGACATCAACATATTCAAATCAATGCCCGCACTGAATATTTTATCGCCATTGCCACTCAAAACGATGCAGCGCACGTCAGGCGTTTTGTCGCAAAATAATAAAGCTTCTTTGAGTTCAAGCCATGCTTCTTGATGCAAGGAATTGGCTTTTTCAGGTCGGTTAATCGCTAAATGAGCGACTTTGTTGGTAATGGAAAGTGTGAAATGGTTTAAATTCATTTTTATTAAAATTTTTGGGCAAAATAAGGAAAGGTTTGGGAAATATGGGTATAAAAGTCGTTTTGACTGCGGTGTTTTGTGTTTTTTCATGATTTCTTAGGCAATCATACAATTATACTGAGGGGTACTTCTTTCTGTTTTTAACAATCAAGCCGCCATATCTTTTATAGCACAGTCTTGTGCCATCGCATCACCGAGCGGCGGCTGATAAATATCAAGCAAAAGTTGCTCGTTGCTGCCCCTCACATTCACGGCTTGCCCGTAATGGATATTGATTAAAATCATTTTGGAAGATGATTTTAATCATGCTTTTCTGTTTTAAAGCTGTATTATTTTGCCCCTTGACATGATTGATAATCAAGGACGAACTTGCGCTCGACTTACAGAAAGTTCATTCACATCGCATTCACATTTGGGCAACAACAATCTTTAATATAGGCTTTTAAAATCCATATTTTGTCATATAAATCCTTTAAAAAAGTACAATACAATCTAATCCTGTTTGTACATCGAGGGCAGTCACCATTTTTTCTAACAAATTATAAATTATTTAATAAATGAAAGCCTACTATTTTCACTCTCAAATTCATGAAATCCCTTTTGTGAACCATTTCGCAGGCGTACTCGGAATGCCGAGAAACACTTTACATGCTGAAGGTATTTTATGCGCCTTTTTTAAAACTTTTAGAGAACGTATTCCCCTTTTTGCTTCGAGAGCTTTGATTGCCCATTTACCCACTGATGTTCACCCCTTATACAAGAGAGACTGGAATCAGGAGTTTGCTACAACTTTTGATTATTATGAATTTGTTGAAGCTTTGTTCACTACAAAAAACAAAAATAATTCACATTTTTTTAATACCAAAGGAAAAGTAGAAGCCGTTGTTTCAGCTTTTTTTGAAGTCATTAAAAAAGAAGCGACAGAAGAAAAGTATGACGACTTAATGGCTTTGATGCCGTTTACTTTACGGATGAATTTACTAAGGGATTATGTTTTTGAAGGTCATTCCTATATCGTCTGATGAATGATGAATGTCATTCATCATTCATCATTTCTTATTTCTATTTTTGCGGAAACACCACCGTAAAAATCGTTCCTTCTTCTGGTTTACTCTTAAATTCTATCGTCCCATCCAGCAACTCGACGTATTTTTGCACAATATTTAAGCCCAAGCCTGTCCCTTGAATGTCCTTAGCGTTTGAGGCTCTGTAGAATTTCTTAAACATATTCGCCTGTTCTGCTTCAGGTATCCCGATGCCTTCGTCTGTCACGTTAATCGTCACTTGTTGATTTTTCACTTCACTTGACAGATGAATCACTTTGTTCTCGCCCGAGTATTTAATCGCATTGGACAGCAGATTGATTAATAAATTCTTCAAAATCTTTTTATCCAAAACGACTTCTTTTTCGCCTTCAAAAGACATATTAATGGACTGTCCTTGTTTGAGTAGGTTGTACATCTCTTCAACAATATCTTCTAAGAAATCGGTCAGGTCAAACGGTTCTTTTATCACCTCCATTCTGCCGTTTTCCATTCTATCAACAGACAAAAAACTGTTTAAAATGCCCACAAGGTTCTTGACCGATGATCTTATTCTATCCATATGTTTCACCTTTTTGAGCGGCTGTGCTCTCTGGGTATAAACATCCAACAGAAAAAGGCTCGACATAATCGTCGTCAAAGGCGTTCGAAACTCATGTGCTGCCATCGAAACCAAACGCGTTTTCATATCATTTACTTCTTTTTCGTGTGCCAACGATTCGGTCAGTTCCAATGTGCGTTCTTTTACTTTCGCTTCTAAGTCTTCTTGGAAGCGGACTTGCTCGGTCACATCTATAATCACAGCCTGCGCTGTTCGTCCATCAGAATTAAATTTTACAAATGCATTTGCCCAAAAATGCGTCCCATCAACCTTTTTCAGTGCCAATGCCTTGTGATTTAATTCTCCTGTTGCTTCTAAGATGTCTAAATTTCTTTTAAAATCTTCTGTAACAACAACATGCGCTCTTGGGTCAAAATGCGCCAGAAAATCTTCTTTTGATGTGTATCCAAATAACTTTACTGCCATCTCATTCACGTCAGTGGTTTTGAAGGTAGGTAAATCCGTTGTGTACATAGATACAACAGAGTTGTGGTAAATGTTCCTGTAAAACTCTTCACGGGCTCTCAACGCTTCATTTGCCTGTACTTCCTCGGTGATATCTATAAATAACGTTTGGATTATATTTTTATACGGATTGACCGTTAAAGTAGAATTCACCCACAGAAGCGTGCCATCCCGTTTTTTCACAGGCATCATCTTATTCGTAGATGTGCCGTATGTTTTAAGTGCCGCTCTGTTTCTATCCCTATCCTCACTGTGGACATAATGTATGAGTGGATTATAATTTTCTAAAAAATCTTGTTTCGAATCATATCCCAGCAGTCGCGCACATTTATCATTGACATTTATCGCTTTATAGGTTGTGGCATCACTCACAATCATGGCGACCGCATCATTTTCATAAAGGTTGCGAAAATCTTCTTCAAGGGCTTTGCGTTCGGTGATGTCAACAAAAATGATTTGTAAAATATTCTTTTCGTCATTCATTTTAGAAAATAAAAGCCCCCAAAAGAGACGACCCTCTACTGTCTTCAACGCTACTTCTTCATGCACCAGTTCCCCGTGTTTTTCAATTATTTCTACAAACCGTTCTATGTCCTCAAGGTTTACAAAATGCTTTTCTAGCTTATAATTTTCCAAAAAATCTTTCTCGTTATTGTATCCAAAAAGTTGCGCGCAATGCGTATTGGCAGAGATTATTTTTTTTTCAACAATATCCCACGTCAGAATGCCCACTGCGGCGTTTTCAAAGATATTGCGATACTTCTCTTCGCTTGCAGCCCGCTCTTGTCGAGACAACACCTTCGCAGTGACATCTATTAATGTCGTGTGAATGATATTATTCAGATTTTTACAAGCAGAACTATGCACCCAGAAGGGTGTCCCATCTCGTTTTTTTAAAGCGAACACCTTATTTTTTATTCCACCTCCCTCTGTAACAATCTTCCTGTTCTTATCTCGCTCCTCGGGATGAACAAGATGCGCCAATGCATCATAATTTTCTATAAAATCTTGTTTCGAATCATATCCAAACAAATGCACACATTCATCATTGGCGGCAATAACTTTAAAAGTCCCCCCCTCAGTCGTAAACATGGCAACCGAATTGTTTTCGTAAAGGTTGCGAAAATCTTCTTCAAGTATCTTGCGTTCTGTGATGTCAACCAATAAGGTTTGCCTAATATTCCTTTCAAAATCAAGTTTAGTAAAAAACAGTATCCAGACGAAAGTTCCGTCCAATTTTTTTAACTGCATTTCTTTATCCAGTACCTCGCCGTGTTCTTTAAGCGTTTGTGCTATCTCCTCTAGATCCTTTTTGTCGAAGACATGGTCGAGCGGGTTATAATTTTCCAAGAAATCTTCTTTGCTTTCATAGCCAGAAATCTGAATGGCTCTTGCATTCACATCTATTAGTTTTTGGCTGTCTATATTCCGTGTAATAATCCCCACCAAAGAACTTTCAAAGATATTGAGGTATTTCTGTTCGTTGTTTTTGATTTCTGCCAGAGCTTGATGCCGTTCCGTCATATCTGCGATGAAAGCCACCGTCATCATCTGATGCCTTACTTGATAATAGGTTAAACTGATTTCGACAGGAAACGCATCGCCATTCTTTTTGAGTGCACGTAAATCCATACCATGACCCATCGGACGCGTTTTGGGTTGTTCGAAATAACCTTCATGCTGCACATGCTTGTGTCGAAAGGCTTCAGGCAGCAACACCTCTACCGATTGCCCGATTAATTCATTTGAATCATATCCGAACAGTTGTTCAACATTCAGATTAGCTTCTTCAATATAACCCTCTTGGTTGACAATGAGGATACCGATATTGGCATGTTGAAAAAGGGCTTCAAGTTTGGTTTTGGGTTGGTCTTGTAATAAAAATTGCTCTTTCATACATTCTAATTTAAAAAAATAAGTAAATTAGTAAGGTCTAAATGTAGGTATTTGTAGCTGCTTAATTTTCCTTTCGCTAAAAATAAAGGTAAAAATTTGAAAAAAATTTGAAAACCGAAACTATGTAAATAGGCGTTTTTTATATGTAAATGGCTACTTAAAGCTTGCCAATAGAAAAACTGAAAAATTGAAATATATTATTAAATTGAAAAGTAAAAAAAAATATTCGCTGATAAATATTTAACATAGTAATTATTTAATAAATAAGCAAGAACATTTATTTTTCACCCCCCCCTCAGTATAAAAGGGGTGCAGCGAGCTAAAAACAAAAAAGGCTCATCGTCTGTCAGAACGATAAGCCCCCTTTGTTTTTGAGCTAAAAAAGATTACTCTTTCTTAGTACTTTTTTTGCTGCTACCCTCTTTGTCGCTTTTTGTTCTTTTTGTCCCAATTGAGAGCGGTTTTGTCATTCATAAGCAATCTCCATTGAGATTTGAGGTCGAACTTGATGCTCTTTTCAACAATTAAAGCTCCTTAAGTTGACGACATTAAATTTTAAAAAAAAAGTCTTGCAAAACGAACTGTTTGCAAGGCTTTTAGACTTTATGAAAAGCATGAAAGAACACAAATATATTTGGTTTTACGGCAGTTATGCAGGGCAATAAATGATTGGAAAAGAAGTACTCCTTCTGTCCTTAATGAAGAAATCATATGAATCCCGCTATGAAAGAAGGGAAAATATAATAGGCTTCTTTATGGACATTAGGAAACACCTCTGACTCCAATTAACGTGCTTATAATTAGATGTTTTTTCTACGAGCCATTCTCTGATTGGCTTTATTTTTAAAATGCTGACTCCCCTCAGTAAATATCACAAGAATCGAAGTAACATACGTTACTCACGTGGCAGAAAAAAGGACGGTAAAATATTGAGTAGATGTTGGTCCCGTGTATAATCTTTAAGGCATAGTGCCTAATGTAGTTGTTGTAAACTTGATTAAATTCCTATTTTCCTATTTTCGTTAAATATTAAAAGCTAAGTAAAGTATAGCAGATTATAGTGCAAAATTGGAATAATAATTAATTAGCTTATCAAAGAAATAGCTGACTTTCGTCACTGTGGGGGGTGACTTTCATCAATAAAAAAAATCAATGAGTATATACACAACGGATATTGACTATTAGATATCATTTTGAATATAAACGCTGTTCGAAGCTGAAGGCGCAGACGGGGCTTCCGATCAGCTGCCACCATTGCGCACTTGCCAAGTAGCTCGTCACGAGTACCGCATTAGGCGAATATGTCTCTCTTTTTTACCAACTTTGTTGTTATTTTGAAAACCGCCGCCGTGAATGAATATCATCAAGGGGCGGCGTTTCATTGTGTCGGTATTGGGCTTGTGAACTTCTGAAATCCCTTATTTTGGAAAATCTTAATTTCCGCAAAAAAAAAGGTTTTTAGATGGGATTCCTTGTTTCTTTTTCAAAAAATCGGGAATCCTATCTAAAAACCTTTTCAACGCTTTAAACCATTAATTATACTGAGGGGGGCACTTTCTGCATTTAGCAGCAGTTTTAAAACGACTTCTAAATGCAGAAAACAAATTGTTTGTGTTTATCTGTTTGGGTTAATACCCTTTTTTAAAATTTTATCAAGCGTATTCAAGTCCTTTGACATGCTCAAACATTGTCACCGCATCATCATAAAATTCAACGACACCTGACTCAACATTGTACATACTGCATACGATTCCGATTTCACCTGCAAGAAGCATTTCCTTCAAAATCGGACTGTTTTCTGTAATTTGGTCTGCCACAAGGCGGACATTTGTGGAGGCAACGGCATCTGTAAAGTCGCCATCGCTCAAATTCTTATGCGCACATGCCTTTTTTGTTGATTCTACTGCGGGTTGTACTTTGTCTAACAAATGCGTCAAATTGCCCAACTTTACATTGTTAACTGCACCTTTGATAGCACCGCATTTGGTATGTCCTAATACCACGATGATTTTAACACCGACGACTTTGCAAGCAAATTCCATTGAACCGAGAATGTCCTCATTCAAAATATTGCCAGCAATACGGACGCTGAAAACATCGCCGAGTCCTTGGTCAAAAATCAATTCGGCAGAGGTGCGGCTGTCAATACAGCTCAAAATGACCGCAAATGGGTGTTGCCCTTCTTTTGTTTCGTTGACTTGTTGCAACAAATTGCGGTTTGCCCGAAGGTTATTGATGAAGCGGTGGTTGCCGTCTTTCAAAATCTCCAACGCCGATTGTGGCGTGATTTGGTCTTGCAATTCTTTGTTTAATGTGCGCATACGATGTGATTTTACTTTTTTTTGTTAGGAAATGGATAATTATTAAACAACAAAAATTGAAATTGGGGTCGGTTTGAACTTTCATAAAATTGGTGCAAAAAGCCTATTTCAAGACGCAAAGCGGGGTTTATAACATAACCTACGCCGCCATACAAACGGTCTCTATCAAAAATGGGTGATTTCAAGTTGGCAAATAATTCATTGTAAGCAGACAGATAAAAGGTTTTTGGAACCAAACTCGCATTGTTCAACGGTATTTGAGCCGATAAAAAATAGCGCAATCTTAGCTTAAAAATATCTTCTACAAAACGTTGCTCGAAACGATAGCGGTGCGTCAAAAACACACGACCTACTTGCTGCTTTGTCATAAACTGCTGATAAATGCGGTGTTCATTGACGACTTTTTTGTTATTCGTTCCTGAAATATAAGGTTCAGAACGAATAAAACCATAACCTAAATGAACGGTGCTGTTGTTGTCTGAAAGCGTGTAGCCGATGGCTGTGCGCAACAATAATTGCTCTAAATCACCTGCAAAATTGTAATTACGGTATTGGACTTCATTCCAAAACGACCATTTATCGTTGATTTTTTGATTGCCAAAATACATAAACCAGTTGCCAACATCTGTTTTTTGAGCAAATTGGACAGTGTGCAAACCAATGATTAATACGAAAGTGAAATAATATTTTAACATAAGTAGGAAAATGATGAATTGTAAATGATGAAAGATTGATTTTGTAAAACGTTGATATTCAACGAATTTGCAAAAATAAGTTTGAAAACTTATTTTTCACCATTTATTAAACTTTAAATTGGGGGCGAGGCGAAAAAAAAGCCACGCCCCCAATTTAGAACTTAGTGAGCGTTACTTGCCAGCTAATTCTTTCAAAAGGTCTTTGGCAGTGCCTTTAGCCTCGTTTGAGGAAAGTAAGACTTCCAATTCCTCTGAATGAACTTGATCGGAATTGTGTACACGATAGGTATCTTTGAAACCTTTCAAAACGAAAGTGATATTGCGTTCAGGTGCATTGATTTTTTGAAATTCCTTAATCAACTCCAAGACATCGTAGTCAATATAGATGGTATTAGATGCGTCAATCACCACTTTTGAGTTGTGAGGCAAGTGGTCAAACGTCAATTTAAGACTCGCTTTATTGAGGAAAGAAACCTCTTGTGTCAACTCAATTTTAATGACATCACCTTCTTGGTGTTTGTCTTTGTGGAAAAAATAAGGTGCTTTCATGTTACCCCTCAGTATCGCAAAGGTTGCAACGACCATACCGATGCCCACACCCATCAAAAGGTCAGTGAAAACGATGGCGACAACAGTGACAATGAAAGGCATAAATTGATATTTACCTGCCGCCCACATCTGCTTGAACAATGCAGGTTTTGCCAATTTATAACCCACCACCAACAAAACGGCAGCTAAGGCAGAAAGTGGAATCATATTGATAACCATTGGAATCAAAGCGGCACAGAAAAGGAGCAAAACTCCATGAATAATTGTGGACGTTTTCGATTGGGCATTGGCTGCCACATTCGCAGAGCTTCTGACAATGACGGACGTAACGGGTAATCCACCCACTAAACCTGAAGCGATGTTGCCTACGCCTTGTGCAAAAAGCTCACGATTTGTATTCGTCACGCGGCGGTGTGGGTCGAGTTTATCAACCGCTTCGATACATAAAAGCGTTTCGATGGAAGCGACCGCCATGATAGTCACAGCTGCGATATAAACCGCTTTGTTGCTTAACTGACTGAAATCGGGAAATATAAACTGCCCAAGGAAAGAATTGACATCAGTTGCCACTGGCACATTGACCAAATCCGCTTGTGGAATGGCAAAACCTGAACCCGATGATACGAATATTTGATTTAAAATGACGGCTGTAACAACCGCTACCAATGCACCCGGAATCAACTTGAAACGACTCATGAAAGGGCGTTCCCACATTATCAAAATGCCTAAACTGATAAGCGCAATCAATGTTGAACCCAAATGAATGTGTTGTGTCAAAGTCAACCAAATCTCTGAAAAAGTATTCGCGCCATCGGCTTGTTGGAAAGCTAAGTCCCCCTCAGTATCTTTATTGTAACCGAGTGCGTGCGGGATTTGTTTCATAATGATAATGATGCCGATAGCTGTTAACATGCCTTTGATAACGTTGGATGGGAAATAATTGGCAATCGTTCCCGCTTTGAGCAAACCCAAGAGGATTTGCAAAATACCTGCGATAACAACCGCTAATAAAAAGGTTTGAAAGCTGCCCAAAGTTTGAATTTGAATTAAAACGATTGCTGCAAGTCCTGCCGCAGGTCCACTAACACTTAAATGTGAATCACTCAAAAAGCCAATGACAATGCCACCGACAATACCTGCAATCATACCACTATAAAGCGGCGCGCCACTCGCTAAGGCAATGCCTAAACACAGGGGTATCGCTACTAAAAAAACCACGATGCCCGCTGGGATGTCATATTTCAGGTTTTTTAAAAAGTTTTCCATGAATAATTCAGTTTTAATTTGACTAATGAATTAGGTTTATTGATTCTTTACGAAGAAGCAAAAGATTGATTCTCAACGTTTTGCCGTAGTTTAAACAAAAATTGTGTCCTTTATTGTTCGCTGATTCTCATCCAAAATTTTTACACACGTATCGGATACTTTAAAAGTATCCGATACGTGTGTACCACAAATATTGTCAGAGAACCTCGTTTTTTTATTCGGTTAAAAGGTATTGGTATCGTACTTGATTGCATTACATAGTGCAAAAGTACTAAAACATTCAATAATGATAGTAAAACTATCATTTAATTTAAAAAGTTCATCGTATCTTTGTTTTAACTAAAAAAAATTTAGGATTACTTTTAGTTTTTTTGGACAAAATAACCTTGTTATTGAAAGGAAAATATACATTTGTTCTTTGTAACTGATTGAAAATCAAATTATTGGAATTTGGCATCTTAAATTGGGCAATTTCTTTATAGAACTATTAACTCTTCAATAAATCTTTGAATGGACTTAAAAATAAGCATCCGCTTAAACGAAAAACTTTTTTTACGTGACCCCGAATCAAGCGATTTAGGACAACGCATCGTCAAATATGGCATTGAGATGATTCATAAACTCGGTTTTGAATCATTTACTTTCAAGAAATTGGGAGAGGAAATCCATACCACAGAGGCGAGTATTTATCGCTATTTTGAAAACAAACATCGTTTATTGTTGTACATCATTACTTGGTATTGGAGTTATTTGGAATATCAAGTCGTTTTTAATATCAACAATATGGCAGATTCAGACGAAAAAATCCGTCGTGTCATTGACTTATTAACCCATGAATTAGATGACTCATTGGGGCAAATTGAGTTTAATCACAAGGCATTGTACGAAATTGTTATCAGCGAAAGTAGCAAAGCGTATTTGTCAAAAGAGGTGGACAACAACAATTCTGACCACTTGTTTAAGCCCTATAAAGACCTATGTGAACGTATTGCTAATTTATTTTCGGAATATAATGAAACCTACACTTACCCTCATTCTTTGGCGAGTACGGTGATTGAAGCGGCTCATTTTCAGCATTTTTTTGCACGACATTTGCCACGTTTAACGGATGTCAATGGTCACCAGCCCTACCAAACGATTCAAACGTTCTTGGAAAATTTGGTTTTTTCAACTTTATCACAAAAAGAACAGGTTTGATACACATATATATGTGTCGGCGAGGGTCATGGAACTTTTTTCTCTAAACCTAAGTTATGCCTATCAACGTTAAAAAAATAGTCAATCATCTTTTAAATATAACAATTATGCGTGTCCTTCTCAGTCAGCCCAGATTTAATAAAATCCGATTGCAATAGCGATGATGGACACCCCTCAGTATTTTGAGGGTTGGAAGCCTCGCAAGCATCGGTCTTGCGAGGCTTCGTTGTTTTTCGCAAGATTGTAAACACTTATTGTATATGTAAAACAGCAATAATCAATTTTCAATCAACAATAATCAATTTTCAATCAACAATAATCAATAAAAAAATGGCTAAGTTAAAGGTAAAACCTAAACAGCTTTTAGAACTCGGTTTCCCCAAAAACCCTGCTATCAGTATGACTATGAGCGTTTTAGAAAAGCAATATAAACATGCTGCGTTTGAAGAAGTCGAAGAAATACTGAGGGGCCTCATTGTCAATCCAGAAGACTATTGGGACGATGAAGTGTGGGGAAAAATTGCCGAGCGCATCAAAGAACGCCCAATAGAAGACGCTAAAACCTATCATTTGGCAGAAAATCCGTTGCCTTTCACCACTTATGGCGAAGAAAACATCGAGCGCGAAGCCTTTTTGCAAATGAATACGGCTATGAAATTGCCGATAACAGTCGCAGGTGCTTTGATGCCTGATGCACATTCAGGCTATGGATTGCCCATCGGTGGTGTTTTGGCGACTGAAAACGCGGTGATTCCTTATGGCGTTGGCGTTGACATCGGTTGCCGTATGTGTTTGTCTGTTTTGCCGATTTCTGGAAGTGAATTTAAGAAGCATGAGAAGTCTTTTGAAAAAGCCCTCGTTGAAAACACCATTTTTGGTGCGGGTGGACATTGGTCTCAATCTGTTGAGCATGAAGTCATTGACAGTCCTCTGTTCAAAGAGATAGATATGCTGAAAAATTTGCAACAAAAAGCGGCTTATCAACTCGGCACATCGGGTTCAGGCAACCATTTTGTCGAGTTTGGTATCGTCAATTTTGAAACCGATGACGACATTTTGGGTATCAAAGCAGGGGAATATGTCGCACTTTTGTCTCATTCAGGTTCACGTGGTTTGGGTGCAAATATTGCAAAATATTACACCAATATCGCTATGGACAAGCGGAAACTCCCTCGCGAAGCCCAACATTTGGCTTGGTTGAAACTCGACGAAGCAGACGGTGCAGAATATTGGGCAGCGATGAATTTAGCAGGTGATTATGCTTCGGCTTGTCACCATGAGATTCATCGCCGAATCCTTAAACAATTGGGAACATCTGTAAAAGTACGGATTGAAAACCACCATAATTTTGCTTGGAAAGAGCCATTTCACGACGGACGTGAAGTCATTGTACACCGAAAAGGGGCAACGCCTGCCAACCTTGGTGACATGGGCATCATTCCAGGCAGCATGACTGCGCCTGGGTTTATCGTTCGTGGAAAAGGTGAAGTGGCTTCGCTCAATTCCGCAGCACATGGCGCGGGTCGCAGGATGAGCCGCCGTCGTGCGAAAGAAAGCATTACGCAAAACGAAATGAATCGTTTGCTTCGTGACAGTGGTGTAACTTTACTTGATGGTGGTTTGGACGAAGCACCACACGCCTACAAAAACATTGAGTCAGTCATGCTGTCTCAAAAAGCTTTGGTGGATGTGGTGGCTAAGTTTTTACCAAAAATTGTGAAAATGGATAGGGTTTAATTATTATGGTTCGATGAATGGTTTGAAGAACATCGAATTAAATTAGAAACCATTGAAGATGAAAAGCCGAAAACCTCTTAGGGAGTGTTTTCGGTTTCTTTTTTTATGAAAATACTGTTGAGGAACGAAATCCCGATAATTTTGGGAAGGGGGGGGCGTTTTTTATACAGATTCAACTAAAAATGCTTTATTTTTGTATTTTTAAAATGAAATTAGACACATGAATGAAAGAAATCCTCCTTTTACTTTTAATTTTTATTGTTACACTAAGTATTTCCTCTTGTTTCCGTTTTCGCATCAGCGATTCAGCCGCTTTTAAGAAGTTAGGCAAGCTGCCTTATGACCTTCAAATTCACCGCTACACAAAGGACGGTTATCACACCATACGTTATTTCGAAATTGGACGTGATTCACAACCCGTCGTCATTTTTATACATGGTGGCTTAGGAACGAGTAGAGATTTTATGAAATATTTGAAAGATACAGCCCTGCTTAATCATTTCAAAATGATTGTACCTGACCGTTACGGACACGGCTATTCCGATTTCGGAGAAACAGAAGTCCGCCTCCAAAAACAAGCGGAATATTTGTATCCCATTCTCAAAAAAGCGCGTATTGTTGGCACTAAAACAATATTGGTTGGTCATTCTTTTGGTGGAACGGTTGTCGCACGGATGGCAATGGATTATCCAAATATGATTGATAACCTTGTCCTGTCATCACCTGCCATTGACCCACGCAATGAGAAGAAGTTTTGGTTTAATAAAATATTAGATTTTTGGGCAATCAAATGGATGATGCCCCAAAATTTTATCATTGCCAATGACGAAAAATTGGCTCATGCGAAACAATGCCTTGAAATGGAGCCATATTGGAACAAAATAACGATGCCCACAGTGTATATACATGGCAGAAATGACTTAATTGTGCCGTTCATCAATTATGAATTTGCCAAAAAACATTTGTTGTATGCACCCGTCAAATACGTTTTGAGAGACTCTTTAAACCATGATTTTTTTGTTGATAAACCTAAAATATTGACAAATATCATTTTAAATATTAACGACAAAAAAGATGTTTATCAGTCTCCAAAGGCTCATTTGTGGTCTCATTAGTTTTAAAAATCATCAAAACTCAAACCGTAAACCATTGGTCAATGTGTAAATCCAATCAGGCACAGATTCAGGAAGACGCGGGTCGCTGTCATAGGATGTGTTGAAGGTCGTCCGAAAGGTTAAATGTTTTGAAATAATGAACAACAATGATGCTTCCGACGATACACGTATGTTTTGCCAATTATCCAAACGCGGTTGCACATAAGTCGTGTGTACAAATCGTGATTTTTCGCCAAAGTTTATATTGTAAGACAAATAACCACTCAACCGATTGTCGAGTTGACGAGCCGTCGTATCTTTGAATTGATTACTTTCTAAAAAATAAGCCAAACCGATATAATAACGCTGTTTTTTGCCATGTTTTAACTTCAAACGAATGCCCGTTCCCATCAATCCACGAAACAAAACCCTTGTCCGTTCATTGTATTGCCCTTGCACAAAAGCCTCATACACCCATTTTTTAGGCAAATCATAATTGTAACGCAAATGCGTAAAACCATCATTTAAGGTATTGGCGACCCCCTCAGTACGAATGAGGTTAAAGCCACTCAATAGCAAGACAAAATGTTTTCGATTGACATATTCCAACTGCATATTGGCTTTGAAAGTCATCGATTGTTTATCATTTCTATAAAAATTGACCCCTAAATCTCCGAATCCTTTGAATTTTATGGAATCACCAAGCGCCACTCTTTTGTCTTCGATATTGATAATTTGACCATTTAGGTTGTGAATGGTTAAGAAAAATAGGGTTATTATGAATCCTTTTTTTAACATAATTGAAGTTCTTTTTGATGAATGTTATTCACATGACGTACAAAATCATGTCTTTAACAAACATTTTTTGTCTCTTAAATTCATAAACTTTCAATTTGTTTCGTTAGACCGACAAATTCTTCTAAACTCAATGTTTCTGGTCTGCGATTAAAGAAAACATCAGCTAATGGGGTTGGGTCTTTGTCGAACATAGGACGCATCGTATTGCGCAACATTTTTCGCCTTTGATTGAAAGCTGTTTTGACGACATTTCTAAACAGTTTTTCATCGCAGCCTAAGTCCTGATTTTCTTTTCGAGTCAAACGAATGACAGCAGATTGCACATTAGGCGGCGGCGAAAAGCTGCCTCTGTCCACATTAAACAATTTCTTTCCGTCATAAAACGCCTGAGTCAAAACGCTGATAACACCGTAATCTTTGCCGCCCGGTTTTGCCACAACCCGTTCTGCCATTTCCAATTGAAACATACCGACCATTTCAGGCACGAGCGTTCGGTTTTCAATCATTTTGAAAACAATCTGACTTGAAATATTGTATGGAAAATTTCCGATAAGGCTAAATGGTTGATTGTCAAACATTTTTGCCATGTCAATTTTCATAAAATCTTCAAAAACGACTTTTATACTGAGGGGGGTATATTTTTGGTTTAAAAAAGCGACCATATCTTTATCCGCTTCCACAGCGACCAAATCGAATTTTTTGTCTATTAAAAACTGCGTCAACATGCCTTTACCGGGACCGACTTCAAGCACCCGACCGCCTACTTCATTTGTTAACAATAAACCATCGGCAATACGTTGTGCAATGTCAGGACGATTAAGGAAATGTTGACCGAAACTTTTTTTAGCTTTCAATTTTGTATTTTTTTATTTGTAAAATTATTCAACATACAACACCAATCCTTTCAGATACGACCCTTCGGGATGAAAAATATTCACAGGATGGTCAGCAGGTTGCGTCAATCGGTGCATAACACGCACTTTCCTGCCGGCTTCAATCGCTGCCGCAACTATTGTATCATAAAACAACTGCGTATCAACAACTTGCGAGCAACTGAATGTGAACAAGATGCCCCCCTCAGTAATTTGACGTAAAGCCATGGCATTCAGCCTTTTATACGCTTGAACGGCATTGTGCCGTTTGTTTATTGACTTTGCAAAAGCGGGCGGGTCAACTATCATGACATCAAAAATGCGCTCATTTTCTTTCAAAAAAGCCAAAACGTCAACGGCAGCAGCGGTGTGTTCACCTTCAAAGGGACGATTGATTTCGACATTTTTTAAAGTCAAATCAATGGCTTTTGGCGAAATATCAATGGAATGAACCGATTTTGCACCCGCTTTCAAGGCATAAACCGAAAAACCACCTGAATAACAAAAAGCATTCAAAACAGATTTGCCTTTTGCATAACGGCTCAACAAAGCCCGATTGTCACGTTGGTCAAGGAAAAAACCTGTTTTTTGACCTGTAATCCAATCCACAGCAAAAGCATTGTCGTTTTCAAAAACGGTCATTGGCACTTCGGCTTCGCCAAAAAGATAGTCGTTTTTTATGCCGTTTTGGGCAATATACTGAGGGGGTAAAGTCTCTGCACTTTTGTCGTAAATAGCTATCAATTTTTCACCAAATACTTTTTGAAGCCCATTTTTTATGGCTTCCACTTGCATGTGCATACCTATTGAATGGCATTGAACAACTGCCACAGAGCCATAAATATCAACAATCAAGCCTGGCAAACCATCGCCTTCGGCATGAATGAGACGGTAACAATTCGTTGATTCTGAATGAGTTAGCTCTAATTTTTGGCGGTATTGAAAAGCGTTATTTAATCTTTTAAACCAAAATGCTGCATCAATAGTTGTTGGTTCAAAACTCAAAACACGGACGACGATTGACCCATCGTTGTAGTAACCAATTGCCAACCATTGCTTTTTTGAATCATAGATTTCTACTAAATCGCCATCTTCCAACACCCCCTCAGTATGTGCGACTGCACCACTAAAAATCCACGGATGTTGCCGCTTAACAGCTTCGTCTCTACCTTTTTTTAAAAATATTTTTTTCATACATAATTGCGTTTGCCAAAAAGTAAACTGCCGATGCGTACCATCGTCGAGCCTTCTTCTATTGCCATTTTATAATCGTCGCTCATGCCCATTGAAATTTCTGTAAATGATTGGCTATCAGCGAAATAAGTGTTTTTTATATTGTCGAAAATGTGTTTTAATTCTTTAAATTCACGTCTGACTTGTGCTTTGTCATCAGTAAAAGTTGCCATACCCATAACGCCACATATTTCTACGTTTGTTAATGTTTCATCCGATAATTCTGCTACCATTTTTTTGACCCCCTCAGTATCAAAACCAAATTTCGACGCTTCTTCTGCAATATGAAATTGCAAAAGAACTTTAATAACACGGTCATTTTTAGCCGCTTGTTTGTTGATTTCATGCAGTAATTTCAGCGAATCAACAGCGTGAATCATGGCGACAAAGGGAGCAATGTATTTAACTTTATTTGATTGCAAATGACCGATGAAATGCCATTCAATATCCGTTGGCAAAGTCGCTTGTTTGTCCACCAATTCTTGAACATAGTTTTCACCAAAGGCGCGTTGCCCTTGATTGTAAAGTTCAAGAATCGCCTCGTTTGGTTTCGTTTTGGAGACGGCAACGAGTTTCGTATTTGAGTTTTTGAGTTCTGTTAGAATTTGTTCAAGCATATTTTAAGGCTTTAAAATTAAAATTTACTGAGGGGTGTAAAAGTAAAAAAAAATCCGTCTTGCAAAAAGCCAGACGGATGTATTTTTATACTTAAAATATTGATAATCAATCTTTCATGAAAGGATAGTCTGTTTGTACGTAGTTGTCTTCGTATAAATCCTCGGCATCTGGATAAGGCGATGCTTTGGCGAAGTCAACGGCAGCTTGTATTTCAACTTCGGCAGCGTCTTCGATGGCTTGAATGTCAGCTTCCGAAATACCGATGCCCAGCATTTTAGTACGTGTCGTCTTCAATGGGTCAATAGATTTATAATGAGCCGCTTCTGCACGTCCTTTTTCATCTTTGCGGTATTTTTCAGGGTCACTGACAGAGTGACCTTTGTAGCGATAAGTCTTAATTTCAAGGAAATAAGGACCATTTCCAGCCCGAATATGAGCTGCGGCACGAGTAAATGCTTCGTGAACGGCTTCTGGATTCATACCATCAACAATTTCCGCGGGCATATCAAATGCCTGTGCAACGGTGCTGATGTCACGTACATTTGACGTTCTTTCAACCGAGGTGCCCATCGCATAGCCGTTGTTTTCACAAACATAAATGACAGGTAATTTCCATGTCATTGCCATATTGGCCGATTCGTAAAGGATGCCTTGACGTGCTGCACCGTCTCCAAACATAGCTACGCAAAGCAAGTCAGTTCCTTTGTATTTTTCAGCGAAAGCAATGCCTGTACCGATGCCGATTTGCGCACCGACGATACCATTACCACCAAAATACTTGTTTTGAGCATAGAAAAAGTGCATTGAACCGCCTTTTCCTTTAACAATGCCTGTTGAACGACCAAACAATTCAGCCATTGCTTCACGGCTTGGGATGCCTTTCATAAGTCCGATACCATGCTGACGATAGGCAGTAACGACACCGTCCATAGGATTTAAAGCTGATTTCATACCTGCGGCAATCGCTTCTTGTCCGATATAGACATGGCAAAAACCACGTACAAATTCGCCATAAAACTCCAAAACACGCTCCTCAAAGCGACGAATCCGATACATCATGGTGTACCAATCTTTGTATTGGTCGGCACTATACTGTTGGGTGCTTTTTGCAGCTCTAGCACTGGCTTTAGTTGTTTTTTTGACTTCTAATACTTCCATAATTGTCCTTGATTTATGTTTTGGCGAATATTCGCCTAAGAAATTGGTTGGCAAAATAAAGATAACACAGGCTGTTGAGACAGCCAATATTTCAAGCGCAAAGATAGTGAAGTCTTTAATTAAGTCCTGTGTTTTTCCCTAAAAAAGCAAAGAGACTGTTCTTTAAATTGTGTGATAAGGAATTAGGAATCCAATTTCACCAATAAAAGGAACAGTCTCTTTCTGTTTTTGTTTTTAGAAAATTTACCTCGTGCGGCTCGGGCGGGTTTCATTTTTAGTTGTGAAAGCGAAAACGCAAGCGACTAGAATCAAAATTACGAATATCATCATGGATTATGCAAGTTTTAGATTAGGAAATACGGTTCAAGGATTTCAATAATGAATTGAATAATTATTGACAAATATGAATAATTAAAAATTAAAAAGCAAATATTTTAGATGACCTTAACTTAATATTAGCTATATTCTTTTAATATACGTCAAAATTTGGTGTATGGATTCTTTTACCACATAAATTATAGTTTAGGGTGCAAAAAAATGCCTTTGAAACACGTTCTAAAAACGTACCAAAGGCATTTTTTTACACATTATAGGGGTGTAATCAGAATATAAAAATCTGTATCTTTTGCCCCCCCTCAGTATTTTTAACCATTTGCCGCTTTGAAACGACGATTTACTTCGTCCCAATTGACAACATTGAAGAATGCACCAACATAATCAGCACGACGGTTTTGGTAGTGCAAATAGTAAGCGTGTTCCCAAACGTCAAGACCTAAAACAGGTGTACCTTTTTTGTCTGCAATATCCATAAGTGGATTGTCTTGATTCGGTGTAGAACTGACGATGAGTTTTTTGCTTGCATCAACGCTCAACCATGCCCAACCTGAACCAAAACGTGTCATTGCAGCTTGTGAAAACTCTTTTTTGAAGTTTTCAAAACTGCCAAATGTGCTGTTAATAGCTGTTCCAACGTCTCCTGTTGGCGCACCACCAGCGTTTGGTGCCATAATTTTCCAGAACATGGAGTGATTCCAGTGACCACCGCCATTGTTGCGAATGCCAGTTGCATATTTTGAAATATTCGCCATCAAGTCCTCAAGACTTTTGCCTTTTGCATTTGCATCGGCTGTAACAGCGTTATTTAGGTTTGAGACATAAGCAGCATGGTGCTTGTCGTGATGGATTTCCATTGTTTTAGCGTCAACGTGCGGTTCAAGTGCAGCGGGCGCATAAGCGAGTGCGGGAAGTTCGAATGTCATAATAGTTTTACTATTTTTAATGTTAGATAATGGATTTTCAGAAGCCTTTTTAGCGACCGCAGGCGTGCAACCAATGACGAATGCGCTGGCGGGAGCGATTAAAGGAATGTTTTTTATGAATGAGCGTCGTTTCATTTTAGTATCGTTTATTTTTTATTAACAATAGCCAAAGGTAAAAAGTTTTGAGAGAATAGTTGTTTTAAGCGTTTTCAAAATTTCAAAAAAAGGTTCTTGACATTTTTTGAAGCACACACATATCGGATACTTTTAAAGTATCCGATATGTAGAGTGCACTCAAAATACTGAGGGGGGGGTAATACATAAATTGACACAGAACGCAAATTTTAAAACACCAAACAACGCTTTAAATCCGTTTTTTAGAAAGTGGTATAGTTTTGTTGTCTAATATTTTGAAATTATGGTATTTAAATTTTTGATATAAAAACCCGTTTTTTGCCTTAAAAACGAGTAATTTTAAGAATGTGGATAAAATTTTGGAAAAAAATTAACCGTCATGTCCAAAAACGAGTTAAATTAGTATCGTTTTTAATTAAAAACCCAACACCCGAGCAATTATGATGTATAACGACGAAGTTTATGAATCGCCTGAATTTAGAAAATTTAAGTTCCGCGAATTAAAAGTTTACGCCTCAACAGAATGGTTAGCGGACAACAAAAAGAAATATCGGCAAGTCTTTGACCGATACGAATCTGCTTATATGTACGCTGAATTATCCTTGTACAATAAAATGTTTGACCTTGACGATTGGGATGTCGAAGTCGAATTGAAGTGTTTTTCGCTCAAAAAAGGGCGAACAGAGCTGTGTAGCCTACCTTTTCGCCGCAAAGTGAGTAAATACGACAATGTCATTTATGTACGTGAAGGATGGGGCAACAAAAAAGAAGGCGCATTTTGGAAAAAAGGCACTTACTATTGGGAGGCTTATGTGGACGGTGAAAAAGTAGCGACAAAATATTTTTACATCGAGGACGGTGGTCGTGAAGTCACTTATGAGGACAATCCTTATCTCGAAATTCAATCGCTCAAGCTGTATGAAGGTCCTTATGACGATATTCCAGAAACAGAGCGCATTTATTATCGGACTTTGCATGGCGAGGAGACACGTTATATATATGCAGAGATTACGCTCAAAAATTTGAACCTCAATAAAAGTTGGCAATGCGAGTTGTTTGCAAAGTTTTATAACAACGCACGTGAGTTAAAAGGTCAAATCGTCCGTTTGCACCGTGTTGAAAAGAAAGATGAATACTTGACAATTACCGCAGGTTGGGGTTCAAATGTGAAAGGTTCATGGCGCAATGACCACTATACATGTGAAGTAGTTTTTATGGATAAACTATTGGCTGTCTTGCCTTTTGAGGTTGCAGATGAGTTTTTAGAAGGTACGCAACCGATATTTTTACCGAATCAAGTAACCCCTGTCATTCAAGAAGTTGTTGACGATGTTCAGGTGACTTTTGATGAAGTTATGAGCAAATTGGAGAACTTGATTGGTTTAAGTCAAATCAAACAAAAGGTGCGTGACCATGCGCAATATCTGCAATTTCTACAAATTCGTAAAGAACGAGGCTTTGATGAAGACAGTCAAATCAACGTACATTCTGTTTTTGTTGGAAATCCAGGGACTGGAAAAACGACGGTTGCTAAAATGATGGGAAAACTCTATAAAAAAATGGGTTTGCTGTCAAAAGGTCATGTGCATGAAGTTGACCGTGCTGACCTTGTTGGCGAGTATATCGGTCAAACGGCTCCCAAAGTAAAAGATGCAATTGAGAAAGCACGTGGCGGTGTTTTGTTCATTGACGAAGCCTATTCGTTGGCGCGTTCATTAGACGATACAAAGGATTTTGGACGTGAAGTTGTCGAAATTTTGGTCAAAGAAATGAGTAATGGGGTTGGAGACCTTGCCGTGATTGTAGCAGGTTATCCAAAAGAAATGAAGCATTTTATAGACTCAAACCCTGGTTTGCGCTCTCGGTTCAAGCATTTTTTTGAATTTCAAGACTATTTACCACAGGAATTGTCTCAAATTGCAGATTATGCAGCTTATGAAAAAGGCATCGTTTTAAGTCCAAACGCTAAGAAACAAGTGGATGAAATAATAACTGAAGCGTTTCGGAATCGAGACCGCACTTTTGGTAATGCTCGTTTTGCTTATGATGTCCTTGACCAAGCCAAAATCAATATGGGCTTGCGTTTGATGACGATGGACAACCCGAGAGAATTGTCAAAAGATGAATTGTCTTTGGTTTCTGCGCACGATGTTGAGAAAATTCAGATGAAGACAAAACGTGCTTTGCCGAATATTCCGATTGATGAGCAATTGCTCAAATTGTCGCTCGATGAGTTGAACAGATTGGTTGGTATGGGCAAAATCAAGACACAAATCAATGAATTGGTCAACCTTGTGCGTTATTACCGCGAGTCGGGACGTGATGTTTTGGGTAATTTTTACTTGCATACCGTTTTTGTTGGTAATCCTGGAACAGGTAAAACAACTGTTGCACGTATTTTGACAAAAGTATATAAATCTTTGGGCATTCTTGAACGTGGTCACATGGTTGAGACGGACAGACAAGGACTTGTAGCGGGTTATGTCGGTCAAACAGCTATAAAAACGGCTGAAAAAATCAATGAATCCATCGGCGGCGTTTTGTTCATTGACGAGGCTTATGCTTTGACAAGTTATGGCGGTGGCGGACGTGGTGATTTTGGCGACGAAGCGATTCAAACTTTGCTCAAACGTATGGAAGACAATCGGGGTGAGTTTTTCGTTTTTGTTGCGGGTTATACCGACAATATGGAGACTTTCCTCAAAGCCAATCCAGGTTTGTCAAGCCGTTTCGATAAAAAATTCATGTTTGACGACTATATGCCAGAGGAATTGATGGAAATTGCCGTTTCCATGTTACACGATGGCAGCGTAACGATTGCAGCGGATGCTGAAGAACATTTGCGCAATTATCTGTCGTTCATCCACGAATATCGTGATAAATATTTTGGCAATGCCCGCACCATTCGTCAAATCGTCACAGACATTATCAACAAGCATAACTTGCGTTTGGCAGCGATGTCGAAAGAAAAACGTGATGAACGCGAGTTGAATGTCATTTCGATGCAAGATGTCGAACACCTCAAACTCGATAAGTCTGATTTCACTTATGCGAAAAAAGGTATTGGATTTAGGGCGAGAGAGGGGAATCGGTAGTCCGTATTTTGGAAATAGATTTTATTGTAAACGCTGGCTTCGGTTTAACTGAAGCCAGCGTTTCGTTTAGTTTTGAACGGTTGCGCTCACGAATACCCGCCGCGTTGGGCTTTGTGCGTGGGCTTTTGCGGCGGGTTTGGCTGGGTAGGTAAGCCTCTCACGAGGCTTTTCCCCCCAAAGAACTGTACGTGAAACTTTCGCTTCATACAGCTCAAACGTTCCCAACGCTCCCCCGATTGCCATTTGGAGGGCGCGGCTGCGGTTTAGAGAACTCAAAATGCGTTTGGTGAACGCTGATGTGACAATTTTGGTGCAGTAAGACCAAATTATCGTCCGTATTTTTACCGCCGAGATGCCGTTGATGAATGTGGTGAGTATTCCAAGCTGTTTGGAGATTGATTTTCTCACCACAATAGGTACAACAGCCCTTTTGACGGAAGTAAAGATATTCTAATAATTGTCTGCCCGCAAACTTTTCTGCCATTTTGTCGTCTGCTCTTTTCTCGAAATAGGGTTCGGCATTGGGGTCGTAAGGATTGGCTTTACTATCAATTTTGACGTGCCTTTTAATGGCGATTGAAGATGCTTGAAAGAGATAAACTTTTTCTTTCGTTTCTTCCTCTGTGTCAAACAAGACCCAATCTTTGCCTCTATAACGAGTGAAATAGCGTTTTTTAATCCACAATTGATTTTTATTGCCCCTGTGACGGCGTTTAGCCCACCGCCAAAGCATCATCGTAATGGTGTGGTCAATGAAACTAAATGTTTCAGAGGCAACAATATGGTGATGATACAATGCCCACCCACGAATCATCGGCGTTAATTTCTCAATAAGGTGAATGGTACGAACATTACTGAACTTTTTAACCACCGTATGCACCTTGTCCAAGAACGTGTGAATGTTCTTTTTCGAGGGTTTTATCAGCAGTTTGCCCTTGTATTTCCGCACATTTTGCCCCAAGAAATCAAAACCTTTTTCAATGTGAGTGATATGGGTTTTCTCCTCCGAGAGTTCTAAGCCACGGGGTTTCAAAAAATCTTGAATGGCAGGAAGTACCTTGTCTTTCAGATAATTTGGGTCTTCTCCTGTGACGATAAAATCATCGGCATAGCGAATAAAATGAATGTGATTCGGATTAACACGGCGGTTCGTTTTACCCCAATGTTTGATACCACAAGCCCAATCAATATGCTCTTCCAAACCGTCAAGCACCATATTGGCGAGGGTTGGCGAGATAATTGAGCCTTGCGGTGTGCCGCTTGTGGTGGGAAACAGCTTCTGTTTTTCGATATATCCCGCTTCAAGCCATTGTTCCAATGTCTTGTAATGGAGTGGGATATTTTCTAATATCCAACTGTGGGAAATATTGTCAAAACAGCCTTTGATGTCCCCTTCAAGAATCCATTGAGGGCTTTTTTGCTTTGCAAGCATATCAAAAGTCCTTGCAATGGCATCGGCACAACTCCGATAGGGACGAAAACCGTAGGAATTTGGGTCGGCGGTGGATTCACTCACAGGGTCTAAGCCCAGTAAAAGTAGGGCTTGCATCGCACGGTCGTGCAGTGTTGGAATACCAAGTGGACGTTTTTTTCCATTAGCTTTTGGAATGTAAATTCGGCGAACCGCTTTGGGTTTGTAACCCTTTAAGCGCAAATTAAGAACAGCAGACATTTTTTCAGCAGCAGTCGTCCATGTCACGCCGTCAATGCCTGACGTGCGTTTACCAGTGTTTTCAGTTACTCTTTTAACAGACAGTAGTTTAGCGGCAAGACTGTGGTTTACAAGCCACTGTAAACTTTTGACCTTGCGCCATTTCTTGTTTTGCACAGCCTTTGCGAGGCGCACTTGAAGGGATTTTACGGCACGAGTGACTTCCGACCAGTTTATGAAATGCCACAAGTTTTTCTCCGCACCAGACGCATTACGTCCTGTCACCATGTAAAGGGCTGGTATGACAACAGAAGTATCCATGTACTTTCTGGCTTTGATTCTTGCAGAATGACAAGAAATTGAAAAAAACCTTCTTCAATAGCTCTCGCATCGAGCGTTTAATGGACGTGGGCAGGCTTTCGCCGACGATAATATACCCCCCTCAGTATCTGCACTCACTTTAAGGGTTCAATCGTTATGCGATTCATTACAAATCGCCTTTCGCTTTTTCCATTTTCCTATTCCCACTACGGCATTGTTTTACCTTACGATAATTCTACTGTTTCAAGGACTTGATTTCTTCATTCAGACCGTATTGGGCTTGCCATGTTCTACTTTATGAACAACGGATAACTTAGCACCCGTCACTACACCGAAGGAATTTGAACGACGTACATTGAGCTCCCGAACTATGTACCTTCTCCTTTTGACTTTTTGTCCACAGCG
>JAYVFS010000283.1:0-8131 GCA_043772905.1 Saprospiraceae bacterium | reverse complement strand
CAATCATCATTTGCATGACTTTTTGCCCTTTTCGCCAGTCTGTGCATTTATCACATACGCGATTTGGGTCGGTGTCTTTCCGCAAAAAAGCAATGACTTTGCCGTACATTTTGCCATTTTCTTGATATAATTGGACATTGGATTTGGCTTCGCCCGTTTCGTCGTCAATAGATTTCCAAACGCCGATAGGCGATTGTGCTTGTAATCCAAAAATAAGGCAGGCGAAAACGCCGAGTAATAAGAATTTCTTCATTTTGTAATTGATTTGTTTTTAATAAATAAAATGATTTTATAGTTAGAAATCGAGCAAAAAAACGTTAAATATTTTAAAAAATGGACTGTTTTACCTTTTTTATGAAAAAAATAACAAAAATACCCCCCTCAGTAAAAAGGCACTTACAACGCCTTAAATGCCTTCTTTTTCTAAAAAATTAAAAAAAAACAAAATGAAATTTGGTCACATCGAGAAAACGACATACGTTTGCACCCAATAAAATCAATCAGACAATGACGCGCCCTTTCGCAAATACTTTTAGCTTTTTTTATTTTTACTTTTACACTACCAGTAAGAGGAGCTACTTATTTGCGCGGCGATAAAAAATATACGCTTTAAAGATGCAAAAAGGAGTTCCTCAACGGGGACTCCTTTTTTTGTTTTTGTGCGAATACTATGTTCGGGGAACTTTCAAAGTTCCCCGAACATGAAGCAAATCGAACATCAGAATAATAATAGCGTAAACCATTGATTATCAAACAGTATTCAAAATATTCGTCAACAACATGGACTTAGATTATCAAGAAATTAAAGAAAAAACGCTTGTCACAAACAGCAACGGACAAGCCACAAAATTGCTGAAAGTTGCCATTCAAGGCGTAGAGGGTGCTTTCCACGAAATAGCGGCAAGGCGTTTTCACTTAGCTAAAGACATTGATGTCGTGCCAGCCGACACCTTCGATATTTTGATTCAACAAGTGGAATCAGGTGAAGCAGATTCAGCTGTCATGGCGATTGAAAATACAATTGCAGGGAGTTTGTTGCGAAATTATAATCTTTTGAATAACAGTAAGTTACGCATACGCGGAGAAGTTTTTTTAAGGATTAAACAAAACCTAATGGCTTTGCCAGGCATCCAAATTAAAGACCTCAAAGAAGTGCACAGCCACCCCATCGCCTTGCAACAATGTGAAGAGTTTTTTGGTATGTACCCACATATTCACCTCGTCGAAGCGCATGATACGGCTTTGGTTGCCAAAGAAATTAGAGAAAAAGGACTGAAAAAAATAGGTGCTGTCGGCTCAGAATTAGCAGCAGAAATTTATAATTTGAACATACTTGCGCCGAGTATCGAGACCTATAAAAAGAATTTCACACGTTTTTTATACATCACAAAGGAAAATCATGAGGAGTCTATTATGCCCGATTTCGATAAAGTTTCCCTTGTTTTTTCTACGAATCATACAGTTGGAAGCCTTTACAAAGCCCTTGAAGTCTTGTCACGCAACAATTGTAATTTGACAAAAATTCAATCTGCGCCTATTATGGATAAGCCGTGGGAGTATATGTTTTTCTTAGATTTTACATTGGGCACCTATTCCAATTATCCACAAGCCATGTTGGAATTGCACCGTGTTGTAGGTGAGATTAAAGTGTTAGGCGAATACAGGAGCGGTGCGTATTTTGAGTGATTTTATTTTTAAAATATTGAATACCAATTAATTATGAGCATTAAAGTTGCGAGTCGTTTAGATGCCATTCACGAATATTATTTTTCAAAAAAGCTGAAAGAAATTGCTGATTTGAATGCAGCAGGTAAAAATGTGTTGAACCTCGGCATTGGTTCGCCCGATTTACCCCCCTCAGTACCTGCGATTGAAAAGTTGGTAGAAACGGCTCGTATGCCGACAAGTCATGCCTATCAAGGTTATGTCGGCGTTTTGGCTTTGCGTGAAGCCATGTCTGTTTTTTACAAAAAACACTATAGCGTTTCGCTCAATCCAGTGAATGAAATATTGCCTTTGTTGGGTTCAAAAGAAGGCATCATGCACGTCTGTATGACCTATTTGGAGACAGGAGACGAAGCCTTATTGCCCAATCCAGGCTATCCGACCTATCGGGCCGCCGTTACTTTGGCAGGAGCAAAATGCGTGGATTACAACTTGACAGAAACAAACGGCTGGCTGCCAGACCTTGAAGTTTTGGCAAAACAGGACTTGTCAAAAGTCAAATTGATGTTCGTCAATTACCCGCACATGCCGACGGGCGCACAAGGCACAAAAGCCTTTTTTGAAGAACTCGTGGCGTTCGCAAAACAGCATAATATATTGATTGTCAATGACAATCCATATAGTTTTATATTGAATGACCACCCCCTCAGTATTTTGTCGGTTGATGGCGCAAAAGACATTGCATTAGAATTAAACTCCCTATCAAAAAGCCACAATATGGCAGGTTGGCGCGTGGGTCTATTGGCAGGTAAAGCTGAATTTTTAAGCGATGTATTGCGTTTCAAATCGAATATGGATTCGGGTATGTTCCTACCTGTTCAGATAGCCGCTATCGAAGCTTTGAAAGCGGATAAAGAATGGTATTTAGATTTGAATGATGAATATCGTCGTCGTCAGCAAAAGGTGTTTGTGCTGTTAAGTTTGTTGGGTTGCACTTTTGATGAACGCCAAACGGGTATGTTCGTTTGGGCAAAAATACCCCCTCAGTATAAAACAGGTTTTGAGCTGTCAGATGAGATTTTACATGGTGCAAATGTCTTTATAACGCCCGGTGGCATTTTTGGAAATCAAGGCGATGGGTATATTCGGTCGTCGTTGTGTGCTCGGGAGTCGGTTTTTGAGGAGGCGATTGAAAGAGTTAAGGCGTTTCATAAAAATATTTACGATGCTTAAAAATTTAGTATTGCAGCATGGTAAGCAGAAAATAAACTCACTTACCAAGTACCCGTCCATTTTAACCTTGCATAAATTGGGACAAAAAGGGCGTTTGACTTCTGAATGGGCAACAGATATTCAAGGAGAAACGATGTTTGCAACGGAAAAAATAGATGGTACAAATGTGCGGATTATCTGTTTGGGAAATGAATATCTTGTAGGCAGCCGTGAGTTTATTTTGCATCATAACGAAGACCTCTATTTTGACCCTGCACAGGGTATTGTTGAAGGGCTTAAAGAATTGAAAGTTAAAATACCAATTGATTTTCAACAACTTACAGTTATTTATGGCGAATTGTTTGGTGGCAAAGTGTCTGCAAACTCAAAGCAATACGGTACGGATAAATTAGGTTTTAGGGTGTTTGATATGGCTGTATTTTCCGATTTATCCATATTTGACCAAAGTTTAGAAGGCATATCGAGGTGGCGAGAACGGGAAACAGAGAACGGCATCATTTACGGTCAAGCCTTTTTGACGAAAGATGTTTTGGAAACATATTCGCACCTGTTTGATATTGTGCCGACTGTTCCATTCGATTTGGGCGATATGTCGCACCAAAGTATATTGGATAATTTACGTCAATTCATACCGCAAACAAATGTTCCTTTATCTGAATTGGCGCAGAAAAAACCCGAAGGCGTTGTTTTGCGAAATAATGACCGTTCAAAAATTGTTAAAATTCGGTATGATGATTATGAACGGACTTTGAGATAAAATCTATAAAACAGGGAAAATCAACAAATTGAAATAACCTTTTATGACAATAACAATAGTAGGCATAGGTTTAATCGGCGGTTCAATCGCAATCGGTCTCTACGAATCGGGTTTTGCAACCGAAATAATTGGTGTCGAAGCATCGGCAGAACATGCTCAAAAAGCATTGGATTTAGGTTTGGTGAACCGCATTTTACCACTTGACGAAGCGATTGCAGCGAGCGATATTGTCATCGTGGCAACGCCAGTGAACAGTTTGACAACTTTGTTGCCGCATATTTTGGACAAAGTGGATAAGCAAATTGTGATGGATGTCGGTTCTACGAAAGTCAATATCATGGAAGCCGTGCGTTTGCACCCCAAACGTCCTAATTTTATTGCAACGCACCCGATGGCAGGAACGGAATTTTCAGGACCACAAGCCGCCGTGCAGAAATTGTTTGAAGATAAAGTGTGTGTTTTGTGTGATATTGAACAAAGTAGCGAAGACGCACGCAATACGGCAGAAGCAATGTATAAGTCATTGAAAATGAACACGCTGTATATGAACGCAGAAAGTCATGACGTGCATACGGCTTACGTCAGTCATATTGCACACATATCCAGTTTTGCATTGGCTTTGACGGTTTTGGAAAAAGAACAAGATGAAAATGCGATTTTTAACTTAGCAAGCGGTGGTTTTCGCTCGTCGGTGCGTTTGGCAAAATCGAATCCTGAAACATGGATTCCGATTTTTGAACAAAACCGCGATAATGTTTTGGACGTTTTGGACGAACACATACATATATTGAGTACGATGCGGTCGCATCTGATAAAACGCCGTTTTACTGATTTTTACAGTATGATTGAAAAGGCGAATGATATTAAGCGGATTTTGAAGTGAGATACTGATTCAAAGAATTCCTTCGGAAGGGGGTGTTTGGGAATCGGATTTTGGAAAAAATTGGGTGTTCAAAAGAAGACGAATATGCCTAAATTGCGAACCTTTTTAAGGCAAAACCAAAGAAAATAAAGTATTTATACTGAGGGGGTCAAACACAGCAATAATAATTTTAAAAATATAACAATCAGTTTTTTATTAAAAAAAAGAAAAAATCATGGATTTAAAACCTTTTTTAGAAGTACAGACAAAACGCCCGTTCCTCATCGCGGGACCTTGTTCGGCAGAGACCGAAGGGCAAGTAATGAGCATTGCACGCGATTTGGCGGCACAAGGCAATGTTGACCTTTTCCGTAGTGGTATATGGAAACCGCGTACACGCCCGGGTATGTTTGAAGGCGTTGGCAGCGAAGGCTTGAAATGGCTTAAACGCGTCAAAGAAGAGACAGGTTTGCGCACGACGGTGGAAGTTGCGAATGCACACCACGTCTATGAAGCCTTGAAATTTGGCGTTGACGTATTGTGGATTGGCGCACGGACGACGGTAAACCCGTTTTCAGTGCAAGAAATCGCTGACGCTTTGCGTGGCGTTGACATTCCTGTGATGATTAAAAACCCAATTAATCCCGATTTGGAATTGTGGTTGGGTGCTTTTGAACGCTTGAACAAAGTGGGTATTACACGTATGGCAGCGATTCACCGTGGCTTTTCATCGGCTGCAAAAACGCAGTACCGCAATGTGCCACATTGGGAAATTGCGATTGAATTGATGCGTCGTTTGCCCAATTTGCCTGTTATTGGCGACAATTCACACATTTGTGGCAATCGTCACATGTTGGCAGAAGTGGCGCAAGAAATGATGGATTTGAACTTTGATGGTTTGATTACAGAAGTTCACTGCAATCCTGACGAAGCGTGGTCTGATGCTAAACAGCAAATCACACCACCTGTTTATAAAGAATTGATTGATAATTTGGTGTTGCGTGCAGAAAAAGATGCGGGTTTCTTGAACTCAATCGAGTCTTTGCGTGTACGTATTGACGAAGTAGATAACGATTTGTTGACTTTACTCGGTAAACGTATGAAGTTCGCAGAAGAGATTGGTGATTACAAAAAACGTAATAGTATTGCTATCTTACAAACCAGCCGTTGGAACGAGATTTTGAATTCAGCTGTTCAAAAAGGTCGTCAACAGGGTTTGAGCGATGAGTTTGTCATTCAGTTGTTGACAGCGATTCACCAAGAGTCTATTCGTCACCAAACTTTGGTTATGAATGCTCCTGATGAAAAAGTAGCTGAAACATCTTTGGCAACAGCAAAGTAATATTGTTGTCAAATAGCATTTCAAGGGCAAAAAACACCCCTCAGTATCGAGCAATCGTTGGGGTGTTTTTTGCCTTTTTTATTATTATTTTTAAAAAAATACCTTTTTCGTGGTATTTTTTTAAAAATAATAGGAAAAAAAGAAGTTTGAATAAAGGTGAAATAGAAATTGTTTTTCACAATGATATATTTATGTAGGCCTATTTTTAATTGATAATCAATTACTTATCATTGGTTTACTTGCTAATTAAACTGAAATTCATAGACACAATGCCCTTAAAATGTCTTTGGCGGAACAGAAAAGTAATCTCATCTTTGTGACATGTTCAAGGATATGTTCATGGGATTATTCTTTTTGCTGTCGCCAGCAAGCCGTAGTTCATTCAAACTAAAGTAGCAAAGCAAAACAAACGTAGTTTTCGGCGAAATGCCGCAATGAGAAAACTATACAGACACTATGGAGCGTCCTCATTATCGGTGTGGACACTAACATGGATAATTTAAACCAAACACCTACGGCTTGCTGATGGCGATTTTTTTTGAAACAAAGTGACGATTAGAGAAAACAACACACGAATAGACATTAGAAAAACATAAAAACACTTCTGTTTTGTCGTTAAAAAATTAAGAAATTCGGCTTACGAGTTAAGAAATATGTTCATGGGATTATAATTTGTTGTGGCGGGCTTGCATGGATGCAGCCCGTTTTTTTTATGCCCAAAAGGGTGTTCTCTCCCCTGTAAATGCCAATGTTTTTAGGAATTGAAGCCTTTGAGTGAAGTAAATATTGTAATTTTACCCTTTCTAATCTCGTTGATACTGAGGGGTTAAAAAACAAAGGAAATTTGACAAAAAATTATGGCTGATATTATACAACTACTACCAGACTCTATTGCCAACCAAATCGCAGCGGGTGAAGTGATACAACGTCCAGCCTCTGCGGTCAAGGAACTTTTGGAAAATGCGATAGATTCGGGGGCAAGTTCCATAAAATTGATACTGAAAGATGCGGGTAAAACCTTGATACAAGTCATTGACGATGGTTGTGGTATGTCTGAAACCGATGCACGTATGAGTTTTGAGCGACATGCGACATCAAAAATTAGAGCCTCTGAGGATTTGTTCAATATCCGTACAATGGGCTTTCGGGGCGAGGCTTTGGCTTCCATTGCTTCCATCGCACAAGTAGAGTTGCGGACGTGTCGCCGCACAGATGAGCTCGGCACAAAAATTATTATAGAAGGCTTTGAATTGAAAATACAAGAACCTTGTCAGACGCCTGCGGGAACGAGTTTTCAGATCAAAAACTTGTTTTTTAATGTGCCAGCAAGGCGTAATTTCTTGAAATCCAATACAGTAGAGATGCGACATATTCTTGATGAGTTCGAGCGCGTAGCGATTGCGAACCCCTCAGTATTTATGTCTTTACACCACAACGGGACGGAGATTTTTCATCTGCTTGCGGGTAATTTACGTCAACGTTTGGTTGGGGTTTTTGGAAAAGATACGAACAAAAAATTGGTGCCAGTTGGTGAAGAAACCGATGTTGTAAACCTATCAGGTTTTGTTGGTAAACCCGAATTTGCAAAGAAAACACGAGGTGAGCAGTTCTTTTTTGTCAACAATCGTTTTATAAAAAGCCCTTATTTGCACCATGCTGTTCAAGCCGCTTTTGAAGATGTGGCGGCAAAGGATTCTTATCCGATGTATTTTATTTTCATCGATATTGACCCTTCACGCATTGATATCAATGTTCATCCGACGAAGCAGGAAATAAAGTTTGAAGATGAACGTCTGGTCTATAACTACCTGAAAGTCGCTATTCGACATGCTTTGGGACAAAATGCGGTGACTCCGATGCTTGATTTTGACAATGAGGCGGGTATGATGAGCAATTACGTGATTCCACGTGGAGGTGTTCGCAGCAATTTGTTGACAGGGGAGACTTATACGCCTTCGCCAACGGTGTCCAGTCAATTTGAAAAAGTGAAAAATGATTTGAATTTTAAAAAACCAACCAGTTTAGACCGTTCAAATCTCGAAAATTGGCAAACTTTATACGATGGTATCAGTTTTAAAACGGAAGAAATCGTAGAAGAAGATTCGGGCGAAACCTTTGATGCAGACAGTGAGTTTTCTTTTTCGATGAATATGTCAACCGTTGAAAGTAATTTTGACGAATCGGAACATGCGCCTGAACTCGATGATACTGAGGGGTCGTTTTCAAGTCCACAACGTGAACCCTATCAGATTCACAGTATGTACATCGTTAG
>JAYVFS010000282.1:0-26679 GCA_043772905.1 Saprospiraceae bacterium | reverse complement strand
CTTTCCATATGTCAATGAACGACCCTTAATTTATTTAAAACATTTTATGGATTTTTACTCACTTTTTTTAACACTTTTAATTTGTAGGGTTTTAAATTTTCAATTAAAAAATCATAAACGAATGACAATAGAAGCCTTAAAATATGAGATATTAGCTAAAATAGTCGGCATCCAAAATAAAGCTGTTTTGCAACAAGTGAATGAATTGCTTGAAAGTGTTTCTAATGAAAATGCTTTACTCTACCGTGTTGTAAAACCAATCAGAGAAAAAATAACGGTAGAAGATTTAATACGTGAGCAAAATTATAAAGGTTTTGACCGTTTAGCCTTCGATAAATTGGTCGTAGAATTAGATGTTCAAGACCCAATTGAGGAACTTTTAGCTCTATCTGCATCATGACACGTTACTTAGTTGATACCAATATTTTATTACTCTACATACGGCAAGACTCGCGTGTTGCGGCTATTGATACGCTTTATAATCCATTAGCAGCATCTGCAACTTCAATTATATCGGTTGTCACAGAGGGCGAATTACGGTCAATTGCTTTGCAAAGAGATTGGGGAACATCGAAAATGACCGCGTTAGAAACGATGCTCAAAAAGTTTTTAATTGCAGATATTCATGTCAAGGAAATTATTGAGGCTTATGCCGAAATTGATGCTTTCAGTCAAGGCAAATTACGTACACGACCTCTTGGTATGTCAGCACGGAGTATGGGTAAAAATGATTTATGGATTGCCGCAACAGCCTTTGTTTTAGACCTGCCTTTGCTTACAACTGATAAGGATTTTGAACATTTAAAGGACATTTATTTAGATTTAACATTTGTTGATTTGGCGGCTATTTGATTTTTAAAAGCTCCGATAGGAGGAGCACCATCAACAAATACAAGGCTCGGCAAATATCACAACAGAATCCCGCCGCTTACTCGCCCGTTTTTTTGATAGATTGAATGATTTGTTGAAGAATCGGGTTTGAATGTGTAAAATCGGTATGGCTTAGTTTAAAATCACCTAAGGTTTGCTGTTTTTTAAGAAAAAAACCACCCATAAACACATTGTGTTTACGAGTGGTTTTTTCATTATTCACTTTTCCATTAGCTCAACTGCGCACAAACCGTCGCAATCCGTTTAATCGCTTCGCGCAATTGCGCTTCACTTGCCGCATAGCTCAAACGGAAGCAATCGGGCGAACCAAATGCACCGCCGCTGACGACACCGACAAACGCATTGAGCATCACATAATCCGCAAAATCATCTGCATTATTGACGGTTGTTGTGCCGTCTGACTTGCCAAAATAGGCACTGATGTCTGGGAAAATATAGAAAGCACCGTCTGGAGTCGGTACTTTGAAACCTGGAATTTCAGATAATAAGGCGATGCACATATCACGGCGTTTGCGGAATTCATCACGCATTTTGTACGTCGTTTCAAGGCTCGAATTGAGGGCAACCACTGCCGCTTTTTGGCTGAAAGAGTTTGCACCCGATGTGTATTGTCCTTGAATTTTGTTACAAGCATCGGCAATCCATTTTGGCGCACCGATATAGCCCAAACGCCAGCCCGTCATCGCAAAACCTTTTGCGAAACCATTGACAGTCACTGTTTTATCTTTTACAGAGTCAAACGAACCGATACTCGTATTGCCTGCCGACGTGTAGTTGATGTATTCATAAATTTCGTCAGACACAACAATAATGTCTTCATGTTTGCCAATAACATCAGCAATTTCACGCAATTCAGATTTTGTAAATACTGCGCCAGAAGGGTTACAAGGCGATGAAAACAAGACCATTTTTGTCCGTTCTGTAATCGCTGCTTCCACTTGTTTAGCCGTAATTTTATAGTCGTGCTCAACACCTGCACCGACGATAACGGGCGTTGCGCCTGTCATTTTTACGATTTCAATGTAAGACACCCAATAAGGTGCGAAAATGATACATTCATCACCCTCTTCCAACAAAGCGAAAGCGACATTGGAAATAGATTGTTTTGCACCATTTGACACGATGATTTGATTCGGTGCATAGTCGAGGTCGTTGTCCCGCTTGAATTTTTTAGAAATTGCATCCAACAAATCAGGAATACCTGGCACAGGCGTATATTTCGTAAACCCCTCAGTAAGGGCTTTGATAGCTGCCATTTTGATGTGGTCGGGCGTATCGAAATCAGGTTCGCCTATCGCAAGGCTGATAACGTCGTGACCTTGAGCGCGGAGATTGCGCGCCATTTGCGCCATTTTCAAGGTTTCGGATTCCGACATATTCCGAACCATACTGCTTAAACGAGACTTAGTTGCTACTGACATTGCTTTTTTATTTTTTAGAAATGATGTTTGAATAATGATTGGTCAAAACTGTATAAACGCCTCAAAATACTGAGGGGGTCAAAAAGTGGCGCAAAATTAAGACTTTTCCTAAGTTTTCAAATTTTTAAGGGAGTGGCATTTACATATTCTGAGCTTAATTGCAAAAATAACAAAGGGCAATGTTCCCATTTGGTACTATTGCCCTTTATTGATATTGTTAATCTGTAAAACGAATCCTGATTTTATTTTCAATAATTTTTAACACTTGCTGCTGCAAAAGCGAGGCGAGCATAAATATCATCGGCTTCAATGTGTGGATATGATTTTAATAGTTGTTCAATAGTACGACCTCCTGCTAATTTATCCACAATTAAATCCACCGGTACACGTGTACCTTTAATAACAGGTTTTCCAAACATAATGGCAGGATCTGATGTAATACGTGCTTTCCAATCCATATTATTCATTGTTATTTTTTTTACAAAGTTAGTTTATTATTTCTAAAAAACATCCCTCACTATTTGCTTCTACATCGAAAATGGCTATTATTTTTCTAAAATTTATTGTACCAAAATCCAAAAAGGCTCGTTAAAACATGTCAATTACCTCTCACAGAACCTGTTTTTCATAATGTCACAAAAAAAATAATCAAAATGTTAACGACAAAACGCTTTTTTGTAATCCCGTTTGTGCTTTTCAGCACCTTCATTTCGCTCTTTGCCCAAGATGCTATTCCTCAAATGAAATGGGGTGAATATGCTGTTGAAGACTTAAAACTGACAGAATGGCAAATTGATACTAGTGCTGATGCGGTTGTATTGGGCGATATTGGCACCATTTCTATGGAAGAAGTCAATAACTTTTATGGCTATCGGTTTACACAATTGCGGCGTATCAAAATCCTTAAAAAAGCTGGATTTGACTATGCCAACGTCAGAATTCCCTATTATTCAAAGGACGGAAGTCAGTCGGTTGCGAATATACGTGCCAGAACCATTTCTTCTGACGGTTACAAGTATCAAGTTGAAGAAAAGAGTATTGTTTATGAAAAACTCAATGACAAAGTGACGGTTGCGAAGTTCACTTTCCCGAAAGTTACTGAGGGGTGTATTTTGGAATATGAATACGATTTGCTTTCTATCCAAAATTTGGAATTGCACGAATGGTATTTTCAAGAAAAAATTCCAACGCGATTCAGCGTTTTGAATCTGGATATTTGGTCGCGTTATGAATACACCTATTTATTTCAAGGTGCAGAGAAGCTAAAATCTACTAAACCGCTCTACAAGGACGAACGTACGCATGTTACTTTTTATGTAATCAACCAAACAGCTCTGAAAGAGGAGGCTTTTGTAACAAGTTTGGAGAACCATTTGACACGTATCCGTTTTCAATTGTCTAAGTTTTGGACGACAACGGGATTACAAAAAGATGTTTTATCTACTTGGGAAAAAACGGCTGATGAATTGTTGAGTAAAGACAATTTAGGCAGAAAGTTTTTGAAAAAATCGAATTACAACAAGGTTTTAGAAGCGGCACAAGGTGTTTACGACCCAACGGATTCGACAAAAGAAAAAGTCCAAAAGTTGTATGATTGGGTCAATCATAATATTGCAAATGAAGGAAATCGCTCGATTTGGTCGGACAAGGACCCCAACGATGTTTGGAAAAACAGAAAAGGTAATGCCAGTGATATTAATTTTTTGTTGTTGGCATTGTTAAAAGAGGCGGGTGTGAACGCTAATCCTTTGTTGGTGAGTACACGCAAAAATGGTGCGCCTTATATGGAGTTTCCAATAATTGACCAATTTGACCATGCTTTGATATTGGTTGAATTGGAAAACAAGCAAAAGATGTTTGTTGATGCTGGAAATTCAGACCTAACCATGGGTCTGACAAGCGAACAAGCCTTGAACGGACAGGGTTGGCTATTGCGGAAAAAAGATCCGATTTGGATTGAGATTAAGCCACCTATAAGTAACCAAGTGCTTTCCGCAAAATTTGACATTACAGAAGAAGGCAATCTTCAAGGCTCTATAAACACCATTTTCAGAGGTCATATTGCAGCTGCCCAACGAGATGCTTATCAAGGCGATACGACTGGAAAGGCTAAAATCGCTTTTTTGAAAAAGAAAAATCCTGATTGGCTGATAGAAAGTGTTTCATCAGATAACATGGGGAAAGCAAATGAACCATTAAGAGAGACGATAAATTGCACGATTGTGAATGCAGGGCAAGTAAACGGCGGCTTAATATATGTAAAACCAACGCTAAAATCAGGTTGGGAAGTCAACCCTTTCAAAATGGAAAACCGTACTTACCCTGTTGAATTTCCTTATCCGACAACTGACCAGTATATTTTGTCGCTCAATATTCCAGAGGGGTATAAGGTTGAAGAATTGCCTAAAGCTATGAATTTGGGCTTGCCACCCGAAGATGCTCGGTTTACTTACGCCATTTCATCTGATGAAAAGACCATCAAAATGGTTGTTAAAATACAAATCAATGAGACCGTTTTTGCTGCCAAAGATTATACGTTTTTGAAAAACTTCTTTAACCAAGTCGCTGCAAAATTGGATGAAATGATTGTTTTGAAGAAAGTGGGTAAATAGTTAGGAGATGTAATTCTTGAGAAAGAATCATAGAGTATTCCTTTTTTCTAACAAAAAGAATATCGGAATACCCTATGATTTACGGAAAGGCTGATTCCTTTAAAATTTATGCGATATAAATGCTCCTAATCCAAAGTAGAGCCTTTTGGGCATATGAAAAGGTCCCGGAGCCCCTCCTAATATGCCTCCACCGCCGCTAAAGAAAGTTTCGGAAGGATGTAGGAATAGTTGGCTATTGAATCCGATATTTATTTTACGGTGATACTGAGATGCACCCAATTCAAACAAGCCAAAAAATTTATTATATACTCCAAAAATCGAACTGGCTACTCCCGCATTAACATAAGCTCTGAAATTATAAAAATATCTATTATAACCAGCTAAGGAAGAGAATATAAAATCGTCTTCAGAACCTTGGAAAGGAATATATGCTATAAATTTACCTGAAAAATATCCATTCTTAGTGATCGCAAATGCTCTTTTATAATAAATACCAATAGTTCGATCATTTTTTGTTTCCAAAAGTTTATAATTGAAACTAAATGCTATCTCATTCTTTTGCTCTCTCTTATGAGTTTGAGCGTAGCTATTTTGACACACAAAAATATATACAAATAAAATTATATATTTAACAATATTTTTGTGTGTCATTTTGCAATTATTATTTTTTTATTAATTATTTTATTGTTATGCTTAAAAACCAAAAGATAGACTCCAACATTAAAATCTGAAAATTTAGTAGTAAAATCAAGTTTATTGACATCTTGTTCAAAAACCACTTTTCCTAAAATATCATATATAGTGATATGTCCTGTTTTTACATTATTTTTATCAACAACCATCTCAAAACTGCCTAAATTAGGATTAGGAATTACTGAAATGTAATCTAAATTAATTTGCCTAACATTTGAGGAAGCACCCTCTTCAATTGTTTCTTTAGAATGTTGGTCTAATGCCTTAATTATAGGTGAGTTTGATAATTTAGAGTTTAAAGAAAGCTCGTTATAACTACAACTCACTAATTCATCAAATATAAGTTCATAATCATTAAAAGGAGAAGGATTAGATGGATTGGCTTCATTGCAATCCATACCGCCTAGTATAGTAACATCTTTAAAAAATGTTATAGGCGCATTACTTCCATTCAAAGTAATAGTAGGTGCTTTTATTGTAACATTATTCGAAGGAATTCCTTGCAGTTGGTTAATAGACAAACCATTTTCAACTGAAATATTATTACTTGCCTTAAAGAAAATCGTTTTACCTCCTTCATTTAGGAATGATTGTAGCCTCATTGTGTATTTATCACAAATATCCGCATTTAATGATATATCTCTATTTAGTCCTGTTAATAAAGTGTTCGGAGCTAATACCATAGAAGAAGGGCAACAAACGTCATTCATATCAATTTTGTTTGGTACAGAAATCGCGTTGTAATCTATATATCCTAAATTCCAATCATCAATTTTAGTAGAACTTCCTGTATAAACCCTACTATCACAATCGTTTTCAGCTGTGATAACATATTGAAATGCTCCTTGAGCAATCTGAGTCGCTCCTGCAATTCTATTAAATCCATCCCATTCAACAGAACAAGGAGGGCTATTTACTATTATATCTGCATATTTTATACCTGGAACAGTTTTATAAAATTCCATCCTAATTGATTTTAGATTTTGTGCTCCGATAACTCTAAAAAAGGATGGACTTTTAGCAATTTTTATATCTATTCTTTCATCAGTGGTACTACAAAGATTACAATTACTATCTTCTATTAGTTCAATATCATCAACAAAAGTATAGCTTCCCCTACTTAACCCAGCAAATGTTATCCAATTCAAATCGCTGCGATCAGGAGTTATGAAATTAGCTTCCAATCTTTGCCATTCTGCTTTTTTGTCAGGATCAATACGTAATGCAGAGGGAGGGAGTTTAAAGGTTTGAGGAGTTGTTGTAAAAGAAGAAAATCCATCGCAAAAACCGAGATCATCATCATCGCTCTGAATTTTCTTATTGTCAAAAAATAAATTTATGCCTGATGAAATGATAGGGCACATCCATGGGGATGATGCAGTACATACAGGATTAAAATTCCAGTTTTCAATAAAAGGATTAGTAGGAGCAGCTCTTACATACATTGAAAATCGATATCTCGTTCTAGGCTTGAGTGGACTCGATAGTTGTTGAGCAAACCATTCACAAGAGGCATAACCAGCATATCCTATACCAGAATTAGCCGCCATGTTACTTAAATGTATATTGTTATTTGATAACAAGAACCAATCTGCTGAATTCCCGGTAGTTCCTTGTCCAGAAGGTTCACTCCAAGGAAACACGACAGATTTATGTGAAGTCCAACCATCTGCACAATACAACATTCCTGCTTTAGTAGGCTGATGTCCTAAACTCCAAAGATTTTCAAAGGAAGGATTCTTTATCAGATTTTGAGAGCTAACTACTGAGACGCTCTCAAAAACAAACAATATAATAAGCAATAAACTTATAATGTTGAATTTTTTCATCTTATTAATTTTTTAGGAGTAACATGTAAAATTATATTGGCTTACATGTTAATAATAACATCAAATCGTTTTACACGTTACTTATGTTATTACTACAAACCAATTTTTCTTTTAATAGTAATTATATCTTGTTTTAGATTATCAATTTCAGTTCTTTGAGCATCGATAAGGGTTTGTTGCTCTTTCATACCTTCTACTAATAAAGGTATAACACTTACATAATTGACAGAGAGCATGCCTTCACTATTGGTTTTGACTAATTGTGGCAGTACTGTTTGAATTTCTTGGGCTATAAATCCTATTTGATTAGTAGATTCTCTGATGCGGTCTTGGGCTTCTTTCTTTGATTTTTCTAAATCTTTTGCGCTTTTAACGTCTATTGTTCTTACTGTTTGTAAACTTGCAAGCAAGGCATCGTCTTTATCTGTTTTCAAATCATAAGAGACACCCCTCAGTAATTTTATCGTTTGCAAGGAATTGGTCATAGACTTGATATTCTTTTTCAAGCGACCATCTGAATAAATTGAAGAACTACCATACACTGCACCTCTTACGTGCAATTCACCCGATGAAGTAAATCGAGCAACTTCATAAGTCCCTTGACCACCTGTTGTGAAGAAAATACCGCCTTTGCCATTCAGTTGTAAAGCATCTGAATCATAATTACCATATTCACTAATGAATACATTTGCACTATAATTGGTCGCACTGCCATAATCCCCAAAAGACATTTTGGCACCAGGTCGGTAATTCGTCATGTTCAAGCCAAAAGTCTCAATACTTACTTCGTTGTTATAATCATTATTAGACCATTCATTTCCAATTTTTATTTCACCATTGGAGTTGACTTTAATTTGACTAAAAGTTTTTGTTGTAACATAGAGACAAGAAAACAGAGTAAATACAATCATCAAAAAACCTTTGGGAAATGATTTAATGGAATTGAGGAATTGAGGAATTGAGGAATTTTTCATTCTTAAAAATGATTTAAAAGGTTAAAGAAACAGTAATTTAATTAAGTGTTATAAAGGTAATACAAGTTGTTGACTTTTTACAAATATCATGTTATTTTTATTTATCAAATATTTAAAATTGATACCATGCCAATAAAAGAAAATAGCTCCAAGCATTGTAAGTAAAATCACTTTGAATTCAATATAGCAAAGGTATATCCATACAGTTTTTTCAACCTTTTTTTCAAAAAAAATTGTCTAATTTAATTAAAAAGGCTACATTTGCGGGCGTTTTGCAAAGGCAAGGCATAATAATAATTTTTTTAACAATATTTCTAATCAAAATTCACTTCGAATATGCGTAATTACGAAGTTACCTTCATCGTAGATCCCACTCTGTCGAGCGATGAAGTAAATGCGACAGTTCAGAAATATGCCGATATGTTAACAGCTGCTGGCTACACTATCGTTCATATTGACGAAATGGGTCTGCGCCAATTGGCGTATGACATCAAAAAGAAACACAGTGGTGTTTATTTCTGCATCGAGTTTGCTGGCAACGATGGCCAAATCATTGACAAAATGGAACTTACTTTGCGTCGTGACGACAAAGTTCTCCGCTTCTTAACAGTGGCGTTGGACAAATTCGCTGTTAAATACAACGAAGACAAACGTGCGGGCAAAATCGGTAAGAAAAACCGTGCGGACATCTTGGCTAAAAAGAAAGCTGAGGAAGACGACGAGACGGAAGATGTCGAGGACTTGGTCGCTGACCTTGTTTAATCGCCTTCTTTTAACCATCATTTTTTCAAATTTTAAATCTATCATAAATGGCTACTAGCAGAGATGATATAAAATTTTTAAGCAATCCGAACATCGGTTCGATGCGTAAAAAATATTGCCGCTTCAAAAAATTCGGCATCAAGCATGTTGATTACAAAGACGAAGACTTTTTGCTTCAATTCATCAACGAACAAGGCAAATTGCTTCCACGCCGTATTACAGGCAACTCTTTGAAGTATCAACGTAAAGTGTCAACTGCCGTCAAACGTGCACGTCACTTAGGTTTATTGCCTTATTTGGCAGACCTTATGAAGTAATTATTTATTCCACAATTCTAAATTCCAGAATTTCAAGGGTTTATATGTTTTGAAATTTTGAAATATTGGGATTAAAAATCTAAATTTCATCATGGATATTATAATGTTACAAGATGTGGATAAGGTCGGAGATAAGTACCAAACCGTAAAAGTTAAAGACGGTTTTGGCAACAATTTCCTTATCCCTAAAGGCTTAGCACTCGTTGCAAACGACTCTAATCGCCGTAAATATGCCGCTATCAATCGCGCATTGGATAAAAAAGAATCGCTTCGCCTCGGTGAATACGAAGCAACTGCGAAACAACTCAATGGCAAAACGATTAAAATCGTTGCCAAAGCAGGTGCTTCGGGCAAGTTATTTGGTTCTGTTGATGCTGCTCAAATCGCTGCGGCGATTTCTGAACAATTGGGTGTCTCTATCGAGCGCAAAAAAGTTGCTTCTGAGCCATTGAAAGAATTGGGTACGCACATCGCTACAGTCAATTTGCACAAAGAAGTTTCGGCTTCGGTCACTGTCGAAATCGTTTCGGCGGATGCACCAGTTGCAGTTGCAGCTGTTGAAGAAGTTGCTGTTGAAGCTTAATTTTTTTAGCAAAATCATAATAAAAAAGCCGTCTTGAGTCTTCAAGATGGCTTTTTTATTGTTAATTCTACTTTTTGCATAAGGCATAAAGTTGTTCAATCGTCCCCGCAAAAACATTCAAATCAATCGGTTCACTAATGCCATTACATCGCGCTTTGTCGCTAAACTGCCAAAAAGACCACTGCCGATTGTCGGGCAACACCACCGTTCCTTTACTTTTATAACTCGCAATCCAAATCGTATAATTAGGAAAATTGCCTGCTAAATAGCGTTTATAGTAGTCCAAATTACTATAAATCATCGGGCGCAAGCCTGTTTGCTTTTCGACAATATACAACCACGCAGCTATGCCTTTCAGTATATCATCGCGGTTTAGCTTTCTATCATCCACATCTGTATCATTTTCAATGTCCAAAACAGGCGGCAAATCACCTCTTTCAATGGGTACATTTGATAGAAAAAAACGCGCTTGGTCAACAGGATTGTCTCGGAACATAAAAAAATGATATGCCCCCCTCAGTATCTTTGCCTCTCCAGCCGTTTTCCAACTCTCTGAAAACTGATAATCTACCAAATTCAAACCTCGGGTTGCCCGCATATATGCAAAATGCACCCGAATCCCATTTTGGTTCATATTTTTGACTTCTTCCCAGTCAATCTTACACGAATAATGGCTCACATCTATGCCATGCACCGCATAACCAGGCGGAATCGCCACATCAAACGACTGCCATTCACGACGGCGCGGCTCTTCACATTGATTTTTTTTGTAAAAATAACTTTGAATTTTCATCCTGAAAAAGAACAAAAACGGCACAAGCACTAATATCAGTAGCCAAAAAAAGGCTTGTGGTCGGTTTGGTGTGGGTACGATAACGGGTTTTGTCATAGTATTTGTGGATAATGCTGTGTAATTTGGTTTCCAAGAAGTTATTTAGGCGGATAGGTTTTATAAAAATCTCCTCGTATATCAATCGTTTGGAAATAGTAAATACCGTCAATAAATTGTAATCCTATCCGATATTCTCCTACACGGATGCGGTAATAAGTACGGTTTTTCTTAGAATAAAGCGGTTTCAAATTGTTAACTTCTGATAGGGATGAAGCCTTTTTGAAATTATCAATGGCTTCCGCTACTTGTTTTTGAGTAGGCGACGGTAGTTTAGATGCGGCTTTGATAAACTGTTTAGTTATCTCAATTCTCATAGTACACCTTGTCTTAATTTGGTTAAAAATAAGTCCGATTCATCGGCAGAAACGGTTTCAAATTCCGATTCCGATTCAGTTAGTAACATTTTTTCAAGCAAAGAAGCATCTTGACGTTCTTCATCGTCCATTTTTTCCCATTGACCTGTGGCAACATATTTTTCTATCAAGCGGTCTTGGATAAGTGCGTTGATTGCTGAATCTTCATCATTTTCAGGTTCAATTCCTATTCGATTCAAACCATCATCAAATTGAAAAGGCACTTTCAACTTTTTGAACAAAGCAATCACTTTTTCAAGTTTCGCTGTATCGTCGAATTGAGCAATGAGTGTTGTCATTTTTTAATATTTTACTTTATTAACCCTACAAAGATAAAGGTCTTTATGGTTGAAACAAACAAAAAAGCCTATTCAAAAGACAGAATAGGCATCAAAAAGCGGAGAAAGAGGGATTCGAACCCTCGGTACAGTTGCCCGTACACATGATTTCGAGTCAAGCCCATTCGACCACTCTGGCATTTCTCCAATGCAAACTTAACGCTATTTTTTTGAAAAAAATAAAGAAAAAACAAAGGGTAAAAAGCGGAATCACCACTTTTTACCCCCCTCAGTAAAAACCTTATTTTTTGAACTAAAATGAGTGATAAATTAATAGCCATCGCTTTAAAGCATTGATTATCAAGTTTTTATTCATCGTTCTCTATTAATCAATTTCAGTGATTCGCTCCTTTTTTGAACGCTTCTTCTTCACATTCACATCTTGAATAGCACGGTTGATGTCGTCCATCGTGAACTTGCCGCCAATATCCACCAACACAAACTCACCGCTGTTTTCTTGAACCATGATAAACACATCACGAATAAAACCCTTCTTTTCACGCATCATAATATGCACATTGTCGCCATCGCTGAGGACGGTCATCAACTCTTCAAAGTTTTCTGATTTTGCATCATTAATCAATTTTTGGAAATCGGCATAAGCCACTTTGCCGCCACCTTCGATAGAAACAACACGTACTTCGCTGACTTTTCGTGCAATCGCTTGAATATCAACACCTTCAAGGTCGTCTTTGTCCATGAACCGCATACCGAAGCGAATGAGCCAACCTGGCACAGTGATGTCCACTTTTTCACCCGTAGCCGAGCGTTTGTATTTGCGGACAAATCGGTCAATACTTTGTGTTTGCGCTTGCGCTAACTGATTGACTGTCAATAAGATAAAAATAAAAAATAAAAGCTTTTTCATTGCAAATTGGTCGTTGTGGAGCAAGCTCCGTAGTTATTAAAAAATTGTTTTCTTTGTTAATATATATTAGGCAAATTCTCCATTCACCATTAAAATATTCACCATTACCTAAGGTCTATTTTCTTTTGTCATGTTGTCAACATCGTGTTTTGAGAAGAAACCTTCGAGGCACATCAAAAATGCCCCGCCTTTATCGTCTTTTGTCAAAAAAGTGATGTCGGTATAACCCTTATTCGTTTCACGACCCATAAAATGAACGCGGTCGCCGCCTTTCCGAACAGTCATAAAATCTTCAAAATCAGCCCGTTTCATATTGTTCACAAGTGATTGAAATTCAGCGTTTTGCACTTGTGCTTTTTCGCCTAAAATATACAAACGCACACCTGTAATTTTGCTTTTAGCCGATTTGAAATCAAAACCTTTCAAATTGTCGTCGCTGCCAAAATCGAAATTGCCGTTGAAAGACATTTTCATTACACCGTCTTTGCCTTGAAAACGACTCATAAATTTGTCCAAAGCATCGCGTTGACCATAAGACAATTGACTGAAAACCAATAATATAGATAAGACAATTAGCTTTTTCATTACACTTAATTTTTTAGATTGTTTTTTTAATTTTTTTTGTCATTCTGAACGCAGTGAAAGAATCTGAATAATATTTTAAACAGATTCTTTCACTGCGTTCAGAATGACAAAAAATGATAATTTCTGATTAACTATTCATTCTTCTTCTTAACCGTTTTCAAGTGTTCCATACCATTTATATCCACCTTATTCGCCAGTTTTGAAATCTTATCAAGGTCAATTTTGCCAACAAAACTGATGAGCGTAAATTCCGTAGGTTCGCCAACCAACATCAGTAATTCGTTGATGATACCGCTCGATTCCTTTGTCCAAAAGCGGACATTACTACCTTTGTCACGCACGGTCATCAAGAGTTCATACTCTTGTGTATTGATTTTTGAAGCCGCTTCTTTGTACAGTTGTGGAGATTTAGCGTTGTTGTCGGTCGTCAAAATCCACAAACCTTTAAGGTCTTGGAGGACGGCTTTGGCGTCGGCGTAGTCCTTGTCCTTAATGTCCAATTTGGCAATCATTTGAAACATTTTAGGGGTTACATGAACCACTGTAAACGTTTCATCGTCCATGTATTGATTGAAAAATTTTTCAATCGCGTTGTTTTGTGCCGATATACTGAGGGGGGTACTTAACAAGCAAAACAAGAATAAAAAAGTAGCAAAACTTAAACGCAGCATATTTTTCATTTTAATGATTTTTAATTTTAACTATAATAAAAATAATTTTCAAGAACTATTGAATTGGAGATAAATAACACGAAATTTTGCAAAATAATCGCTATGCTTTTAAATGGTTTTAATGTTAGTTTTCGTTATTTAAAACCGATGTAGCATCTTTTAATTTCATTAAACCATCCGTCGTTTCGTCCGTTCCTTTTTTCATTTTTTTAGAAACTAAGGATAAGGCTTCTTTCACTTTTTCGTAAGCAACTTCGGGGTCATCGTCGCCGTCAAGCACAATTATTTTTGCGCCACGATGTTCAACAATTTGTGGCGATTTCGGCTCAAAAACTTTAAAAATTGCAACGCTACCAACCACCAAAAACGCCAATGTTGCCGCTATTTTCCAAAAATATCCACCCCTCAGTATTTTGAGTTTTGAGTTCTGGGTTTTGAGTTTTGGTATGCGAGCTTCAGCATTTTGAAATTTTGGCATTTTAGAACCCTCAAAAACGATGTCCTTTTCTTTTTCAAAAAATTGAAAAAGCGGTGCATAAGAAAGTAAGCGCAGGTCAATATTTGAACCTTTGAAATACCCCCTCAGTATTTGTTCCTCTTCAAGGCTCGTTTCGCCTGTGAAGTATTTTTCTATCAAGTCATTTATGATTGTAAAAGTCATTGTATCAATTTTTTAAAAATTTCTTAAATCTGTGTTTATCCATTATCAACTAAACCAAAACTTTCCGACGCCAGCATTTTTTCTCGAATAAATTGTCTTGCCCGATGTAAATTCACTTTTACTTGTGCCAAGGACATCTCCAAAGTGGTTGAAATTTCATCGTAAGTCATACCTTCAATGTCTCGCAGGTGCATCGTTAATCGTTGTTTTTCAGGCAAATCTTGCATCCATTTTCTAATACTTTCTATGGCGTCACTTTTTTCAGTCTCATCATAAGGTGTTGAATGTGAATCAGTTAACTGCAAGGCTTCACCAATTTCACTCGTTCGCCGATGTTTTGAACGCAATTTGTCCAGCGATAAATTTCGGGTCAAAGTCATGCAGTAGGCTTCATGATTCAGAACTTCTTGCATATCATCGCGCTTGTTCCATACTTTTATGAAAACCTCCTGCACCACATCTTCCGCTTCTGCCACATCGCCCGTCATGCGGAGTGCAAAACGATAGAGTTTGTCTTTAACAGAGATGGCAAGCTTTTCAAAATTCATTATTAGGCATTTATAACACAACGACGAATCGCCTTGCGGGTTTGTTACAACGGTTTTTGAAAAAAGTTAAAAATAAAAAAAAGCCGTGAACTGACCCCTCAGTATCACGGCTTTTTTCTCGCTAACGTCGGCGAGGTTTCAAACCTCGCCGACGTCTTGTTAATTTTTCTAAGAACCAATTATCGTTTGTCCAATCGCCAAAACACCATTCACCAATGCTTCAAAATCCTCTTTTTTACTTCTATGATTGACATTGGCAACCCGAATCGCATAACGACCATTGAGCAAACCATAAGACGGTGCTGCAATGCCTTGCTCGTGTAAACGCATCAAAATTTCCTTATTCAAAGCATTCAACGACTCATCAGAAAGCCCTTTGGGGTTGAATCGGAAGCATACGACATTCATCACAGGCTTTGCCAAAAGTTCTAAAAGTGGTTGATTATCAATGAGTTCTGCAAGGTAAAACGCTTGTGCAACGTTTTGCCCGATGAGCCGACTGTATTTTTCAACGCCATGTTCTTTCAAGGACATCCAGACTTTTAAGGCTCTGAAACTGCGTGACAATTCCAAACCAAAATTGCCACGTGGCTCAATACCACTTGCCAAACCACGTTCGTGATGTGCCAAATACGAAGCAGCTTGTGCAAAAGCAGCGCGGTGAATCGTCTCGTCTCTAATCAAAACACAGCCAACATCGTAGTTCATGTACATCCATTTGTGCAAGTCAAAAGCTACGCTGTCTGCTGTTTCAATGGCTTTGAGACGGGTGTCAAAAGCAGCATCGAGTTTTGCCAAAGCGCCAAAAGCACCGTCCACATGAAACCACAGACCGTATTCGCGTGCCAAATCTTGCAATTTACTGAGGGGGTCAATTGCGCCTGTATTGACCGTTCCTGCGTTGCCAATAATGCAAAACGGCACTTTTCCAGCGTTTTTATCGTCTAAAATTGCTTTTTTCAAGGCGTTCACATCAATTTGATAATCAGCATCAACGGGAATTTTTCTCAAATTGTCGTTACCAATGCCAATCACATCTGCCGCTTTGAATAGACAATTATGTGTTTCAGACGAGCAATACATCGTTAATTGGCCGCCAACGGAGGCGTTTCCTGTTGCTCGAATTTGCGCATCAAAATGATTTCTGGCGACAATAATGGCTGTAATATTCGCCAATGAACCGCCACTGACCAATAAGCCGCTGCCCGTTTCGGGATAGCCAAACATCGTTTTTAGCCACGTAATCACTTGTTTTTCAACGTATTGCCCAGCATGTTCACCAATTGTATTGTTCGGATTCATGCCCGATGCGAGCATATCGGACAGCATACCCATAGCGGTACCAGTGCCGTTGACCCACGACCAAAAACGTGGGTGAACATTGCCCATATTGAAAGGCAGGACGTGCATTTTGAAATCTTCATATACCTGTTCAGGCGGTGTCGGTTCGGTCGGTAAAGGTTGATTGAGTGCAGATTTTGCCCCCTCAGTAATCGGTGTCCAAACAGGGCGTTCTTTGACATTTTGAAGGTAATCGAGCATATCGTCCACCATATTGTGGGCGAGATGACGGAGCGATGTCCAGTCTTGTGGGTCGAGTGTTTCCTCGTTTTTTAATCTATCTGTAAATGTCATAAATTATTGAATTTCAATATTTTAGTAATAAAAATTTAATTTAAAATAAAAAGTTGGATAAAGGTGGGTTAAAGTTAGAAAAACACCTTGTTCAGTTGGAAATTATTTCGAGTTTGCGTAATTTGCAACCATTATTAACTAAAATCATGGAAACCATGCCTATTACTTATGATATTCGTCAAGACGTTCGCTTCAAACAAGGCACCAAGGAAGGTAAACTTGAAGGTAAACTTGAAGGTAAACTTGAAGGTAAACTTGAAGAAGCCACTATTAAATCACAAGAGTTTGTCATTAGCCTCTTGGAAAATGGGATGACTTCAATAGATTCGATTGCCAATTTGGTGAAAGTGTCTGTTGAATTTGTCCAAAATACGCAATTAGGTTATGAAAAAGCATTGGTCTTGTTGCAAGATAAAAGCCTTTCGCTACAAAAAATAGCGGATGAAACGGGGCTTATGTTGGAAGTTGTACAAGACATGAAACGGCATTAATCTATTGGACTTTCGTCCTCACTTTCCATAAAATCCAATTGAAAAAGCATCACAATCGTGATAAAGCCCTTCTCTAAATATAGCGGGCTGTAAGGTCGTGGCATTCAATTCAGGGTGAATTGTCACATAAGATTTCAGCACCCCCTCAGTATCTTGCACCGAATATTCCCTTTGAGTTTTGCCATTAGGGATTAAATATGCCGCTAAATAGATTAATTTTTCAATTTTTTGAGGGCGATATTCAGCCGCTTGAGATATCATTATACCGTTCTTACTATGCCCAACTAAAATCACTTTCCCTGCTATTTTGTCAATTAAATCACAGATTTTCAGGACATTGTCCTCTAATTTGACGGTATTGATGGGGGGTTTATCTCGTCCCATGCCGAGCAAATCAATGGCAAATACCTGATGTCCCATTTTTTCTAAAATAGGTAAAACGCGGTGCCAGTTCCACGAGCTGTGCCAAGAGCCGTGAATTAAAATAAACGTCTTTTTCATTGTAAATAGATATTGAATTAAAAAATTAGAAATTACATTTTGAAGGCTGCTTGCGCCATTTCTTTACCGATTATTGCCTGCTTTCGGGCGTTTCCCCAATGGTATTCCCCAATTTGTCCTTCTTTTCGAATAACGCGATGGCATGGAATCAGATACCCAATCGGGTTTGCGCCAATCGCTGAACCGACGGCTTGCACCGCTTTGGGATTGTCTATTGCCTTTGCAATGGTTTGATAAGAAGCCACACTGCCTGACGGAATTTTCAGCAATGCTTGCCATACTTTTATCTGAAAATTAGTGCCTTTTATGAGCAAATTAAATTTTCTATTAGGCGTGTGCGCATCAAAAATTTGAGCAACGACCCCCTCAGTATTTTCTTGATTTTCAATGAATTGTGCGTTTTTCCACTTATTTTTCAACTCTTCCAAAGCGGCTTGTTTATCGTCATTATTGATAAAAGTCAAACTGCAAATGCCCCGTTGTGTGGTTGCTAAAAGGCATGTGCCAAGCGGTGTTTCGTGTATGCCGTACTCAATTTTGATGCCTTCTCCACTGGTTTTGAATTCTTGTGGTGTGACGGCTTCGAGTGTTACAAATAGGTCATAAACCCTCGATTGGCTTGACAAACCGACGATATTGGCGGCTTCAAGCACGTTTGCCGTTTCAGACAGCTTCGTTTTCAAATATTCTGTTGTCAGAAATTGAAGGAATTTTTCAGGACTGATGCCCGCCCATTCCGTAAAAATGCGCTGAAAATGAAACGGACTCAAATGCACTTGTCGCGCCACATCGTCTAAATCAGGTTGATGATTGATGTTTTTTGATAAAAACTGAATCGCTTGCTCGATGCGTTGATAATTGATATTTTGTTCCATGTCTTTTTTTTGATACAAATGTAGAGAGTTAAGGAGACGAGGACAACCCGAATCTTGCGGATGTTTTTTTAGGTTGAAAACTACCCCTCAGTATTAGCCCTGTTTTTTATATATTTTTCTAATTTTGAGCCTTTAGCAGGGCATATTCGATTATTCCTTAGAAAATCAAAAGAAATGTAATAAAAAAAGGTAAACAATCATGGAATCGATTTTAAACGACATACGACAACTCATTACACAAGCCCGACAGCAAGTATTGGGGTATATCAACAGCACAATGGTGCTGACTTATTGGCATATTGGAAAACGGATAGTTGAAGATGAACAGAAAGGGCAAAAACGTGCGAAATATGCGACTGAAATGTTACAGCATTTAAGTACGGAACTTTCAAAGGAGTTTGGAAAAGGTTTTTCGCTTACAAACCTCAAACAAATGCGCCAATTTTATTTTACTTATCCAATCGGTCAGACGCTGTCTGACCAATTGCAGAATTTTCCAGATCCACGAATATCTTGGTCTCATTATATCTTTTTAATGCGTCTGAAAGACCCAAATGAAAGAGCGTTTTATGAGATAGAAACCGCAGCCAATATGTGGAATCTCAAAGAATTGAAACGACAATTTAATAGTGCTTTATATCAACGTTTGGCATTAAGTCGAGACAAAGAAGGTATTTTGGCTCTTAGTCGTGAAGGGTGGACAATTGAAAACCCATCAGACGCTATCAAAGCACCTTACATGTTAGATTTTTTAGGTTTAGAATCACATTCATCTTATAGTGAAGAAGAATTAGAAACGGCCATAATTGACCAATTAGAAGCCTTTTTACTTGAATTAGGCAAAGGGTTTACATTTGTGGCGAGGCAAAAGCGTATTACGTTTGATGAAAAACATTTTCATATTGACCTTGTTTTTTACAACCGTTTGCTAAAAGCGTTCGTTTTGATTGACTTAAAAATTGGCGAATTAGAACACAAGGATTTAAGTCAGATGCAGATGTATGTCAATTACTATGACCGTGAAATTAAATTGCCAGATGAAAATCGAACGGTTAGTATTGTTCTTTGTCGGTACAAAAGCGAAATGGTCGTTGAATATACACTACCCGAAGACAATACACAGATATTTGCAAGCGAATATGCTTTGGTTTTGCCTTCAAAAGAAGATTTTATTAAATTACTCAAAAAGAAATAAAAAAGAATGACAGACGCATATATATTCGACGCTATCAGAACGCCGCGTGGCGAGGGCAAATCATCGGGGTCACTACACGAAGTTCGTGCGATTGACCTTTTGGGCGATGTTTTGAAGGAGTTGCAACGCCGGAACGACCTGGATACGTCGCAAGTAGATGACGGCATCTTCGGCTGTGTGACGGCGATGGACGATCAAGGCGGCAATATTGGTAAAGCGGCGTTGCTGTTTGCCGATTGGCACGAGACGGTGGGCGGTATGCAAATCAATCGTTTTTGTTGTTCAGGTTTGGAAGCGGTCAATTTGGCAGCGATGAAAATTCGGTCGGGGCTTGAAGACCTCATCGTAGCGGGCGGTGTAGAAAGCATGAGTCGTGTGCCGATGCACTCTGACGATGGTCCGATGCTTTTTGACCCTGATGTTGTGGGTAAAATCAACTATTTGCCACAGGGTGTTGCGGCTGATTTGATAGCCACAATAGAAGGTTTTAGCCGTGAAGAACTTGATGCTTATGCCTTGCAGTCGCATCAAAGAGCGACTTTTGCAATGCAAAACGGTTATTTTGACAAATCCATCATACCAATTCGAGATTGGGTCGGTTTAATCATTTTGGATAAAGACGAGCATGTGCGCCCCGATTGTTCATCTGATGCTTTGGCGGCTTTGAAACCCTCGTTTTCGAGCATGGGCGAAATGGGTTTTGATGCGATGGCACAAAAAAAGTACCCCTCAGTAGAGTTCATTCGGCATGTTCATACGGCTGGTAATTCGTCTGGAGTTGTGGACGGTGCGGCAGCAGTTTTAGTCGGTAGTTTGGAGAAAGGTCAAGCGGTTGGTTTGACGCCGCGTGCACGTGTGGTTGCGACCTCGACTGTTAGTGGTGAGCCGACAATTATGTTGTTGGGTCATAGTGCTGCTGCCAAAAAAGTCTTGAAAAAAGCGGGGATGACACCCAAAGACATTGATTTGTGGGAAGTGAATGAGGCATTTGCTTCTGTTGTCCTAAAATTTCAGCGTGATATGTCGATTGACGATACTATTCTAAACGTCAATGGCGGTGCGATTGCACTCGGTCATCCATTGGGTGCGACGGGTGCGATGTTGCTTGGAACGGTACTAGATGAACTGGAAAGGCGTGGACTCAAACGGGCTTTGATTGCTTTGGGTGGCTGGGCAGGCTTGGGTGTTGCAACGATTATTGAGCGTGTTTGAAACATTTACTAAGACAATCAGTATGATTTTACAAAACAGAACGATATGTCTAAGATTAAAAAAAATACAACCACAACGAAGCCGAAACAAAAAACGGCTGTTTCTAAACCGTCTAAAACGGTAATGACATCCTGTAAAACTTCTTTTTTCAAGGAAAATGTCTTGGTTTTAGTTATTTTGAGTGTTTTGGCGTTTGGACTTTATGCCTCAACCGTCGGTTTTGATTATGCTTTGGACGATACGATGGTCATTACGGGCAACAAATTTACGCAACGTGGCTTTGATGGCATCGCCGATATTTTTCAGTATGAAAGTTTTCGGGGCTATTTTGGTGAGCAAAAAAACTTGCTCGAAGGCGACCGTTACCGACCCCTCAGTATAGCGACCTTTGCAGCAGAAGTTGGTTTATTTGGCAAGGGAAACAAAGCAGCAGGGCATTTTATCAATATTTTGCTCTATGTTTTGACGGCTATTTTGATGTTTCGCGTCCTGCTTTTTATGTTTCCAAATAAAAATAAAAAAGAAGACGAATCGAAATTCTCTCCTTTTTTTACTGTTCCTTTTATCGCTACGGCCTTATTTATCGCTCATCCGCTACACGTTGAGGTAGTGGCGAATATCAAAGGGCGAGATGAGATTCTTGCTTTGCTCGGTGAATTGGGTACGCTCTACTTCACGTTCCGTTATTTGAATAATAAAACATCTAAATATTTAATCGCTTCATTTGCAGCCTTTTTAGTCGGTATTTTTTCAAAAGAAAGCGCTATTACCTTTTTAGCAGTTGTGCCATTGACAGCTCATTTTTTTACAAATGCGACCTTTAGTGAAAAGATAAAAGTGACTTTGCCCATCATAATTGGCACTTTGTTTTATTTAATGATGCGGGTCAATGCCATCGGTTATTTGCTCGATGGCAAAGAAGTGGCTGACTTGATGAACAACCCGTTTTATGGCATGTCGCTCGGTGACCGTTTAGCGACCGTTTTTTACACCTTATTATCGTACCTGAAATTGCAAATTTTTCCACATCCTTTGACGCACGATTATTATCCGTTCCAAATCCCTAAAATGACTTGGACGGATTGGCAATCGTTGTTGTCTTTGGTTTTACACATCGGTTTGGTGGCTGTTATACTGAGGGGGTGGAAAAAACGTACTGTTTGGGCTTATGCGGCGGCATTTTATATCATAACATTGAGTATTGTTTCCAACCTCGTTGTGTCGGTCGGTACGTTTATGAATGAGCGATTTGTGTATCATGCTTCGATGGGTTTTTGTATTGCTGCGGCTTACTTATTGATGGTTGTTTTGGACAAAAACAAAGAAAATAATAAAAATGTGCTTGGTTTAGGTATTGCTGCTTTGCTTGTCGTTGGTTTTTCAATAAAGACACTGATACGTGTGCCGGATTGGTATAGTGGCGCAACTCTTAACGCTTCGGCTATCATAAATTCGCCAAATAGTGCGCGTTCGAATTGTTTTTATGCCATTTCAATATGGGAAGATAAGTTTTTGAAATTACCTTCTAACGCCACAAATGAGCAGAAAAAGGCAATTTTAGATGTGATGAAACCGTATTTTGAGCGATCCCTTCAAATTTTACCGAAGTACAGTGCAGCATTAAAAATGTGGGCAGGAATGGCAGGGGAGTACCATAAAATTGACAACAATTTGGACAATTTGCTCAAAGAATTTGAGCGCATCAATCGGGCAGGGGTTTATGAACCTTTTACGATTCAATATTTAACTTATGTCAATAACAGAGTCGCTACAAAAGCGGATGCTGAAAAGCTTCAAGCGTTTTACACTTCAATGCTGGCATTTTTTAAACAAAATTATTCTGCAACCGTTTTACCTGTTGAATATCAGAAATTGCTTGACGAGATTCAAGGGCGGATGCCAGGTTTTATGTGAGTTAACAGTTAACTGTTACTGTTGACTGATAATTATTGATTTTTTATTTTCAAAAAAAACTAAACTCCTTTAAAAAACGTTTTGAAAATTGTAAGTTTGTCAACTTTAAAAGAATTTACACATCAATTTATCAAATCAGAAGCAGAGTTTTACGAAACCAACATTTTACGAACAATTCTCATTCGGGCTTTGTTAATTAGTAACAAGTGAAAAATGAAAAATAATTTTTTTCAAGTAATTGATAATCAATATATTACAAACATCCCTATTGTTCACTTTTCACTTACAACTTTTCACTTTAAAGTCTTTCTGAACAAAAAATACTATATAACAATATGAATGTTACGGCATCCTACGTCCCTACGAAACCAAAATACGATTTTGAAACCAAAGTAGGTGACCCTATCGGAGTGAAAATGCACACTTTGAAGAATGGCTTGAAGCTGTTTATGTCTATTAATAAAAACGAACCACGTATTTATACAAATATTGCTGTTCGTGCGGGCTCAAAACAAGATCCTGCTGAAACAACGGGTTTGGCGCATTACTTGGAACACATGATGTTCAAGGGAACGAACCAAATAGGGTCATTGGATTGGGAAAATGAGCGTCTTTTGTTGAAAAAAATTGCTGATTTATACGAACAACACAAAGCCGAAACCGACCCCTCAGTACGTAAAAATTTGTATGCACAAATTGACTCGATTTCAAATCTGGCAGCAAAATTCGTTGCCGCAAACGAGTATGATAAGCTCGTCGCATCGCTCGGTGCGAAGGGAACGAATGCGAGTACATGGCATGAACACACCATTTACGTTAATGACATTCCGTCAAATTCGTTGGAAAAGTGGCTTGAATTGGAGGCAGAACGCTTCAAAATGGTCGCTTTACGCTTGTTTCATACCGAATTAGAGACCGTTTTTGAAGAGTTTAATATCAGTCAAGACAATGACGGACGTAAAGTACAGCGTGCGCTCATGGAGACGATGTTCCCAACTCATCCTTATGGTACACAAACAACGATTGGCAAAGGCGAACATCTGAAAAGTCCTTCGCACTACAATATTTTGAAATATTTTGAGACCTATTATGTACCTAACAATATGGCGCTTGTCTTATCTGGTGACCTCGACCCAGACGAAACAGTCGCTTTGGTCGAAAAAACCTTTGGCACATATCAACACAAGGAAGTGCCGCTTTTTAAGTTTGAAGAGCAATCGATACTGAGGGGTGTCCAAAAACGGGAAGTGATAGGTCCTCAAGCGGCTTATGTGCAGTTGGGTTGGCGACTGAATGGGGCAAAATCCATTGCTGTAGACATATCGAGTATGATTTTTTCGATGCTTTACAATCGCCAAGCGGGTTTGATTGACCTTGATTTGGTACAGCAGCAAAAGGTTTTGGAAGCCTCTGCGGGTCTGATGAATTTGACGGACTACTCGGGCTTTATGCTTTATGGTCGCCCACGTGAAGGACAAAGCTTGGAAGATGTTGAACAACTATTGATTGAACAAGTGAACCGCATAAAAAAAGGCGATTTTCCAGATTGGCTCATGGCAGCGGTTGTGAAAGATTATAAATATTCAATAACCAAAAGTTTTGAAAACAATGCTCCAAGGGTCAATGCGATTGCTGATGCCTTTATAAAAGACATTGATTGGCCCGATTATATCGGACGGCTTGACCGTATAAAGGCATTGACAAAAGCGGAAATTGTCGCATTTGCCAATAAATATTTTGATGATAATTATGTCGTTGTTTATAAAAGAACGGGTTTAGACCCCTCAGTATTGAAGGTCGAAAAACCCAGCATTACACCCGTAACGCTCAATAGGAAGGATAAATCAGCTTTTGCAACCGAGTTTTTGAAACAAGAAAGCCCAAGCCTTTCTCCTGAATTTATTGATTACAAAAAGGCGATTTCAACGACGATGTTGGCAAATGGTTTGAAACTCGATTATATCAAAAACGAGACAAATGAGACATTTTCGCTTTACTATATCCTTGAAATGGGTAAAAATGCAGATAAAACCCTTGCCCTTGCGGTCAATTATTTGCCTTTTTTGGGAACCAATAAATACTCTGCCGCTGAACTTCAACAGGAGTTTTACAAGTTGGGTTTGTCGTTTGATGTCCTTTCAAATGATGACCGCAGTTATGTGACTTTAAGCGGTTTGGAGGAGTCGTTTACTGAGGGGGTCAAATTGTTTGAACATATTCTGAAAAATGTAAAAGGTGATGATATTGCCTTGAAAAATATGGTCGCAGACATCTTTGCAAAGCGTGAAAATGATAAAAAGGACAAACGCATCATACTTCGCAATGCCATGTCGAGTTATGCCAAATATGGCAAAGTCTCGCCGTTCACGGATGCTTTGACTACGGAAGAACTTAACGCCTTGACAAGCCAGGAGCTAGTAGAAAAAATTAAAGGTTTGTCCAGTTTTGAGCATCGCATTTTTTATTATGGGACTAAGGAACAAACAGAAGTTGCTAAAATATTGGACGATAAACATGCTGTATCCTACGACTTGAAGCCCATTTATGTGTCAAAAGAATACCTTGAACTGCCAATGTCAAGCCACAAAGTACTGTTTGTTCATTTCCCAATGGTGCAATCAGAGATTTTGATGGTCTCGAAAGGCACCCCTCAGTATTCCGTTGATGAACAAATCATGTCCACGTTTTATAATAACTATTTCGGTTCAGGCTTATCGAGCATTGTATTTCAAGAAATCCGTGAAGCCCGCGCATTGGCTTATTCTGCGAACGCTTTTTATGGAACACCTTCAAAACAAAATCGCGGGCACTACTTGAATGCTTATGTTGGCACGCAACCCGATAAGCTGAAAGAAGCGATTACGGCGATGCACGACATCACAGAAAATATGCCGATTAGCGAAACACAAATCGAACAAGCCCGTCAATCGGTTTTGAAAACCATTGAAAGTGAACGGATTACGCGCGCCAATGTCTATTGGACGTATCGCAACAATAAGGACAGAGGTATCGAAACTGATGTGCGGCAAGCCATTTACGATGTGATAAAAACGACTTCAGCTGCCGATTTACATACCTTTCAACAAAAATATGTCAAAGGACGACACTATACCTTTTTGGTTTTAGGCGACCGTACAAAGATGGATTTTGAGTATTTGAAATCAATAGGGGAAGTGCAAGAGTTGAGTCTGGAAGAGGTGTTTGGTTATTGATTTCAAGATGTAATAAATTGACTTTCAATATTTTGTGAAAAAAAAGAAGCCTTGCAACGGTTGTGTTTGCAAGGCTTCTTCATTACCTTCTCAAAGTCTCCAAAAATGCTCTCACAGCCGTAAAAGATACCGTTTTATTCATGAAAAACGCTTGCGCCGCTATCATTTCAGCTTCATTAGCAGCCAAATGATTGAGTATATTCGTCAAGTGCATCTTCATGTGACCGCGTTGAATGCCTGTTGTAACGAGTGAGCGAACTGCCGCAAAATTCTGCGCCAAACCAACGACGGCTATCACTTGCATCAATTCCGAAGCCGAAGGGTTTCCCAAAATATCAAGGCTCAAACGTGCCAACGGATGCAGCGAAGTCAAGCCGCCCACCGTTCCCAAAGCCAAAGGCATATCTATCCAAAACCGAAACCGTCCGTTTTCAATCGTACAATCTGAAAGGCTGCGGTACTGTCCATCACGTGCTGCAAAAGCATGAGCGCAGGCTTCGATGGCGCGAAAATCATTGGCGGTTGCCAACACAACAGAGTCAATACCGTTCATAATACCCTTATTGTGTGTCACGGCTCGATAAGGGTCTATGCGGGCAATGCGGACAGCACGACGAAATTTTTCAGCATAAAAAGCCGCTTCTTC